>URRQ01000007.1 GCA_900550235.1 uncultured Lachnospiraceae bacterium
TTAGATCATCAGTAAAACCAATTTGCGAAAAGTGCAAAATTATTAAAAGAAAAGGAAGCATCAGAGTAATCTGTGAAAATCCAAAACACAAACAGAGACAGGGATAATTTATCGTTGTCGTTTTTGTGCGATGAGGCACAAAATTAATTTAGGCGGCTGTAGTATGACACACCAGGAAGTGTGTACATGCTATTAATATACAGGGAAAACATTCCTCGATGTATATTGCTTATAATACCCGGTGTCATTTCCGGGAAAGGCTGTAGTATCTAGCAGCTGGAAGCGCTTGCGCTTCCCAATTTGGGACAATATTAATAAAGATTCAAAACGGAGGAAAATTACATGGCTCGTATCGCAGGTGTAGACTTACCAAGAGACAAACGTGTAGAAATCGGTTTAACTTATATCTACGGAATCGGTAGAGTAAGTGCAGACAACATTTTAGCAAAGGCTGGAGTTAATCCAGACACACGCTGCAGAGATTTAACTGATGATGAAGTTAAAGCAATCAGTGCAGTAATTGATGAAGAATATCAGGTAGAAGGTGATCTTCGTAGAGAGATCGCTCTTAACATTAAGAGATTACAGGAAATCGGATGCTACAGAGGTATCCGTCATAGAAGAGGACTTCCAGTTCGTGGTCAGAAGACAAAGACAAACGCTAGAACAAGAAAAGGTCCTAAGAGAACAGTAGCAAATAAGAAGAAATAGGCCGACGAGGCCGTTCGCGAACCTTAGCGAATGCGTAGCATAAGCTTAGTTGAGCGAACACACCAAAACAAGAAAAGGTAGGTTAGTTTAAAATGGCAAAAAAAGTTGCAAAAAAAGTAACAAAAAAACGTGTCAAGAAAAACGTTGAACGCGGACAGGCACATATCCAGTCATCTTTCAATAACACAATCGTTACATTAACAGATGCACAGGGAAATGCTTTATCATGGGCAAGTGCTGGTGGTCTTGGTTTTAGAGGTTCAAGAAAATCTACTCCATACGCTGCACAGATGGCAGCTGAAACAGCAGCTAAAGCAGCTTTAGTTCATGGACTTAAGACAGTAGATGTATTCGTAAAAGGACCTGGTTCAGGAAGAGAAGCAGCAATTCGTGCTCTTCAGGCTTGCGGAATCGATGTAACAAGTATCAGAGACGTAACTCCAGTTCCACACAACGGATGTCGTCCACCAAAACGTAGAAGAGTCTAATAGGAGGATAAACGAACATGGCAGTAAATAGAGTTCCTGTTCTTAAAAGATGTCGTTCATTAGGAATGGACCCAATCTATTTAGGAATTGATAAAAAATCTAACAGACAGTTAAAAAGAGCTAATAGAAAAATGAGCGAGTACGGTCTTCAGTTACGTGAAAAACAGAAAGCAAAATTTATCTATGGCGTTTTAGAGAAACCATTTAGAAATTACTTTGCAAAAGCTTCCAGAATGGAAGGAATGACAGGTGATAACCTTATGATTCTTCTTGAATCAAGATTAGACAACGTTATCTTCCGTATGGGATTTGCAAGAACAAGAAAAGAAGCTAGACAGATTGTTGACCACAAACACGTTTTAGTAAACGGAAAACAGGTTAATATTCCTTCTTACTTAATCAAAGCTGGAGATACAATCGAAATCAAAGAGAAAAACAAAGGTTCTCAGAGATATAAAGATATCTTAGAGGTAACAGGCGGAAGAATGGTACCAGATTGGTTAGAAGTTGACGCTGAAAACTTAAAAGGTGCTGTAAAAGAACTTCCACTTCGCGAAGCAATTGACGTTCCTGTAGACGAAATGTTGATCGTCGAGTTATATTCTAAATAATCCATAGGGATTATTTAGAAACTCACCCTCAATATTTATTAACCCAAAGGAGGGACTTTGTAGTGTTTGATTTTAATAAACCAAATATTGAAATTACTGAAATTTCAGAAGATAAGAAGTATGGAAGATTTGTTGTTGAACCGCTTGAAAGAGGATATGGAACAACACTTGGTAACTCTCTTAGAAGAATTATGCTTTCTTCCCTTCCGGGCACAGCAATTACGCATGTGAAAATTGACGGTGTTTTACACGAGTTCAGTTCAATCCCTGGAGTAAAAGAAGACGTTACTGAGATTATCATGAATCTTAAATCTTTGGCAATTAAGAATACTTCTGAGACAGATGAACCAAAGACTGCATATATCGAGTTCGAAGGTGAAGGTGTGGTAACCGGTGCTGACATTCAGGTAGATCCGGATATCGAGATCATGAATCCTGAGACTGTTATCGCTACATTGAGCGGCGGAGCAGACAGCAAACTTTACATGGAACTTACAATCGCAAACGGACGCGGATATGTAAGTGCAGATAAGAATAAGAACGGAGAACTTCCAATCGGAGTAATTCCAATTGATTCTATCTACACACCTGTTGAGAGAGTAAACTTAACAGTAGAAAATACGCGTGTTGGTCAGATTACTGACTTTGACAAATTAACACTTGATGTATATACAAATGGAACTTTAGCTCCGGACGAATCAGTAAGTCTTGCAGCAAAAGTTTTGAATGAGCATTTGAAACTCTTCATCGATTTATCTGAAGTTGCTCAGGCAGCAGAAGTAATGATCGAAAAAGAAGATGATGAAAAAGAAAAAGTGTTAGAAATGAGTATTGATGAACTTGAACTTTCTGTTCGTTCATACAACTGCTTAAAGAGAGCAGGAATCAATACTGTAGAAGAATTAACTAACAGAACTTCAGAGGATATGATGAAAGTTCGTAACCTCGGACGTAAGTCTTTAGAAGAAGTGTTAGCTAAATTAAAAGAACTTGGTCTAGAATTAAGTCAAGGAGAAGAATAAGATTCTTCGACTTGACGCTACTTCTTGAGCTACTAATGTTCAAGAAGGTTCCAAATCCAAGGAGAAGAATAAGCGCAGCCATTGGGATTTGCCCAAGCGCTATAGGAGTGAATTGTTATCGGTAAGCCCGATGTGTTCGATAACAGCACATGGCTAGTAAGCCCGAAGAAGCATAACCACGTGTCAAAATGGAGGATAAAATAATGGCAAAATATAGAAAACTTGGCAGAACATCAAGCCAGAGAAAATCATTAATCAGAAGTCAGGTAACATCTTTACTTTACAATGGTAAGATCGTTACTACAGAAGCAAAAGCAAAAGAAATTCGCAAAGTTGCTGAAGGTCTTATCGCTTTAGCTGTAAAAGAAAAAGATAACTTTGAAGAAGTTAAAGTTATGGCAAAAGTTGCTCGTAAAGACAAAGACGGCAAGAGAGTAAAAGAAGTTGTAGATGGTAAAAAAGTTACTGTATACGATGAAGTAGAAAAAACAATCAAAAAAGATATGCCTTCAAGATTACATGCAAGAAGAGAAATGATGAAAGTTCTTTTCCCTGTAACAGAAGTAAAAGAAGGAAAAGCTAGAAGCACTAAAGAAGTTGATATGGTTGCAAAATTATTCGACGAAATCGCTCCTAAATATGCTAACCGTAACGGTGGTTACACAAGAATCGTAAAGATTGGTTTACGTAAAGGTGACGCTGCTATGGAAGTACTTCTTGAGTTAGTATAATCATTTTATAAAATATATTATAAAAGCAGACAGAAACGCATGAAAGAGTTAAACTCTTTTGTGCGTTTTTTTGTATGGGATTAGAGATAATGCCGGAATTCTATCCGATGAAAACTACGCGAAAGGATGTGTATTCTTTTATATTTACAACTTAAAAAGCAATGTAATTTCAACTTTAAAGTGATAGTATAATATATAATGTGATAATAAAAGTGAATGAGAAGGAAAGAGGACAAGTGGAATGAATTTGAAAGGGATTTATGAGATTTTCTATCCGGGAAATAAAAGCCGAACGTCTTCCGTATGGATTGAGAAGCCGAAATACCGTTCGCAAAAAGAATTCTTTGAAGAATTGGTTCCTATGGAAATACGATGGCTGAATAGCAAAATATGGAATGATAAAACGAGACGAAGCAGGTTTTTCTCTGACAGTAAGAAAGAAGCAAGATATTTGGTGATTTTGAAAGAGTATCTGTTAGAGCATCCGTGGACAATTGCCAGAATGGAAAAAAGATCCAATGATTTGTTGGGAGCTAAGTTATCCGAGACGAGCATGAATGATATTTTTTCTCGAAATGTGGAAAGTGAGAACATAGAACTTTCGGGAAATCTAATGGCTTATTTAATAAATGAAGAGACAGGAAAGCTAAAAACCGATTGGGGAAACGTGCTTACATTTTTCTTTTATTATGCAATATTTCCAACAGAAGTGAATCAGATATATGGGAAATATTTATATCAAAAGAAAAATCAATTATCGATAGCAGCGGTTGAGAATGGAGAAAATAAAAAGAAAAAAGATGATTCCCTATTTCAATACGAATATCCGCCGGATATGGGAGTATATTATCCGGAAGAAATGATAGAACATACATGGATTATCAAGAATGTAGGAAAAATTGCGTGGGAAGACAGATATTACGAATGTATCACACCGCTCTTTGAATTGGGGGAAGTGAATCGGAAAATCAATATAACGGACATTGTATATCCGGGAGATATGATTTCCCCGTCGGTACGTTTTAAAGCGCCGAAAGAACCGGGTGTCTATATTCTGAATTGGAAGATGAAAGACAAATACGGTAATCTTGTGTATTTGGACAAGCTAGGACTTGGTCTGCATTTTACGGTTCTAGAGGATATAGTACAAAATGATGAGGAAGATATAGGGAAGAACAATTATAAGGTTTTGGAAGAAATTCCGCCGATTCCTGCGACTGTTGTTGCAGGAAAGCTATATTCTCATGTCTGGTATATCCAAAATACAGGCGAGGAGATATGGAAAGATTATTATCTGGAATGCATCAATGTGGAAAGCTTTCACTATGCCAAAAGCGAGTTGCGTATGATGTTAAAGGAACGTATTATGCCGGGAGAAAAAATAACGGTGAAAGTTGAATTTGTAACGCCGCCGGTGGAGGGCGTCTATCGGTTGATATGGAGATTCATGAAAAAAGACGGGATTCCGGCGTTTCCAAAAGGAAGACAACTAGAAGTCTTATTAAACTTGATATAACAGACTTTCAAAGTTTGCTATATAGATTTCTGTATAAAATGAAAGGGAGGAGAGTAACATGTACAGGAAATTTTTAGGAAGATCAAAGCGCATTGCTGCGATCGTACTTGCAGGCGCAATGGTTTTCAGCAGTATGACTGCGTATGCAAAAGAGCAAGAGCAGGAATCTTCCTTCGTACAGGCTATCCATCTTCATTTATGATGAGCTACGATGAAGGATATGTAGCCGGTAGTGCAAAACTAGATCCGACGGATGCAGGAAGTATAGAAATGGTATCCGGAAGTGGAAAAATATATGAAGTAGACCTCCATAAACCGGCAACATTAAAGGTTACGTCCTCAACAGAAGCTGCTTTAGAGGGAGAATACGGTCTGAAATTCGTTACAGACGGAAACTCAGAAAATGCCGGTACATTAAGCGGTATGAAAATGCTTGTAAAGACATATGAAGATGAGAATACATTTGCTTGGTTAAAGGAAAGACATGATGCTTATGGAGAGATATTGGCATATGAGACAACAGTAAAGGTTAAGGATACGATACTAGAGGATTCTCCAGATTTTAAAGTGAGTATCGAAGGAGATGCACCTAAAATTTATATTCCGATTCCGGAAGACTGGGATAAAGAAAAAATAGGGGTATTCTATGAGTACGAACATACTACTGATGCAAAGACAGCAGAAGTCAGCGAAGACGGTAAATATGTGATTTTTTCTCCACAAGGATTCGTCGAAGATTTTAACAAGGTTACTTCAAAGGTGGGAATTTTCGAAAAGATTGATCCGACCGTAGCAAAAGACTGGGAAACAGTAGCCTATAACTACATCGAAACGATGCGATATGTAAATTGGAAGGAGTATGGTAATGTAACCTTCGATCAACGCTTTTTTGAGGGAACGCCAAAAGCAAATGACGTAGCTTATATGACATATACTATGGAGCGGGAGAAATATGTAGAAAACTACCGAGTTAGTGAAACTTATAATTTGGAGATTCCATATGATGTTCTCGTGAAAGACGCAGCAAAATACTATAAGAACATTCCAAATTTGAAAAAAACAAATATGTCGGTGTACTTCTACTATGATGCAGAGAAGAACGCATTCATCATCCCGGAAGGCGGTATGGGGGATGCACCCCCGGTTGCTAAAGTAAAAAAAGTGGACGAGCTTGGAAATAAGACGTACGCAATCCGCTTTGAATTCAAAGATAATATTATGGATACTTCATATGAATCTAAAGCTACACTTGTTGTAGAAGATAACGGACAGGGTGATTGGAGATATATTTCCTTCTTAAAAGGATATCCGGAGATAGTGCCGATCGAACCGGAAAAACCAGAAAAACCGACTGAACCAACACCGGATAAGTCTTCTACCAACAATCCAATCGTGAATCCGGATACAGGAAAAGAATTATCACAGACAGTTGTGGACAAAGTAGTAGAAAAAGTGGAGAATGCGAAAAAAGGTTCTGAAGTTGTTGTGAAAATGCAGGGATCAACCACGGTTCCTTCTGAAGTTCTAAAATCTGTCAAAGGAAAAGACGTGGATGTTGTGCTTGATATGGGAACATATAGCTGGACGATCAACGGAAAAGATGTAACAGCAAATAACCTGAAAGATATCAATCTGAAGGTGACAATGAACAGTAACGCTATCCCACAGAGTGCTGTAGAGAAAACTGCTAGTGGAGATCAGGTGATTCAGATTTCACTTGCACACGATGGAGCATTTGGATTCCAGGCAGATCTGAAGTTGAATGTAGGAGCAAAATATAAAGGATTCTATGCAAAATTGTATTACTACAATAAAGAAGGCAAGTTAGAATATGTACAATCCGATAAGGTAGAAGCCGACGGAACTGTAATCTTTACCTTCAAACATGCTTCTGATTATGCGATCATTCTTAGTAAAAAAGATGATGCAGCCAATACATCACCGAAGACAGGAGATACCTCTCCGCTCGCAATCTATGTATTCATGATGTTTATAGCAGGCGGATTGGCTGTATTTGTTGGACGCAGAAGATTTTGTAAATAAGAGTAAAAATATATAATTTTTATAATTCGTCTATAAAAATACCGCATGGAAAGTACGATGATGTTCATCGGTTCCATGCGGTATATTTATTTCACAAAATACTTAATTTCTTTCTGTGCATTTAGGTACAGACAACCCCGAAATAATCAAAAGGATATTCAATCGGAATTATGACAGGGGAATCCATTCTGTATTAGAAAAATACATTACCACCGATTACGGTTCCGGAGTGTCCGGTCCATGATGCACGGAATTGATAACAATTCTTTACTGCAGCAAGTCGTTTTCCGTTTAATGCATCTTTTGCAACGGTATAACATAGTGGCTTCGCTCCCCGTTGTAATACTTTATCAAGCTTTCCGGTCCAGGTAGGGGAGAATTGACCGCGTTGATAGATGACTCCGGTAATTGTATTTGGATATTTAGGACTTTCCTTTCGGTTCATAATAACAGTTGCAACAGCAAGAAGACCATCGTAATTGGTTGAACCTGCCTCACACTCTAAAATTGCTGCAAACAAAGCTAATTCGGTGTTACTGGAAGGCTTTTGTGGTTTTGAAGGTTTCTCATCAGGTTTCGAAGGTTTATTGGGTTTCGAAGGCTTATTAGGCTTCGAAGGCTTTTCTTCCGGTTTGTCTGAAGGTTTCTCTGTACTTTCATTCGAATCTGAAGAACCATTTTCATCCATTGAATTTTCGTTTTCTTTTTTTGCCTCTTCGGCAGCTTTTTTTGCCTCTTCAGCAGCCGCAATCTGTGCTTTGTAATCTTCAATCTTGGTGGAAGTAGAAGTAATCATGGAAATCAGTTGATTGTAGTTTGCAGTCAACTGTTTTTGCTGTTTTTCCATTTCGCTTTGTTTAGCAAGAAGATCCGCTTCTTTTTGTTTGATTTCTTTGTGAATCGTTTGAAGTTTTTCTAACATTTCACGGTCATATTGGCTGACGGTGGAGAAGAATTCTGCACGATTCAAAAGGTCAGTCATAGATTTTGATTCTAGAAGAGAGGTGAAGAAATTTCCGGAACTCGCTTCATACATATATTGAATCCGCTTTTTCATCATCTCGTATTGTCCAATTTCCCTTGCCTTGGCAAGGTCAAGTTCATTTCGTGTTTTATCTATTTCTTTTACTAAATTGGTAAGTGCTTTTGCTTTGGAAGAAAGCTCATTACCCAGTTTGGCTTTATTCTGATTCATCTCAGATAAATCATTTTCCAAATCTTTTTGCTTTTTTCTTAAATCTTCTGCATGAGTTTCGAATGTAAATTGCGTAGAAAAGCAGAGGGTAAGAGCCAAAATAAAGGATAAAACCCTAATTCTCTTTCGCTTTGGTATCGTATTCATGGCATTTCCTTTCTTTATTTAAAAAGTTTAGTCTATATATTATACAACAAATTGAAATTTTTTGCAAATTTTGATATGATAGGTAGGAATGAGGTAGTTTTAAGAACAAAGGAGCATAATAGGAAGAATGAAGAAAAGGAAGATAAAAATGATCGGACTTGATTGTGACGGCACTTTATTGAATGATCAAAAGGAGCTTACGCCATATAGTAGAGAGGTACTTCTAAAGGCGATAGAGCAGGGAATCGTTGTACTTGCAGCTACAGGACGTCCGGTGACCGGAATTCCGAAAGAAGTACGTGAGCTTCCAGGAATCCGATACGCGCTTACAGCGAATGGTGCAAGAATCGTAGATTTGAAGGAAAATAAAGTGATTTATGAGTCGACCATGCCGCTTGAGACAGCAATACGCATATTAGATGTATTTGCTCAATATGATACATATAAAGAAGCGTTTATTGGAGAAACAGGATATACAAATGCTCGAGATCTTGCCCATGCGGAAGAATATGGATTGATTACCAGTATGATAAAGTATTTAAGAGAATCGCGAGTGCCGGTGCCGAATGTACGGGAAAAGCTGCAACAGGTGAACCAACAGGTTGATAAAGTACAGGCATTGTTTAAAAACAGAGAAGAAAAAGAGCAGGCTTTTCTTGAAATTAAACAGATTCCGGGAACAGAGCCGACTGGCGCTTTGGAGAATAATATTGAAGTCAATGCATCGGGCGTGAATAAGGGATTGGGACTTCTAAAGCTTGGTGAGCTGCTTGGGATTGAAAGAGATGAAATCATGGCATGCGGTGATGGAATGAATGATCTTGAGATGCTGAAAGAGGTTGGTTTTGGTGTTGCTATGGAGAATGCGGTACAGCCGGTAAAAGATGCAGCAGATTATATTACGGATTCTAATGAGAATGACGGTGTGGCAAAGGCAATTGAAAAGTTTGCTTTAATTTAAAATATGGAAAGAAAGAGGAATATAGTATGGAAGCTTTTGTAGAAATATTAAAAACACTTCTGCTTGGAATTGTAGAAGGTATAACAGAATGGCTGCCAATCAGTAGTACAGGACATTTGATTCTTGTAAATCAGATTGTCCAACTGAATGTAAGCGAGCAGTTTATGGATATGTTTAATGTTGTGATTCAGCTTGGTGCAATTTTGGCGGTTGTTGTTCTTTATTTTAATAAGTTGAATCCATTTGCACCGTCAAAGACAGAAAAACAGAAAGTGCATACATGGCAACTTTGGTTTCGTGTTGTCGTTGCATGCTTACCGGCAGCCATTATCGGGATTCCACTGGATGATTGGATGGAAGAACATTTACACAATTCCATTGTAGTTGCTGCGATGTTGATTATTTACGGTATTTTGTTTATCGTTGTGGAAAATATGAATAAAACAAGAAGACCAACGATTACTTCATTTTCTCAGATGTCATATAAACATGCATTGATCGTTGGTGGCTGGCAGGTTCTTTCTTTGATTCCGGGAACTTCCCGTTCCGGTGCAACGATTGTCGGCGCTCTTTTGATGGGAACGTCCCGACATATTGCGGCAGAATTTACATTCTTCTTAGCGATTCCTGTTATGTTTGGGGCAAGCGCTCTTAAGATTGTAAAATTTATGATAGAAGGGGTTGGTATTACTGGACTGGAAGTGGCGATCCTGATCGTTGGATGTTTGACAGCATTTATTGTGTCAATTCTTGCGATTAAATTCTTGATGGGATACATTAAGAAAAATGACTTTAAAGTATTTGGTGTGTACAGAATCATACTTGGAATTGTTGTCTTGATCTCATTTTTTATGATGAAATAGTCAAAATATGCAAAAAGAGTGGTTATTTATGCAATGAAATGTGTAAATAACCACTTGATTTTTTATGGTAAAGTGGTATAATAGCCACTATGAGATAGATAATTATTCATTTGACGTGAATTTTTATGCAATAGAAAACAGGAGGATGAGATTATGAAGATGAAAAAAGTGATAAGTTTAGTGTTAGTAGGAGCGATGGCATTGTCATTTGCAGCATGTGGAAGCAAAAAAAATGAGGGAAATAAGGATGAAGGCTCAGATAAACTGATTGTGAGTACAGAAGCTGGTTTTGCACCATATGAATATATGAAAGGCGATGAAGTAGTAGGAATCGACATGGATATTGCCAAAGCAATTGCAGACGAAATGGGAAAAGAATTAGAAATCAAGAACATGGATTTTGATGGCGCGCTTTTAGCAGTACAGCAGGGAAAAGCTGATTTCGTAGCAGCCGGCGTTTCAGTAAACCCTGAACGTGAAGAAGTAATGGACTTTTCACATGATTATGTAAATTCAACAGAGGTTGTTGTTGTGAACAAAGAAGCTCCGGCAGTTAGTTCTGTGGAAGATTTGAATGGAAAAGTAATCGCAGTACAGCAAGGAAATATTGCAGATATCTGGGTATCAAATACAGAGAACTGTGAAGCAAAAGAAGTAAAACGTTACACAAAATTTGCACAGGCTGCAGAAGATTTAAAGAACAAGAAAGTAGATTGTATCGTAATGGATCAGTTCCCGGCAGAAGAGCTTGTAGCGGCTAATCCGGAATTGGAAGTGTTAGAGGGAACATTATTTGAAGATAAGTATGCAATCGGAGTGAAAAAAGGAAACAAAGAATTATTAGAGAAAATCAATACTGTAATTGATAAGCTGATTGAAGAAGGTAAGATCGAAGAATTCACAGCAAATCACGTACAGAAGTAAAAATGAAAGGATAACATATCATGCAAGGAATTCTTTTGACAGGATTTTTCCAAGATCTAGTCACAAAATTTGATCGAGCTTTTTTAAGAGAGCAGAGATATTTGGCTTATTTGGATGGCTTGAAAGTTACTCTTATCATTTCCATTTTGGCGGTACTTTTAGGTATCGCCATTGGTTTGGTAGTGGCAGTAGCAAAGGTCGCGTCCTCAAGAAATAAGAAACTGTGGTTGTTGAACAAGCTATGTAATATTTACTTAACAGTAATTCGAGGAACACCGGTTATGGTACAGCTTCTTATTATATCAAACTGGATTTTCACATCCAGGGACAGTAGTGAGATTATGATCGGAGCTATTGCGTTCGGAATTAACTCCGGAGCTTATGTAGCAGAGATCATCCGTGCCGGAATCGAGTCTATCGATAAAGGACAGATGGAAGCGGGGCGTTCCCTTGGATTTAACTACATACAGACAATGCGTTTTATTATTGTACCGCAGGCGATTAAAAATATTCTGCCGGCTCTTGGTAATGAATTGATCGTTCTCATCAAGGAGACGTCCGTTGTAGGTGCAATCGCGGCAACAGACCTTACAAAAGCGGCACAGTATATCGGCAGCAGAACTTTTGACGTATTAACACCGTTGTTTATTGCTGCAGCATGTTATCTTGCAATGACGCTTGGAATTACCAAAGTGATTGAGTTTTTCGAAAGGAGGATGGACCAAGGTGATCGTCACTAAGAATTTAAAAAAGTCCTTCAACGGTAATGATGTGTTGAAAGGAATCGATGAGCATATTGAAAAAGGAGAGAAGGTCGTAATCATAGGACCATCCGGATCGGGGAAATCCACATTTCTCCGTTGCCTAAATCTGTTAGAAGAACCAACAGAAGGTGAAATCTGGTTTGAAGGCAATAATATAACTGATAAAAAAACAGATATTAATAAACTTCGTCAAAAGATGGGAATGGTTTTTCAACAATTCAACCTCTTCCCTCATATGACGGTAAAAGAAAACATTACTCTGGCACCAGTACAACTTGGTATCATGTCCAAAGAAGAGGCGAACGAAAAAGCAATGCAATTGTTAAAGCGAGTTGGTCTTCCGGAAAAAGCGGACCAATATCCAAAGCAATTATCCGGCGGACAAAAGCAACGTATTGCAATTGCAAGAGCGCTTGCGATGAATCCGGATGTGATGTTATTTGATGAGCCCACATCGGCGCTTGACCCGGAGATGGTAGGCGAGGTACTGCAGTTGATGAAAGAACTTGCAGACGAAGGAATGACAATGGTGGTAGTTACTCACGAGATGGGATTTGCCAAAGAGGTAGCAACAAGAGTGTTGTTTATCGATGAGGGAATTGTAAAAGAGCAGAATAATCCGAAAGATTTCTTTGAAAATCCACAGGATCCGAGATTGAAGGATTTCTTGTCAAAAGTGCTGTAGGAAAAGAGAATAAAATGTGAGTCTGTGAAAACATTGTGTACTTCCTAAATATTTGATAAACTCTGTTGACTTTATTTTTCATAAGTTCTATAGTTTGTAGCATACGAAATATGCGAAGTGAGGAATGATTATGAAAGAAAAATTACAGCGTTTTATGATGGGTAGATACGGGACAGATGCACTTAACAAGTTCTTGTTGGGGTGTTCGGTAGTATTGCTTATCTTTTCTATGTTTACACGAAGAGGAAATATGTTATATTCCTTGGCATTATTGCTCTTATTGATCAGTTATGTTAGAATGTTTTCGAGAAACATACAGGCGAGATATAATGAAAATATCAAGTTTTATAATATGAAGAATCAGTTCTTCGGTTTCTTTAAAAAACAAAAGTCTTACATGGAACAAAGGAAGACATATCACATCTACAAATGTCCAACATGTAAGCAGAAAATTCGTATTCCGAAAGGAAAAGGAAAAATCATGGTGACATGTCCAAAGTGTAAGACAGAGTTTATGAAAAATAGTTAGGAGCAGAAAAAAAGACTATGAGTATTTTATTTTTAGAATATCCAAAGTGTACAACATGTCAAAAGGCAAAGAAATGGCTGGTTGAAAATGAAGTCGATTTTACAGCTCGTCATATTGTAGAAGTGAATCCTACAGTAGAGGAGTTAAGAGCATTTCACAAAAAGAGTGGACTTCCGCTTAAGAGATTTTTCAATACAAGCGGTATGAAGTATAAGGAGCTTCAGCTGAAAGACAAACTTCCGACTATGTCAGAGGAAGAACAATATGAACTTCTGGCTACAGATGGAATGCTTGTAAAGCGTCCGATTATTGTAGGAGAATCATTTGCGATTCCAGGATTCAAGGAAACAGTTTGGGCTGAGGTTTTAAAATAATGAAATATGAAAGAATTCAGGTTGGGAGGTTCATAGAACGTCCCAACCGTTTTATTGCGTATGTAGAGATTAATGGTTTGAAGGAAACCGTTCATGTGAAAAATACCGGACGTTGTGCAGAACTTTTAAAGCCTGGGGCTACAGTATATGTGCAAAAGAGTGATCATTTGGAACGAAAGACACAGTGGGACTTGATCGGTGTAGAAAAGGGAGAGCGTTTGATCAATATGGATTCTCAGATTCCTAATACTGTTGTAAAAGAATGGCTGGAAGAAGGCAATCTATTTGATATACCCGTATCTATTTATCCTGAAACAACGTATGGGAAGTCGCGATTCGATCTATATGTGAAAGTCGGAGAGCGAAAGGTGTTTATTGAAGTGAAAGGTGTAACTTTAGAGGAAGATGGTGTTGCCCGTTTTCCGGACGCACCGACGGAGCGTGGAGTCAAGCATGTAGAAGAGCTGATCAAAGCGTTAAAAGATGGTTACGAATCGTATATCATATTTGTGATACAGATGAAAGGAGTACGGTACTTTACTCCAAATGTCAATACACACCCGGAATTTGCAGAAGCGCTTAAAAAGGCTAAAAAAGAGGGAGTGAAGATTTTAGCATATGATTGTGATGTAAAAGAAGATGAAATTCGATTAAGTTCATCTGTTCCGGTTGTCTTATTCGAGCCAAGGCTTATGGAAATGAGAGATGAAGTTGTAGCATGGTACAGAACGAATAAGCGACAGCTTCCTTGGAGAGAGCATGTGAATGCATATCGTGTCTGGGTATCTGAAATTATGTTGCAGCAGACGCGTGTGGAGACGGTAAAACCTTATTATGAACGATTTTTAAAAGAATTTCCAACGGTAAAGGAATTAGCAGAAGCAGAGGAAGATAAGCTTTTAAAACTTTGGGAAGGCTTAGGATATTATAATCGAGTAAAAAACATGCAAAAGGCTGCGAAGCAAGTAATGCTAGATTATCATGGAGAATTTCCGGATACTTATGAAGAAATTCGTTCTCTTACGGGAATTGGAAATTATACGGCAGGAGCGATCAGCGCTTTTGCTTATGGGATTCCGGAGCCTGCAGTCGATGGAAATGTATTACGTGTAATATCTAGAATTCTTTGTAGTGATGAAGATATCATGAAAGCATCTGTTCGAACGAAAATAGAAAACGCAATTCGTGAGGTGATACCTGTTGATGCAGCAGGAGACTTTAATCAAGGGTTGATCGAATTAGGCGCGCTTATTTGTGTTCCAAATGGAATACCAAAATGCGAGGAATGTCCGGTTCGTGCGTTTTGCCTTGCAAAAGAACAGAATCGTGTCATGGAGCTTCCGGTAAAAACGAAAGCAAAGGCAAGAAAGATAGAGAATAGAACCGTTTTTATTATAAAAGATGGGGATAAAGTAGGGATTCGAAAGCGGCCGGGCAAGGGTTTGTTATCGGGGCTATATGAACTTCCTAATGAATTAGGGCATATGGATGAAGATGAAGTGATTGCATATTGCAAGCAGATTGGTCTAAGTCCGTTACGATTGAAGAAACTTGGAACAGGTAAGCATATTTTCAGCCATATAGAATGGCATATGGAAGGTTATGCTGTTCAACTTGATGAGCTTGCCATGCAAGAGGCAGAAGGAGTGATTTTTTTACTTCCGGAAGAGGTGGAAAAAAATTATCCGATTCCATCTGCATTTGAGGCATATACAAAATTTTTGGATATTAAACTTGGACCGGAAAAATAAAAGTGAAAAGGCGATGTTGCATATGTTTGCGACATCGCCTTTTTATGATCCTTCATTCAATTTACATGCCTCCTTTTTCTGTCAATCCACAAATTGTACTGATGACAAAATAGCGTAGATTCTTAATCTGACGGATTGTTCCACTAATTAAGTCAGATCTGTAAGCTGCTTTAATCATTAAGCTGATTCTGCTTTTGTGAAGAAATGGAAGTCTCATCAAAGATCTCTCATCAGCTAAAACAAGGAATACCAAGGTAATGATCATGCTGGCTATGATTGTTAAGGTTAACATAAAACCGCCTCCTTATGAAAAAAACAGTTCCTTTAAGTTAACCTTATCATACAGCCTAATTGTCAGAAAGTCAACGTATTTTTACTAAATTATTAGATAAATTCTTTGAGGTGTTTCGTTCTGTTTTGTAGATCAGAATATAAAGAACCGATACAAGTGCACATCCGGCGATTACATCAACTACAGAATGTTGTTTCAAAAACATAGTGGACAGAACGATCAATATAGTTAAGACCAAAGAAGAAATCTGTACCCATTTTACCTTTTGCAATTTTTCGCAATTTGCAATAGAAAGATATGCGGCAATGGAATTATACACATGGATACTAGGTAATACATTCGTAGAAGTATCGGTTGCGTATAGACTTTTTACCATATCGACAAAAATGTTGTCCCTTGCAAAAGTATCCGGCCGCAGGTTTAATCCGTTGGGATATAGAGTGGAGATG
This sequence comes from uncultured Lachnospiraceae bacterium, assembly GCA_900550235.1. Taxonomy (GTDB): domain Bacteria; phylum Bacillota; class Clostridia; order Lachnospirales; family Lachnospiraceae; genus Faecalimonas. The sequence continues at coordinate 16,057 of URRQ01000007.1, forward strand.
ATTAAAAAGATTGTCATTCCACTAAACAGCAATGTGATCATGCGATAAAATTCTGTTTTTCCCCCAAATAACAGGAAGTATCCAATGGTTACTGCTATATAGGCAAACCATAAGAGATAAGGAACGATGAAGAATTCGATAAATGGAATCTTATCGTCAAGTCCCACATGAATGAGATGAAAGTCAGTAGTTACATGCTTTTCCAAATATAAAAACCATGGAATATAGAGAAAAGCATATAAACCAACCCATGCACGTTTATAGTTTTCAGAAAATTTTTTTGCCATAAAAAGGCTCCCTTTCATTTTAAAATATCAATCAAAATATATAAGATTTTCCCAGTTTGCTTCTCATGCATTATAGCATGGGATTTGTTGAATCACAAGGAAGGAGAGCATTTCTTAATAAAATCTTTAATGTTTTTCGCAAATCTTTATAGATAGAATGAAACGTGTGTTATTTACAATCCTGCGGTGTGATGAGGTGAATTTGTTCCGGCAAGCAGTGAATAGACAAGTCTGTTTGCAAAAACCATGGTTCCCCATCGGTATGTAGTTCGCGCGGAGATTCAGAATGTATGGAAAGGCTGTGACAGGAATAGAGGCTACAACCTTTAAAGAGAATGTGTTTTCCCCAAAGCGCTGTTGGAAGAAGCAAAAGCATTTTCCATTTTGATAAATCTGCAATGACACAGACATTTAACTTCCCATCGGAAGGATTTGCCCCGGGAGCAAAAAGAAATCCGCCCCCTTCGTATGGCTGATTCATTGAAGCGATAAAATAGCAATGCTGAAAGGTATGCGTCACATTGTTATCCAAGGTTAAGTTCACCTTGCATGGCTTCAAATGAAACCATTGTCTAAGCGCAACGAAGACATAGACTAATTTGCCGAGTTTGAAGCGGTTTAATCTGGATTTCCAATGGGAAACAACGACTTCGTGGCAGATTGCAGCATCAAAACCAAAGCCGGCGCTAATGGCAAAACGATGGGTTTTATTTTTATAAGTAAGTTCTCCAATGTCCATTTTTTGCGTATGCTTGGCGGATAAAATCATATTCAAAGCATGAATAGGGTCTGTAGGAAGGCAATAGCTTCTTGCAAAATCATTTCCGGATCCCATAGGAATATATCCTAACGTTATTTTTTCGGGATAGGAGATCCCATTTATTACTTCATTGACAGTTCCGTCACCGCCTAGAATGATAATGGTATGTTCTTTTTTATCAGAGGTAAGTTCTCTGATAAGTTTTTCAATGTGGCGGTGAGGTGACGTGAAAAACACCCGATAGCAGATGCCACGGGTGTCAAGTTCAGTTTCAACGGACTTCCATATTTGTTTCCCGAGTCCGGAACGGGAATGTGGATTAACGATAAAAGTATACATAGTTCTTATTGATAAATATTTTTATTTTCTTTTTTTGATTCCGACGTTAATTGAATGCCTAGTTTTTTGAACATTTTCGTATCAACAGATGAAAGCATGACAGAAGTATGAACCTGGCAGCCTTTTAATTTTGGAATCTGTTCCAAGGCAAGTCGTGCAACAGGATCAGTAGCTGCGCTGATAGAAAGCGCTATGAGCACTTCATCTGTATGAAGACGAGGGTTTTTGCTTCCAAGATATCTTGTCTTTAATGTTTGAATTGGTTCAATTGCTTCCGGTGAAATCATATGGATTTCATCATCTAAATCAGCAAGATATTTTAGAGCATTTAAAAGCAATGCTGCGGATGCTCCTAAGAGGTTAGAAGTCTTTCCGGTAATAATTTTACCATCGTCTAATTCAATTGCAGCAGCAGGACCGTCAGTTTCTTCTGCACGCTTTAATGCAGCAGCAACAACAAGACGATCTTCTGTTGTAACATGAGCTTGCTTCATTAAAAGCTCGATTTTGAATACTTCATCTTCGCTGATTTCTCCGGCAGACATTCTGTTTAATGCGGAATAGTATCTGCGAATAATTTCCTGGCAGGAAGCTTCTTTGCATGCTTCATCATCACAGATGCAGTTTCCGACCATGTTAACGCCCATATCCGTAGGTGATTTGTATGGATTTTCCCCATAGATTTTTTCAAAAATTGCATCGAGAACGGGGAAAATCTCCACATCACGGTTGTAATTAACTGTTGTTACTCCATAAGTTTCCAAATGGAATGGATCAATCATATTGATATCATTTAAGTCTGCTGTTGCAGCTTCATATGCGAGATTAACCGGATGTTTTAACGGAAGATTCCATACAGGGAAAGTTTCGAATTTAGCATAACCTGCACGGACACCGCGTTTTAATTCGTGGTACAGCTGAGATAGACAGGTTGCCATCTTTCCGCTTCCCGGTCCTGGAGCCGTGATGATTACAAGTGGTCTTGTTGTTTCGATATATTCATTTTTGCCATACCCATCATCGCTTACAATGAGAGGAATATTCGACGGATATCCTTCTATACAATAATGTACATAGACTTTGATTCCCAGTTTTTCTAATTTGCTTTTGAATAAATTCGCGCTGCTTTGTCCGGAATATTGTGTGATCACAACACTTCCGACATAAAGACCGCTTTGGCGGAAAGAATCCATAAGACGTAAAACGTCTGTATCATAAGTAATGCCAAGATCGCCTCGAATTTTGTTCTTCTCAATATCTCCTGCACTGATTACGATTACAATTTCTGCTTGATCTGATAATTGCATCAAAAGGCGCAGTTTGCTGTCAGGAGCAAATCCCGGAAGAACTCTGGAAGCATGGTAGTCATCAAAAAGTTTGCCGCCAAATTCTAGATATAGTTTGTTGTCAAATTGATTGATGCGTTCCAGAATATGTTCGGACTGCATTTTTAAATATTTATCATTATCAAATCCAACTTTCATAATCATGTCTCCTTGCTCTATCTTCTGTTATAATCATTTACTCTTAAAATAATAGTATACTACAAAATAAAATAATTGTCTAAGAGAATTTTATAGAAGTTTAAGATTTAGACAAAGACTTTTCACAATCTTTTTATTGATTTATGTCATAGCCCTACTTATAATAGAATAGATAGGAAACAGGAGGATAATTATGGATAATCAGAATAATAGAAACAAGAATAATAATCCGAAAAATAATAAACAAGGCTTTGGAATTATTTTTGTAACAACGATCATTACATTATTTCTAGTTATGGGATTATATCGATTGATGCCTGGAAAAAATCCAGAAGAGATTTCATATAGTAAATTTTTGGATATGGTAGAAGCGGGGCAAGTAGATAAGGTAGTAATCGGCTCAGACAGTATTGAGATCACACCGAAGAAAAAGGAGAATGCTAATCCTTTATTGACCACCGTAGCGCCGCATTACTATACAGGAATTATGAATGACGATAAGCTGGTCGATCGATTAAGAGAAGCAAAGGTAGAAGTGACACAGGAGATTCCTAAGACAGGAACGATGATGTTTTGGAATGTTATGTTAACACTTGTTCTGCCTACAGCGCTTTTAGTAGGGGCTTTGGTTTTCCTTACAAAGAGGATGTCAAAAGGCGGCGGTATGATGGGCATTGGAAAAAGCAATGCCAAAGTATATGTAGAAAAGTCTACCGGCGTTACTTTTAAAGATGTGGCTGGGCAGGATGAGGCGAAGGAATCCTTACAGGAAGTAGTTGATTTTCTTCATAATCCGGGAAAATACACAAGTATTGGTGCTAAACTTCCGAAAGGGGCATTATTGGTCGGACCTCCGGGAACCGGTAAAACACTTCTTGCAAAAGCGGTAGCAGGAGAAGCAAAAGTTCCGTTCTTTTCCCTTTCAGGTTCTGCATTCGTAGAAATGTACGTTGGTGTTGGAGCATCTCGTGTACGTGATCTTTTCAAACAGGCACAGGCTATGGCGCCATGTATTATCTTTATTGATGAGATTGATGCGATTGGAAAAAGCCGTGACAATGCAATGGGAAGTAATGATGAAAGAGAGCAGACTTTGAATCAGCTTCTTGCGGAGATGGATGGATTTGATACAGACAAAGGACTATTACTCCTTGCAGCTACAAACAGACCGGAGATTCTCGATCCTGCGCTTTTAAGACCGGGACGTTTTGACAGACGTATTATTGTAGATACACCGGACCTTAGAGGACGTGTGGATGTGTTAAAAGTTCATGCGAAAGATGTTAAAATGGATGAAACTGTAGACTTGGAAGCAATCGCATTGGCAACGAGTGGAGCTGTAGGATCAGATCTTGCGAATATGATCAATGAAGCAGCGATTAATGCAGTAAAGAATGGCCGTCAGGTTGTGTCACAGGCTGATTTGTTTGAAGCGGTGGAAGTTGTACTTGTAGGTAAGGAGAAGAAAGACCGCATTATGAATGCAGAAGAGAGAAGAATTGTTTCATATCATGAGGTCGGACATGCGCTTGTAAGCGCCCTTCAAAAAGATTCGGAACCGGTGCAGAAGATTACGATTGTTCCAAGAACAATGGGAGCTTTAGGGTATGTGATGCAGACACCGGAAGAAGAAAAGTTCTTGAATACAAAAAAAGAATTAGAAGCGATGCTTGTAGGTCTTCTCGCTGGACGTGCAGCAGAGGAAATTGTATTCGATACAGTAACAACAGGAGCTTCTAATGATATTGAAAAAGCGACAAAAGTAGCGAGAGCTATGATTACCCAGTATGGTATGTCTGAAAAATTTGGATTGATCGGACTGGAGTCAGTTCAGCATAGATATTTAGATGGACGTCCTGTCGCAAATTGCGGCGAGGAAACTGCAGGAGAGATTGACAAAGAAGTCATGAAGATGCTCAAGGATGCTTATGAAGAAGCAAAACGTCTTTTGAGAGAAAATAGAGAATCTCTTGATAAAATCGCAGCATTTTTGATTGAAAAAGAGACGATTACAGGAAAAGAATTTATGAAGATTTTCCGTGAAGTACAAGGGATTACAGAAGATGAAGAGAAGGATCAGCCATCTCATATTGAAATGAAATCAGAGGAAGAATAAGAAGACCCGGAAGAGAAATCTTCCGGGTTTCTTTATAGAAAAAAATAATAAGAAACATCAAGATATCTATAGCAATATACAAGATTATGAATAAAAACTTGCAAAAAATGCTTAAATATAAATGAAAATGAAATGAATCTTGCAAAAAAATGAAAATTTGATATAATGGTTATATAGTGATAATTGTGGAGCAGGGAGAAGAAATCCTGCTCCACGTGCGTGTGAAAGTATTTTTACATGCTCAAACAATAAAGGAAAAAGGAGAAAACACTATGAATCAGACAAATGAAAAGAAAATTGTGTGGTATACGTTTGCGTTCATGGTATTCGGAGGGGTATGGTCATTTGGTAATTCGATCAACGGATTTTCCGAATACGGTGGATTAAAAGCAATTGTTGCATGGATCATTATCTTTGCAATCTATTTCGTACCATACGCATTAATGGTAGGAGAGCTTGGATCAGCATTTAAGAATTCAAGCGGTGGAGTCAGCTCATGGATCCATGAGACGATTGGTCCTAGAATGGCTTACTATGCCGGATGGACATATTGGGTAGTACATCTTCCATATATCTCTCAGAAACCAACGAATGCGGTTGTAGCGACAAGCTGGATTATTTTCCAGGATGCAAGAGCGAGTCAGATGAATACATTTGTGCTACAGATGATCTGTCTTGCAATTTTCTTTGCGGCATTGTGGCTTGCTTCTAAGGGAATCACAATGTTAAAGAGAATTTCAGCTTTGGCAGGAACAACAATGTTCATTATGTCAATCCTCTATATTATTTTGATGTTGGCGGCACCGGCAATTACAGATGCTCCGCTTCTTGACATTGACTGGTCACTTAAGACATTTATGCCTACTTTTGACATGAAATTCTTCACAAGCCTTTCAATTCTTGTGTTTGCGGTAGGTGGTTGTGAGAAATTCTCACCATATGTAAATCGAATGAAAGATCCTTCCAAAGATTTTTCAAAAGGTATGATCTCTCTTGCTGTTATGGTATGTGGTTGTGCTATTCTTGGTACAATTTCTCTTGGAATGATGTTCGATTCTAACAACATTCCGGAAGACCTTATGACAAATGGTGCATACTATGCATTCCAGATGCTTGGTGATTACTATGGTTTAGGAAATATTTTCGTAATCTTATATGCGATCACACAGTTGCTTGGTCAGATTTCGGTAATGATCATTTCCATCGATGCACCTCTTTGCATGCTTCTTGGAAGTGCAGATGAAACATATATTCCAAAGGCAATGTTCAAACAGAACAAAAACGGAGCATATGTAAATGGTCATAAATTGATTGCAATTGTAAGTTCTATTTTGATCATCATTCCGGCATTTGGTATTGGAAGTGTAGATGTTCTTGTAAAATGGCTTGTAAAATTGAACTCAGTATGTATGCCATTACGTTACCTTTGGGTATTTGCGGCATATATCGCATTGAAGAAAGCAGGAGAAAAATTCAATCCGGAATACAAGTTTGTAAAGAATAAAACAGTGGGAATTCTTTTTGGAGCATGGTGCTTCATCTTCACAGCAATTGCTTGTGCAGGAGGTATTTATTCTGAAGATACATTCCAGTTTGTATTAAATCTTCTTACACCGTTTGTATTGTTAGGACTTGGACTTATCATGCCGGCAATTGCAAAAAGAACAAACAACAAGTAAATATAATGTTTCAATCAGACTGTCATATCAATGAGTGTTCATTGATATGACAGTCTTTTTTTGTTTAAAGAAACGTGGTAAGATAGGGAGTAGAAAATACAGTAAAAGGGAAAATACAATGTTTGATATTGAAGAAGAATTAAAAAAACTTCCGGCGAAACCGGGAGTCTATCTCATGCATGATGAGAAGGATGATATTATTTACGTAGGAAAAGCAATCAGTTTGAAAAATCGTGTACGGCAATATTTTCAAGCGAGTCGTAATAAAGGCGCCAAGATTGATCAGATGGTGACACATATCGCAAGATTCGAATATATTGTAACGGATTCGGAATTAGAGGCGTTGGTGTTGGAGTGTAATCTAATCAAAGAGCATCGTCCAAAATATAATACGATGTTGATGGACGATAAGACTTATCCATTTATTAAGGTAACCGTAGACGAAGCATATCCAAGAATTCTTTTTGCAAGGCAGATGAAAAAGGATAAGGCGAAGTATTTTGGACCGTATACAAGTGCGGGAGCGGTAAAAGATACGATTGATTTGATTCGAAAGCTATATCATATTAGAACGTGCAATCGTAATCTTCCGAAAGATGTAGGAAAAGAACGCCCTTGTTTGAATTATCATATCAAACAATGCTATGCGCCGTGTCAAGGGTATATTTCACAGGAAGAATATCGTAAAAACATTCAACAGGCAATCAGCTTTTTGAGTGGAAATTATGATACGATCTTAAAATCCTTGGAAGAAAAGATGCAAGAGGCTTCTGATAATCTGGAGTTTGAAAAAGCGATTGAGTATCGAGAATTGCTAAATAGTGTAAAACAGATTGCTCAAAAACAAAAAATTACCAATAGCGACGGAGAAGATAAAGATATTTTGGCTGTTGCTACAGAAAATGAGGATGCAGTTGTACAGGTGTTTTTTATACGGGGAGGACGGTTGATCGGAAGAGATCATTTTTACCTTCGCATCACCAAGGATGAAGAAGAAAGTGTGATCCTAGAAAGTTTTATCAAGCAATTCTATGCGGGGACACCGTATATTCCGAGAGAGTTGATGCTTCAGGAGGAAATAGAAGGAATCGAAGTGTTGGAACAATGGCTTTCTAAAAAAAGGGGACACCGGGTTTACATTCGAATCCCGCAAAAGGGGCAGAAGGAAAAGCTTGTGGAATTAGCGAAGAAGAATGCGGAACTTGTACTTAGCAAAGATAAAGAGAGATTGAAAAGAGAAGAAGGAAGAACGATTGGAGCGGTAAAAGAGATTGAAAAGCTGCTTGGTTTACAGAACATTTCCAGAATGGAAGCCTTTGATATTTCTAATACAAATGGATTTGCGTCGGTTGGCTCTATGATCGTATATGAACATGGAAAACCGAAACGGAATGATTATCGCAAATTTAAAATCAAAGGAGTGCAGGGGGCAGATGATTATGCAAGCATGGAGGAAGTTTTAACAAGGCGATTTGAACACGGGTTGAAAGAAAAAGAAGAGGGAAAAGAGCTTGGAAGCTTTACCGTTTTTCCGGATCTGATCATGATGGATGGAGGAAAAGGTCAGGTGAATGTGGCATTACAGGTACTGGATAAGCTACATCTACAGATTCCTGTATGTGGAATGGTGAAGGATGACAATCACCGTACAAGAGGTCTTTACTATCAAAATGTGGAGATTCCAATCGATCGTAACTCAGAAGGATTTCGCCTTATTACAAGAATTCAAGATGAAGCGCATCGATTCGCCATTGAATTTCATAGGAAACTTAGAGGCCAGGGGCAGGTACATTCGATTCTGGATGATATTCCGGGAATTGGTCCTGCAAGACGTAAAGCGCTTATGAAACATTATATGAGTCTGGATGCGATTAAAAGTGCTACCGTCGAGGACTTGAAGGCTTTGCCGTCTATGAATGAAAAATCTGCAAAGGAAGTATACAACTTTTTTCATTAATGGTATAATAGGCATAGATATAGAGTAGATAGAAGGAGACGGATTATGAGAGGTACAGATAGTGTAGCGTTAAAAGATTTGGTAGAAAAAATGCAGCTTAAGAATCTTACACCGGATATCGATATGGAAGATCGAAGAATTACGGTACCGGATGTGAATCGCCCGGCTTTACAGCTGACAGGCTTTTTTGACCATTTTGATTCAGAGCGTGTGCAGGTGATCGGATATGTGGAATATACATATTTACAAACTTTATCAGAGAATAGAAAAAAAGAACTATACGAGAAACTGATGTCTTATGGAATTCCATGCCTGATTTTTAGTACAGGTTTGATACCAGATGAACAATTGTTACAAACTGCAAATGAGAAAGGAATTCCTGTATTTTCCACTCCGAGAAAAACATCTTCTTTTATGGCGGAAATGATTCGTTGGTTGAATGTTGAATTGGCGCCACAGATTTCCATACATGGAGTTCTTATAGACGTGTATGGTGTAGGTGTTTTGATCATGGGAGAAAGTGGTATTGGAAAGAGCGAGGCTGCTCTTGAACTGATTAAAAGAGGGCACAGACTTGTGACGGACGATGTAGTGGAAATCAGTAAAGTAAGTGATGATACCTTGGTAGGAACAGCTCCGGATATTACACGGCACCTGATAGAACTTCGTGGTATCGGAATCATTGATGTGAAGATGCTGTTTGGAGTGCAAAGTGTGAGACAAACACAGACGATCGATCTTGTCATTACGTTGGAAGACTGGAATAAAGACAAAGAATATGACCGTCTTGGATTAGAAGAGGAATATACGGAATTTTTAGGGAATAAGGTTGTATGTCATTCTATTCCGATTCGTCCGGGAAGAAACCTTGCAATTATTGTTGAGTCAGCAGCAGCAAATTTCAGACAAAAGAAAATGGGATATAATGCTGCGCAGGAATTATATAGACGTGTACAAGAGAATTTGACAAATAAGAGATAGGAGAAGAGAAAAATGAGATATTGTTTTGGTGTGGATATCGGAGGAACAACAGTAAAACTTGGCTTGTTCAAATTTGATGGAGAAGTAGTAGAAAAGTGGGAGATTAAGACTCGAACAGAGAATCATGGAGTGAATATTTTACCGGATGTTGCAACTACAATAAAAGAGCATATGAGACAACGTGAACTTATAAAAGAAAATGTTCTTGGGGTTGGTGTTGGAATCCCTGCTCCGGTTATGGAGTCCGGAATTGTAAAGGCAACAGCAAATCTAGGTTGGGGATATAAAGAGGTAAAACATGAATTAGAAGAGTTACTTGAAATCGAAGTAAAAGTTGGAAATGATGCGAATGTAGCTGCCCTTGGTGAGATGTGGAAGGGTGGTGGACAAGGTCACAGAAATATGATTATGGTTACATTGGGAACCGGTGTAGGCGGAGGCGTAATTACCAATGGTCGTATCATGGTAGGTGGTCATGGCGCAGGAGGAGAAATCGGACATATCTGTGTAAATTATGATGAAACAGAATTATGTGGTTGTGGAAAGACTGGATGTTTGGAACAGTATGCATCTGCAACAGGAATTGCTCGACTTGCAAGGAAAAGATTGAAGAAGAATGAAGATGCCTCTATTCTTCGTGATGCTGCAGAAGAGGAAATTAGTGCGAAAACAGTATTTGATGCAGTAAAAGCAGGAGATAAGGTTGCAATGGAAGTTGCGGAAGAATTTGGAAAATATTTGGGCTATGCACTTTCTAATCTAGCTGTTATTGTGGATCCTGAAGTTATCGTAATCGGAGGCGGAGTGTCAAGAGCAGGAGAAATCTTGTTGGAATATGTTACAAAATACTTTATGGAGCGTGTATTTTTTGCAAATAAAGAATGTAAATTCGCTCTTGCGACATTAGGAAATGATGCTGGCATATTTGGTGCAGCAAAACTCGTTTTGAAATAGTGAAAAATAGAACATAACGTAAAAGGCTGATGATTTCTCATCAGCCTTTTGTATGTGGATATTTTTTTATTGAACGATATAAGTTGGATTTTGTCCATTGTTGTTTCCACCATTGCCACCGGTATTGCCACCGGTATTGCCACCACCAGTATTACCGTCGCCAGTATTGCCACCACCAGTATTGCCGTCGCCGTTATTGCCACCATCGGTATTACCGTTGCCGGTGTCTCCACCGCCGGTATTCCCACCAGCATTGCCGTTATTGTCGCCACCGGTATTTCCGCTATTGTCACCGCCGCTATTAGAGTTGCCGTTATCCGTGTTTCCGGTTGAAGAATCGGTGCCATCGGTAGTTGTATCGTCGTTATCTTCCTCGTCATCCTCATCGTCGTCATCTTCCTTTTCAAAAGGATCGGTACCGCCAACAGAACCTTCATATCCGGCATGGCTTGTGCAAAGTTTATCTCCGCCATTGTCGGTTGCCATATATTCCATATGATATGGGCAAGTGCTGGATGCTACTTTTCCGGAGATAGAACAACACTTCATTTTTTTAACAGTATCCGGCATTTCAAAATCCTTATATGGAAGATCCTCATGAATTCTTGACATAACTGCTTTCCAAAGGATTTGATTATAATTTCCGTAAGGGAGATCTTTGTTGTCATCATATCCTACCCATACTGTACAAGTGTAATATGGTGTGAATCCACAGAACCAAATATCCCATCGGTCTGTTGTTGTTCCGGTTTTTCCTGCAGCTGCCATGTTGCGAAGTCTTGCTTGATATCCGGTACCTTTTGTAATAACATCTTCCATTGCGCTTGTAAGAAGATAGGCAGTTGATTCTCGAAGAACTGTTTTAGATTCTCCGGCGTTATCGATTAAAATATTGCCATCATGATCTTCGATTTTTGTATAATAAACAGGTCTGTTATATACACCGCCGTTTGCGATAGTAGCATATGCGCCGGCCATTTCAATGTTGAGAGCCCCATCGGTAAGACCTCCAAGAGCGGTGGAAAGATTTTGGTCATTTTTCTTATCGTTTCGTTTCTTTCCTTCTTCCACAGTTACAATAGAATCAATTCCCAGTTTTTGAATGTATTCCATGCAAAGTTCTGGAGTTACATTTTGCCAGGTCTTTAATGCGCTGATATTGACTGAATCTTCAATAGCAGTACGCATCGTTACATTTCCTTTGAAACCGCGGTAGGCATTTTTGAATGTTTTCTTTCCTACAGTCATCGGTTCATCCTTTGTAACTGTTCCGAGAGATTGCCCACCGGCATCAAGAGCGGCGGCATAAACACCTACAATCTTAAATGCAGATCCAGGTTGTTGTTTCGAACCAGTTGCACGGTTTAAACTACGACTTGATTTTTTTGTACCACGTCCTCCGGAAATGGCTTTGACATGTCCGTTTTTTTGATCCATAACAACAATAGAAGCTTGAGGCTGCGGAGTGAATTCTTTGCTTTCATCATAGCGAAGGTCTCCTTCTTTTGCCACAGAAGCCTTGAATTCATCAATACGCTTTTGAGCCGCTTTTTCTGTTTTGAAAAGGCGTCCTTGTTTGTCCCCATATTTTTTTTCGCCGAATTTTTTCAAATCCCAGGAACTGAAATTTTCTTGTGTTCCATCTGCTCTAGTGACAGTAAGCGCATAGCTGACACCTACTTCTACACGGGAAGGATAGTTATCGTTATCGTTGATTTCCTCATCCACGATTTTTTGAATTTCCGCATCCTGCGTTGCGTAAATTTTTAAACCACCACTATAGAGAGCGTTATGTGCTTGTGTCTCTGTATAGTTTAAAGGTTCTTTTTGTAAATCCTCGATTACCTGATCGGCAAGAGCATCAATAAAATACGTAGTAGGTTTGGAATCCTGCTCTTTGTTGACTGCCTGGATACGGGCATATACGTCATCAGCCATTGCCTGATCATATTCTTCTTTCTTGATAAATCCCTGATCCAACATATTGCCGAGAACCTTTGCACGGCGTTCTTTGTTCTGTTCAGGGTTTGTGATTGGGTTGTATTTTCCCGGGCTTTGTGTGATTCCGGCGATTGTTGCACACTCAGATAATGTAAGCTGTGAAACATCTTTGCCAAAATATCTCATAGAAGCGGCTTGCACTCCAAGAGTACTTTGTCCGAGATTGATGGTGTTCATGTAATTCTCAAGAATCTGTTCTTTTGTCATTTGTTTCTCGATTTCAAGAGCGAGATACTGTTCCTGGAACTTTCGTTCAAATTTTTCCAAGAGTCCTTCTTCGTTTACGAAGTTAGGGAAAACAGTATTCTTGACGAGCTGCTGTGTAATTGTGCTTGCACCTTCCGTACGTTTGCCGAGTGAAGTGATCATTACCACGCCGGCACGGGCGATACCTTTGATATCAATACCGTTATGACTGTAGAAACGTTCATCTTCGATCGCTACAAATGCATCCCGCAGATATTGTGGTATTTCTTCGTTGGTTTTATAAATTCGGTTGGAACCGGATTGCACAAAGCGATCAAGCTCTTTACCGTTTTGGTCTACAACGAAAGTAGTATATTCTGTTGGTTTTACATTTTCCGGAGTAATGTTTGGTGCGTTGTCGATGATACTTTTGATAAGATAACCGACGCCTCCTACTGCAGCAATTGTGATGAGTAATATACAGATTACAAATGATTTGAAAAGTCGGGAGCCGATTTTCTTCTTTTGCTTTGCTTTTTTAGAAGCGAGTTCCCGCTGCTTTTTCAAAGCACTCTTTTTTCCATAATTCATGACATTGCCTCCTTTATACCATGCTATTATAGCAAATAACTAATTTTAAATAAAGCGAAAAATGAAAAGTTCATAAATCGTAGGAAAAAATTAAGAAAATCTTGTGAACTTCTCAAAATTCTTTTATAGTATGTATATCAGATGTAAAAACAGGTATGTAATCAAGATATTTAAAAGAATCTTGAGACCATATATAAAGAGGAAAAGGTGAAATTATGTTAACAGAATATCGTACAGTATATATAGGAAACGATGCAGAGATAGTTGAGAAAAAATCTCGTTTTATTGCAACGGTACAACCGGTTCATTCCGAAGAGGAAGCGCTTGCGTTTATTGAAAAATTAAAGAAACAATATTGGAATGCAACTCATAATTGTTTTGCGTATGTTATTGGCGAACGCTTTCAAACACAAAGATGCAGCGATGACGGAGAACCGCAAGGGACTGCCGGAAAACCGATGCTGGATGTGCTTTTGGGAGAAGAAATCCATGATGTTGTTGTGGTGGTAACCCGATATTTTGGAGGAACTCTTTTGGGAACAGGTGGTTTGGTAAGAGCATATTCCAAAGCGGTTCAGGAAGGACTTGCTGCCAGTAAGATTATTACCAAAATGTATGGATGTAAACTGGGAATCGATACAGATTATACGGGGTTAGGGAAAATACAGTATATTCTTGGGCAAAGAGGAGTAACGATTCTGAATTCTGAATATACAGATAAGGTGAAGCTGGAAGTGTTACTTCCGATTGATGAGGTAGAGAAGGTGACGGCTGAAATTATAGAAGGAACAAATGGACAAGCGGGCATTGAAAAAGAGGGAGATTACTGGTTTGCCAAAATCGATGGAGCGATGCATATATTTGAAGAGTAGTTATAACAATATGAGAAAGAGGACAGATTATTCTGTCCTCTTATTATGTACATTATTGAAATTCCGGTTCGATCAATCCAAAAGAACCATCTTTACGTTTATAAACTACGTTGACTTCTTCTGTCTCTGCGTTACTGAATACAAAGAAGTTATGTCCCAATAAATCCATTTGCATACAAGCATCTTCCGGGAACATTGGTTTGATTCCGAAACGTTTGGTACGTACGATGCGAATTTCATCACTGCCAGCAACTTCGTCTTCAGATTCTACGAATGTCTGATTGAAGTTACCGCCTGCCTGATGTTTGGCAACAAGTTTATTCTTGTACTTGCGAAGTTGTCTTTCGATGACTTCTTCCACCAAATCAATCGATACGTACATGTCAGTACTTTCTTGTTCAGAACGGATAATGTCGCCTTTTACCGGGATTGTAACCTCGATTTTCTGACGCTCTTTTTCTACGCTTAAGGTTACAATGATTTCTGTGTCAGGAGTGAAATACCTTTCTAACTTTCCGAGCTTACGCTCAATATTGTCTTTAAGACCTGCTGTTATTTCGATGTTTTTTCCACTAATAATAAAATTCATGATGTCAACTCCTTTTCAACATATTGTACAAAAAGAGAATTTGTACTATGCCTATATTATACATAAAAAACAGGACAAATGCAATGAAAAGAATGACAAAATTATAAAATAAAAATAAAATGACTGACAATTATTTCTTAATTGTCAGTCACTCGTAATGTTATATGGTGGATTTGATCACTTCGACACGGGTAATCTCGCCCTTGTTCATTTTTGCTACTCGAAGTCCAAAATTACCGAAGTAAGCACAAGCTCCAACTCCAATCTCTTCGTGATACTCATTTAACTGACGAATGATTACATCTTTTAGAGTATCGCCTTCTTGAAATGGAATCTGGATGTGAACCAATCGGTTTACAAGAAAAACTTTCTGATTCGCTCGGAAGATAATCTTTTCGGCTTCATCAAAATCTACGAACAGGTATTTTCTTGTAGCGAATAATACAGCAATAGCGATTACGCCAATCAAGCTGTTGACCGGTGAACTGTGGTCGATGATGATCTGTCTTGCAATTGCAAAAAGAAGAACTTCAAATACAGTTCCCGGAGTATGGATGTAGACCATGCGGATCAGCTCGACACCAATGATCAAGTTGAAACATGTTTCCAGCAGATCTTCATAATTTGGATAGACGTCCAAATTCGGGATGTCTACCAGACCGCCTGCAAGACGGACAGATAGTAGAATGATACCGATGGCAAGCATGAAGGCGATGACTACTTCCATAATGGAGGCAAGTTTCTTTAAAATAGCAGTTGCGTACCTTAGCATAATTTCTCCTTTTGTTCTTTTTCTATTATTGTACATAATAGATAGAGTTGTGTAAAGAAATATCTGCTATTTGTTGAAATTGCTTCGTTTTCTTAATCTGGAATCTAAGATCTTTTTACGGATACGGAGACTTTTTGGTGTTACTTCCAATAATTCATCAGTTTCGATGAAGTCCAACGCTTCTTCCAAGCTTAAAATACGTGGTGTTGTCAATTTTAAAGCGTCGTCAGAACCGGAAGAACGTGTATTTGTCAAATGTTTTGTCTTACATACATTCAGCTCAATATCTTCAGCTTTACCGTTTTGTCCAATGACCATACCGGCATATACTTTTTCGCCTGCTCCGATAAATAAAGTACCACGTTCCTGGGCACTGAAAAGTCCGTAAGTAACAGATTCTCCTGTTTCAAAAGCGATGAGGGAACCTTGCTTACGATATTGGAAATCTCCTTTATATGGAGCATATCCGTCAAAAGCAGTATTTAAAATACCGTTTCCTTTTGTATCAGTCATGAATTCTCCACGGTATCCGATCAAACCTCTGGAAGGGATGGAAAACTCTAATCTTGTGTATCCGCTGCTGGAAGAACTCATAGCTGCAAGCTCACCTTTTCTCTGGCTTAACTTGTCGATTACAGTTCCTGTGAATTCATCCGGAACATCAACATATGCAATTTCCATAGGTTCAAGAAGTTTTCCACGCTCGTCTTTTTTATAGAGAACTTCTGCTTTACTTACTGCAAATTCGTAACCTTCGCGGCGCATATTTTCGATAAGTACAGATAAGTGAAGTTCTCCTCGTCCGGATACTTTAAAGCTGTCTGTACTTTCAGATTCTTCAACTCGAAGGCTGACATCTGTATTTAATTCACGGAAAAGACGGTCGCGTAAGTGGCGGGAAGTAACATATTTACCTTCCTGTCCTGCAAAAGGACTGTCGTTGACAATAAACTGCATGGCAATTGTCGGCTCGGAGATCTTCTGAAATGGAATGGCAACCGGATTTTCCGGTGAACAGAGAGTGTCTCCGATTGCGATATCAGAAATACCTGAAATGGCTACGATGGAACCAATGCCGGCTTCTTTTACTTCTACTTTATTTAATCCGTCAAATTCGTAGAGCTTGCTGATTTTTACTTTTTTCTTTTTGTCAGGTTCGTGTTCGTTTACAACAACCATATCCTGATTCACAGATATTTTTCCGTTGTCTACTTTTCCAACGCCAATACGTCCTACATATTCGTTATAATCGATCGTACTGATAAGGACTTGTGTATCGGCATCCGGATCTCCTTCAGGAGCCGGGATGTAATCTAAGATTGTTTCAAATAACGGAATCATGTTTTTTGGATCTTCTGTAAGATCTAATACAGCATGTCCGGCTTTAGCGGAAGCGTAGACAAATGGACAATCCAATTGTTCGTCAGAAGCGTCAAGATCCATGAAGAGTTCTAATATTTCATCAATCACTTCGTCAGGTCTGGCTTCCGGACGATCGATTTTGTTGATGCATACAATAACCGGAAGATTTAGTTCCAATGCTTTTCTTAATACAAATTTTGTTTGTGGCATAGCGCCTTCAAAGGCGTCTACTACGAGAATTACTCCGTTTACCATTTTTAAAACACGTTCTACTTCTCCTCCAAAATCAGCATGTCCCGGTGTGTCGATGATGTTGATTTTTGTGTTCTTATAATATACGGCAGTGTTTTTTGAAAGAATCGTAATTCCACGTTCACGTTCAATATCGTTGGAGTCCATGACACGGTCTGCAACATCCTGGTTTTCACGGAAAACTCCGCTTTGCTTTAAGAGTTCGTCTACAAGGGTTGTTTTTCCATGGTCAACATGGGCGATGATCGCAATATTTCTTATATCTTCTCTCTGGATTTTCATATAAAGGTACCTTCTTTCTTATATTGATAACTTATGTTTCCCAGTTTCATTTCTTATTACAACTTATATAGTTTAGCAATCTCGGAGACGGATTACAAGCCTTTTTCTACAAAAAAGCGTGTAAAATGCGAATTGTGTCGAGATAAGACGTACGGTTTTCCGTGCAAAAAAGTTCTGAAATGGTAAAATGTGAAATATACATGGTATAGATAATAAAATACGACGAAGAGGAAGGGAGATTTACATAGAATGTCGGATAAGATTATTGAAAACAATCAGGTTACAATCACAGGAGAGGTGGCATCAGAGTTTACATTTAGTCATGAAGTATTTGGAGAAGGTTTCTACATGGTAGAAGTTTTGGTAAGAAGACTTAGTAATTCAGACGATCGGATTCCATTGATGATTTCGGAAAGGCTTATTGATGTGACACAAGACTACAGGGGAGAGTACATTACGGTAAACGGACAATTCCGTTCATATAATAAACATGATGAGAATAAAAATCATCTTGTGCTTTCTGTGTTTGTAAGAGAGATAACGTTTGTAGAAGAAGAATTAGATGGAGCAAAGACAAATAATATCATGTTAGACGGTTATATTTGTAAAAACCCAATTTATAGAAAAACGCCTCTTGGAAGAGAGATCGCGGATTTATTGCTTGCAGTCAACCGTCCTTATGGGAAATCGGATTATATTCCGTGTATTTGCTGGGGAAGAAATGCAAGATATGCTTCTAATTTTGAAGTGGGCGAGCATGTGCAGATTTTTGGCAGAATACAAAGCAGAGAATATGTGAAAAAGATTACAGAAACAGAGACGGAAAAAAGAATGGCATATGAAGTCTCTGTAAGTAAGTTGGAATGTGCTGCAGAATAATATTTTTATAGACGTTGACAATCAAAAAATGAAATGATATGATGTCAATAATATAAATGACAGAAAGATAGAGGTTGCGTTTTTCATGAGTAGACTGTCTGATATTTCAGGGATAGGTAAGGACAGAAGAAAGGGAACGACGCCGAAGGGATACAATGCCTGAGAATTGTATTCCTGGGCATACAGTGAAGAACTGTATGACTGCCGACGGATTTCCGACGGAGCGCTATCTAAGATGCAGGATTAAAATAAATTGATCAGGTTCTTAGAGGCGAAACTTCTCGCCTCTATATTTTTTCTGTTTTTCAATATTATTTAAATATCAGGAGGGAAAAGACATGGCTATTTTTACTGGTTCAGGAGTTGCACTGGTTACACCGTTTTTGGAGGATCAATCTGTAGATTATGAAGGATTGGATCAATTGATCGAATATCATTGTACTCATGCAACAGATAGTATTATTATTTGTGGGACAACAGGGGAATCCTCCACTTTATCAGAAGAAGAACATATGGATGTGATCAAATTTGCAGTAGAGCGTGTGAAAGGTCGGATTCCGGTGATTGCAGGAACAGGATCTAATAGCACGAAGACAACGATCGATATGTCAAGAGAGGCTGTAGAATATGGCGTAGACGGGTTGCTTTTGGTAACTCCGTATTACAACAAGACAACACAGGAAGGCTTGGTGCAGCATTATGCATGTGTGGCCAAAGAAGCAAAAGCGCCGATTATTATGTATAATGTAGGAAGCAGAACGGGGCTTAATATTGAAGCGGTGACAGCGGCAAAAATTTACAAAACAGTAGAAAATGTTGTTGCAATCAAAGAGGCATCGGGAAACATTTCCCAAGTGGCAAAAGTAATGCAATATACAGACGGGAAAATTGATCTCTATTCCGGAAATGACGATCAGATCGTACCAATATTATCTTTGGGTGGAAAAGGAGTAATCTCGGTACTTGCCAATGTTGCGCCGGATGAAACTCATGATATTTGTGCAAAATATTTTGCAGGAGACTGGAAAGGAAGTTTAGAGCTGCAAATGAAGGCATTGCCTCTTATTTCTCAGTTATTCTGTGAAGTGAATCCGATTCCGGTAAAAAAAGCGGTAGAGCTTATGGGACTTCCTTCGGGAGGTTTGCGTATGCCGCTTATTGAGATATCAAAAGGACATGAAGCAGAACTTGCAAAAGCGATGAAAGAATTTGGAATTGCTTTAAGATAAGAAAAATACGAGGAGTGACAAAAATGGTAAAGATGATCATGCATGGCTGCAATGGAAAAATGGGGCGTGTGATTACAGAGCTTGTAAAAAATGAAGAACAGCTGGAAATTGTGGCGGGAATAGATCGGTATACAGAAATTCAAAATACATATCCTGTATTTGAATCGATAGAAACATGTGATGTGGAAGCAGATGTTGTGGTAGATTTTTCTAATGCATCAGCGGTTGATGAACTTCTTACTTATTGTGAAAAGAGAAGTCTTCCTGTTGTTCTATGTACAACAGGACTTTTGGAAGAGCAGCTGAAGCATGTGGAGGAAGCAAGTCAAAAAACAGCGGTGCTTCGTTCGGCAAATATGTCATTGGGAATCAATCTTTTAATGAAATTATTAAAAGATGCGGCAAAAGTGTTGGCTCCTGCAGGATTTGATGTGGAGCTGATAGAAAAACATCATAATCAGAAACTTGATGCTCCAAGCGGAACAGCGCTTGCACTTGCTGATTCTGTGAATGAAGCATTGGATCATGCATATACTTATAATTATGATCGAAGTCAAGTGCGTAAAAAACGTGAAAAAAATGAAATCGGAATTTCTGCAGTCAGAGGCGGAACAATTGTAGGAGAACATGAAGTTTTGTTTGCAGGAACAGATGAAGTGATTGAATTTAAGCATACGGCATATTCAAGAACTGTATTCGCCAAAGGAGCGGTTGAAGCAGCAAAATTTTTAGCAGGGAAATCGGCAGGGCTTTATGACATGAGTCATGTGATCGGTTTATCATAACTATAAAATTTCCTTTTTTTTCCTTATATCGAATGTGAATAGAATTTGAAAATTTGCGGATAGTATGAGTAAGAAGAAATTCTTATTTTATGACTGATAGAAAGGAAGAAAAAAGATGAAACAGTTAAAGAAGACTCTTTTGGCTTTGTTGTGTGTTGGCGTACTTTTTGGAATGACAGCATGCGGTACAGATGAAACAACGAATGATCCAAACGTTCAGGATGCTACAGAAGGAAAGCAGGAGGAAAAAGATCCTGCAGACGATAGTGGTGTTCTGGAGGATGTAGGACGTGGCGTAGATCACGGTGTCCGGGATGTGGTAGATGGAGTAGAAGAAGGCGTGGAAGATATGACGGGTGGAGATGCTACAGATCGTGCCAACCATGCAGATACTTTAAAGGATACAGACAAAGAGAAGAATAATGGGACAGTACGATAGTTTCAGAAGAGGGAGGGTTCTATGGAACACTTCCTCTTTTTGTGAAGGGAGAAAGAATATGAAATTTCGTCCATGCATTGATATACATAACGGAAAGGTCAGACAAATTGTAGGAAGCAGTTTGAAGGATGAGAAAGATCAGGCGGAGATTAATTTTACATCTGAACAAAGTGCGGCAGATTATGCGGCTTTATACAAGAAAGATGGATTGAAAGGAGGACATATCATTCTTTTGAATCCGCCGTCTTCCAAGTTTTTCGCAGAAACAAAAGAGCAGGCAATAAAAGCATTGCAAGCCTATCCGGAAGGACTACAGATTGGAGGCGGCATACAAGCAGACAATGCAATGGAGTATTTGGAGCAGGGGGCAAGCCATGTGATCGTGACGTCTTATGTATTTCAAAATGGTGAGATTGTGTGGGACAACCTCGACAAGATGAAAAAAGTAGTAGGGAAAAACAGGCTTGTTTTGGATTTGAGCTGTAGAAAAAAAGAAGATGGTTACTATATTGTGACAGATCGGTGGCAAAAATTTACAAAGGTGAAATTAGAAGAATCAATATTAGCTAAGTTGGAAAAATACTGCGATGAATTTTTGATCCATGGAGTGGATGTGGAAGGAAAAGTTTCCGGAGTAGAAGAAAAACTTGTCCGTATGCTGGGAGCGTGGGATGGAATTCCGATCACATATGCCGGAGGAATTGGGACTTTGGAGGATTTAGAGGTGTTTGAACGAATTAGCAAAGGAAGGGTTGATTTCACAATAGGAAGCGCGCTTGATTTGTTTGGAGGATGTATTTCGTATAAAGACATTTGTAAGAGAAAGTAGTTGAACTGACTGCAAGATAATGCTAGAATATAGAGTGGATTATTTAATTTTCAAACAAGGAGATTGTTATGGGACTTTTAGAAAAGATTTTCGGTACACACAGCGAAAATGAATTGAAACGAATTTATCCGATCGTCGATCATATCGAGGCATTAGAACCTCAAATGAAGGAATTGTCGGATGCAGAATTGAAAGATAAAACAAGAGAGTTTAAAGAGAGACTTGCAAAAGGAGAAACATTGGATGACATTCTTCCGGAAGCATTTGCGGTAGTACGAGAAGCTTCTTTCCGTGTAAATCATATGCGTCATTTCCGTGTACAGTTGATTGGTGGAGTTATTTTGCATCAGGGACGTATCTCTGAGATGAAAACAGGAGAAGGTAAAACACTCGTATCGACGGCGCCGGCTTATTTGAATGCGTTGGAAGGCAAGGGAGTACATATCGTAACAGTCAATGACTACCTTGCAAAACGTGATGCTGAGTGGATGGGACGAATTCATGAATTTTTAGGATTAAAAGTTGGTGTTGTTCTTAATTCCATGGATAATGATGAACGTCGCGAAGCATACAATTGCGATATCACATATGTTACCAACAATGAACTTGGATTTGATTATCTTCGTGATAACATGGTCATTTATAAAGAACAGCTTGTTCAGAGAGGCTTGCATTATGCCATCATTGATGAGGTCGATTCCGTATTGATCGATGAGGCAAGAACTCCGCTTATCATTTCCGGACAGAGTGGAAAGTCAACAAAATTATACGAAGCTTGCGATATTCTTGCAAGACAGCTGATCAAAGGTGAGGCAAGCGGCGAATTTTCCAAGATGAATGCGATCATGGGAGAGGAAATCGAAGAAACCGGAGATTTCATTGTAAATGAAAAGGAAAAGAACGTCAGCTTAACAGAAGATGGTGTGAAAAAGGTTGAGAAGTTCTTCCATATTGAAAACCTTGCAGATCCGGATAATCTCGAGATTCAGCATAATATTGTTCTTGCATTAAGAGCACATAATTTGATGTTCCGTGATCAGGATTATGTAGTTACTCCTGAAGGCGAAGTTATGATCGTCGATGAGTTTACAGGACGTATTATGCCGGGCCGTCGTTACTCTGACGGATTACATCAGGCAATCGAAGCAAAAGAACATGTGAAAGTAAGACGCGAAAGCAAGACGCTTGCAACGATCACATTCCAGAACTTATTTAACAAGTTTGATAAAAAATGTGGTATGACAGGTACTGCTCTTACAGAAGAAAAAGAATTCCGTGATATTTATGGAATGGATGTTGTTGAGATTCCAACAAACGTACCGGTACAGAGAATTGACATGGATGATGCAGTGTATAAAACTCAGGCAGAAAAATTCCGTGCGGTTGTAGAGGAAGTGAAAAAAGCTCATGAAAAAGGACAACCGGTTCTTGTTGGTACGATTACAATTGAGACTTCTGAACTATTAAGTAAAATGCTGAAGAAAGAAGGAATCCATCATAACGTATTGAATGCGAAATTCCATGAAATGGAAGCGGAAATCGTCGCACAGGCAGGACAGCATGGAGCAGTTACGATTGCGACAAACATGGCAGGACGTGGTACGGATATCAAATTGGACGATGATGCAAAAGCAGCAGGCGGTCTTAAAATTATTGGTACAGAGCGTCATGAATCAAGACGTATCGACAATCAGCTTCGTGGACGTGCCGGACGTCAGGGAGATCCGGGAGAATCCAGATTCTATATTTCTTTGGAAGATGATCTGATGAGACTGTTCGGTTCAGAACGATTGATGAGCGTATTTAACACATTAGGCGTGGAAGACGGAGAGCAGATTGAACATAAGATGCTTTCCAATGCGATTGAAAAAGCGCAGAAGAAGATTGAAAGCAACAACTTTGGTATTCGTAAAAACCTCTTGGAGTATGACCAGGTTATGAATGAACAAAGAGAGATCATTTACGAAGAAAGACGTCGTGTGTTGGATGGAGAAAGTATGAGAGATTCCATCTATCATATGATTACGGAATATGTGGAAAATGTAGTAGATGCCAATATTTCACCGGATTTAGACTCTGATGAATGGGATCTCGGAACATTGGAACGAGAACTTTGTGCAACCATTCCTCTGAACTTTGTGACACCGGATGAAGTAAAGAATATGCAGCAGAAAGAATTGAAGCATATTTTGAAAGAACGAGCAGTAAAAGCATATGAGGAAAAAGAAGCAGAATTCCCAGAGGCAGAGCATTTACGTGAGATT
The DNA here is from genome assembly GCA_900550235.1 of uncultured Lachnospiraceae bacterium. Classification (GTDB taxonomy): domain Bacteria; phylum Bacillota; class Clostridia; order Lachnospirales; family Lachnospiraceae; genus Faecalimonas. Next base: position 39,946 of record URRQ01000007.1, read on the forward strand.
GAACGTGTTATTTTATTGAAAGTCATTGATGCAAAATGGATGGATCATATTGATGACATGGATCAGCTCCGTCAGGGAATCGGTTTGCAGGCTTATGGACAGAAAGATCCTCTGGTTGAGTACAAGATGTTAGGGTATGATATGTTTGGTGCAATGACCAATGCAATTGCGGAGGATACAGTAAGACTTCTTCTTCATATTAAAGTTGAGCAGAAGGTAGAAAGAGAACAAGTTGCAAAAGTAACGGGAACAAATAAGGATGATAGTGTAGCTCAGGCACCAAAGAAACGTGAAGAAAAGAAAGTTTATCCAAACGATCCATGCCCATGTGGAAGCGGCAAGAAATATAAACAATGTTGTGGACGCAAATAATAGTAAAGAGGTGAGACTGTGGTTGAATTAGACCAGTTCAGAAGTACATTGAACACATACGAAAGACCATTGGAAGAACTGAGGGATTCACTTTGACCTTCCAGGGAAAAGGGAGCGTATAGAGGAATTACAGAAAAAGACAGAAGAAGCAGGGTTTTGGGAAATGGGAGAGCTACCCCAACGTGTGATGCGGGAAATGAAAGGACTGCAAAATACGGTAGATACCGGGGAAGCCTTGTTTACAGAGTATGAAGATATCAAGATGCTGATTGAGATGGCCTATGAAGAAGAGGATGACAGTATAATAGGAGAATTGAGAAAAGAAATCCGTCGCTTTGAAAAACAATTCGAAGAAATTCGAATCAGTACACTTTTGTGTGGTCCTTATGATAAGGACCATGCAATCGTGACGCTTCATGCAGGAGCCGGAGGAACCGATTCTTGTGATTGGGCAACAATGCTTTATCGTATGTATAATCGTTGGGCTGAAAAGAAAGGTTTCTCTATTACGGTGTTGGATTATATTGATGGAGATATCACAGGAATTAAAGGTGTTACGTTTGAAGTGAATGGAGAGAATGCCTATGGATATTTAAAATCCGAAAAAGGTGTGCATAGACTTGTGCGCATTTCTCCATTTAATTCTGCCGGAAAGAGGCAGACATCTTTTGTGTCTTGTGACGTGATTCCGGATATTGAAGATGATATTGACATTGAGATCAATGAAGATGAGTTGAAGATAGACACATATCGGGCAAGCGGAGCGGGAGGACAGCATGTCAATAAAACGTCGTCTGCGATACGCATTACTCATCTTCCGACAGGGATTGTTGTACAATGTCAAAATGAAAGATCTCAGCATCATAACAAAGAGAAAGCAATGCAGATGTTGAAATCAAAGCTGTATTTAATGAAGCAACAAGAACAGGCAGAAAAAATGTCGGATATTCGTGGAGAGATAAAAGAAATAGGATTCGGAAGTCAGATCCGTTCTTATGTGATGCATCCATATACATTAGTAAAGGATCATCGAACAAATGAAGAAAACGGGAATGTGACTGCAGTTCTGGATGGAGAACTGGATCCGTTTATCAACGCATATTTGAAAACATGCAATGGAGGCGGAGAGTAAAAATCAGTTGGAAGGAGAACGTCATGGATCATACAAAATATTATGTAGTTAAGAAAAAGGCAGTTCCTGAAGTACTTCTTAAAGTGGTAGAAGTAAAACGTCTGCTTGCTGCTGAACGGAATATTACGATTCAGGAAGCGGCAGATCGAATTGGAATCAGTCGAAGTTCTTTCTACAAATATAAAGATGATATTTTCCCATTTCATGAAAATGAAAAAGGGCAGACGATTACATTAGCTATCCAAATGGATGATGTGCCGGGGCTTCTTGCAGAAATTTTAAAAGAGGTTGCAAGTTATCGGGCGAATATATTAACCATTCATCAAAGTATTCCACTAAATGGAGTGGCAACAATTACGCTAAGTGTTGAGATTCTTTCCACAACAGGGAATATTTCTGAAATGGTAAATGAAATAGAGATGAATGAAGGAGTACATTACTTAAAGATAGTAGGCAGGGAGTGAGAAGAATGGCGAAAGTCGCAGTATTAGGGTACGGAACAGTAGGATCCGGAGTTGTGGAAGTGTTGAATACCAACAAAGATCTTATTAAAGAACGGGCTTTAGAAGAAATATCAATTCGATATGTGCTTGATTTGAAAGAGTTTCCGGGAACTCCGGTAGAAAAATTGATCGTACATGATTTTGAACAGATTGTAAATGATGAAGAAGTAGATGTTGTTGTAGAAGTAATGGGTGGAATAGAACCTGCGAACACATTTGTGAGACGTTCGTTGGAAGCAGGAAAGAGTGTAGTTACTTCCAATAAAGCTCTTGTGGCAAAACACGGGGCAGAACTTTTGAAGACAGCAAAAGAACATCAGGTAAACTTTCTGTTTGAAGCCAGTGTAGGGGGAGGAATCCCGATCATACGCTCATTAAATAATGCGTTGACAGGGGATGAAATTGAAGAAATTACAGGAATCTTAAATGGAACAACAAACTATATGATGACAAAAATGTTCTATGATGGAGCCGATTATAATGAGGTGTTAAAAGAAGCGCAGGATAATGGATATGCAGAGCGTAATCCGGAAGCGGATGTGGAAGGATATGATGCATGCCGTAAAATCGCAATTCTTTCTTCTATCATTTCCGGGAAATATGTGGATTTCGAGGAAATTTATACAGAAGGTATTACAAGGATGACAGTTCGAGACATTCTGTATGCAAAGAAGATGGGAATGACGATCAAACTTCTCGCTTCTGCAAAACGTGAAGATGACTGTGTGAGCGCAATTGTAGCTCCGTTTCTTTTACTGCCATCTCACCCTCTTTACAATATTGACGGAGTGTTTAACTCTGTATTTGTAAAAGGAAATATGCTGGGGGACGCTATGTTCTATGGAAGCGGCGCAGGAAAACTTCCGACAGCAAGCGCAGTTGTCGGGGATATTGTGGACGTAGTGAAAAACAAAGGGCGTAATGTAATGGCTTCCTGGACAGAAGAAAAGCTGGAGTTGAAGAGCAAAGGAGATACGAAACGTAAGTTCTTTGTGAGAATGTCAGGAGACAAGGAAGAATTACTTTCGAAAGTAGAAGCGGCGTTCGGTCCGGTTACGGTTATTACTTTAAAGGATGTGACAGATGAATTCGGTTTTGTAACAGGGCGAATCAAGGAAAGTATCTATAAGGCAATGGCAGCCGGATTCTCGAATATTCTTCAGATGATACGAGTGGAAGAATAAGAGAAGATGCATATGATAAAATAGACAGTACAAAGGTAAGCAGACAGGAGGAAACTATGCTATATGTAAAAAAATTTGGCGGAAGTTCCGTTGCGAATAAACAAAGAATTTTTAATGTGGCGCAAAGATGTGCGGAAGATTATAGAAAAGGGCATGATGTAGTCGTGGTACTTTCTGCTATGGGAGATACGACAGATGAACTTTTAAGAAAAGCGGAAGAGATCAACCCGAAAGCAACAAAAAGGGAGCTGGATATGCTTCTCACAACAGGAGAACAGGTATCGGTTTCATTGATGGCGATGGCGTTTCAATCTATGGGAATTCCGGCGATTTCGCTGAATGCATTTCAGGTATCCATGCAGTCCACATCGAAATATGGGAATGCAAGATTTAAAAGAATCGATACAGACCGTATCACACATGAACTTGAGAACCGTAAGATTGTCGTAGTGACAGGATTTCAAGGCATCAACAAATATGATGATTATACAACTCTTGGAAGAGGAGGATCCGATACAACAGCGGTTGCTTTGGCCGCAGTACTTCATGCCGATGTGTGTGAGATTTTTACAGATGTAGACGGCGTGTATACAGCAGATCCGAGAGTCGTGAAAAATGCAAGAAAACTAAAAGAGATTACATACGATGAGATGTTAGAATTGGCAACACTTGGAGCAAAAGTTCTCCACAACCGTTCTGTCGAGATGGCGAAAAAATACGGAGTGACGCTGATTGTTCGTTCCAGCCTTACAAATGAAGAAGGAACGGTAGTGAAGGAGGTAGTAAAAATGGAAAAAATGTTGATCACAGGTGTGGCAGCCGATAAAAATACAGCTAGAGTATCTGCAATAGGATTAAAGGATGAGCCTGGTATTGCGTTCCGATTATTCCATACGCTTTCCAAAAATAACATCAACGTAGATATTATTCTTCAGTCTGTAGGACGAGATGGAACAAAGGACATTTCCTTTACTGTTTCTCAGGATGATTTGGAAGCAACATTAGAACTATTGGAAGAAAAGAAAGAAGTTCTTACAATTCAGGATATTACTTATAACGAAAAGGTAGCTAAAATATCTGTAGTTGGAGCAGGTATGATGAGCAATCCGGGTGTTGCTGCAAAAATGTTTGAATCATTATATAATTCAAGAATCAACATTAATATGATTTCTACATCAGAAATTCGAATCACAGTCCTTGTTGATGAAAAAGAAACAGACCGTGCACTAAATGCAGTTCACGAAGGATTTAATGTAGAATAGGATAAAAAAACAGAGGACGTTTCTCAAAAGAGAAACGTCCGTTTTGTTTAGAGAAGAGGGGATTAAAGTTTGCTCAAATTTGAATTGTGATATTGGGTAGAGAACGTGACGTCTTCGCCGAACCAGGCAGGAGGAAGAAATGCATTGGCAAGTTCTTCGCTTGGGAATTCCACTTCAGCAAGCAATAAGGGAGCAAGGTCATTGTGGAATACATCCAATTCAATGGTTAGTTTTTTATCGAATGGAATCAAATAACGGGTTTTGGAGATGATGCGTCCGTCAACTTTTTGCTTTAAATGTTCATAAGAATCTTTGGTAAGCGGGAGAGTATGTTCTTCCCGAACCATGAGACCTTTGCTTTTGTATGTTAATTCGTAGTTATCGTTGTCCTTTCGAATACGTATGACAGGCTCGGTACAAAGATACCCTTGTTCCAATTCTCGTTTGGAATACTTTTCAAGATCCTGTGGCAGTTCTTTGATCAAATATTTACGTTCAATTTCCATAATGTGTACCTCCGTTCAGCTTTATCATAATATAGAAGGAAGAAACATGCAACCTGGAGACGGGTTGCATTTTGGAAAAAGCTTTGATAAACTGAACATACATAAGGAGTCATAAAGAAAAGGAGACAAATATGAGTAAAAAAGTATATGTATTTCTTGCAGATGGATTTGAAGAAATTGAAGGATTGACGGTTGTAGACCTTTTGAGACGGGTGCATACAGAAGTGACGACGGTATCGATTATGAAAGAAAAATTGATACATGGAGCACATGGGATTGATGTATTAGCAGATGATCTGTTTGAGAATTTGAATTTTGAAGATGGGGATATGATCGTACTTCCGGGTGGACTTCCGGGGACGACTTATTTAGGAGAACATGAAGGGCTTGTAGAGTTGATCCAAAAGTATGATCAGGAAGAAAAATATATTGCGGCAATCTGTGCGGCTCCGAGAATTTTTGGAAGATTGGGGCTTTTGGAGGGCAGAAAGGCAATTTCTTATCCGGCGATGGAGGAAGAATTAAAAGGAGCAGAAATCGTAAGAGAGCCGGTTGTCGTAGACGGCCATATCATTACAAGCAGAGGAATGGGAACTGCAATCGATTTTGCATTAAAAATGATCGCCCTGTTATTTGGAGAGGAAGAGGCTGAGGAACAGGCAGCTTCCATTGTGTATCGTGGATAATATGCGTATGAAAAAAAGAAACAGAATGAAACTGATAAGTATTCTGCTTGCAGCGCTTTTCTTATGCGGCTGTAATGAGTTCGATGCAGAGGGATATGTACAAGCCAACCTTGATGCTGTTTTTCAAGGAGAGACGGACGCTTTGATGGCATTGAAAGAAGGAAGCAAAAAGCGGGAGCTGGAACAGGAATATGAAGATCGGATTGCAGAATTTGCAGAAGGATTGACAGTTGGATTAGAAGTGTCTGAACCGATGCAGATTCGATTTAATATATTATGCGAAAATATTTTCCGCACCATGCGATATTCTATAGAAACAGTAGAGAAGCGTTCAAAAAATGTATACCATGTTACTGTAGAATATGAACCTTCCGATGTGTTTGTGAAATGGACGGAGTATCTGGCTGAAAATGCAGTCGATTTGAATGAACGTGCGCTGGCAGGCGAGTACCAGGGGACAGAAGAAGAGATTTTGGAGCAGATACGTTTGGATATCGCGGTGGAGTCGTTGGAATTATTGGATACGGCGATGATGAATGCAACTTATGGAGATAAGGAGCAAATTATTTTATCAGTGAAAAAGGGTGAAGATGGAGAATTTGCTATGGATGAGAAGGAAATAGCTGGTTTTATCGCAAAAATCCTGTATTTAGATGAAATTCAAGACTAGAAAATACTAGAAATTTGCCAAAGGTTATGCTATACTGTTTGAATGAGTGCATAGAAGATAAGCCTAAGGACTTTTCTAATATAAGGAGGAAAACAAAAATGAGTTTACATGTAGAAAAAATGGAACACAATATGGCAAAGCTTACAATTGAAGTTTCAGCAGAAGAATTCGAAAAAGCACTGAACGGTGCATATATGAAACAGAAGAAAAACATCAGCGTACCAGGATTCCGTAAAGGAAAAGTACCTCGTCAGATGGTAGAAAAAATGTATGGTGCAGAGATTTTCTATGATGATGCAGCAAATGCGATCATCCCAGAAGCATATGCAAAAGCATATGATGAAGCAGATATCGAGATCGCTTCTCAGCCAAGCATCGAAGTTGTACAGATTGAAAAAGGAAAACCATTCATCTTTACAGCTGAGGTAGCAGTGAAACCAGAAGTAACTCTTGGCGAGTACAAAGGTATGCCTGTAGACAAAGTATCTAACAGAGTAACACAGAAAGAAGTAGAAGAAAGACTTGTAAAAGAACAGGAAAAGAACGCAAGAACAATTACAGTAGAAGGACGCCCTGTTCAGGATAAAGATGAAGTTGTATTAGACTTTGAAGGATTTGTAGACGGTGTTGCATTTGAAGGCGGAAAAGGAGAAAACTATCCGTTAGTAATTGGTTCAGGTTCTTTCATTCCAGGATTTGAAGAGCAGTTGATCGGCGCTGAAGTGGAAAAAGAAGTAGAAGTGAACGTTACATTCCCAGAAGAATACCATGCAGAAGAATTAGCTGGTAAAGAAGCTGTATTTAAATGCACAGTTCATGAAATCAAAGCAAAAGAACTTCCAGAATTAGATGATGAGTTTGCTTCAGAAATTTCTGAATTTGATACATTAGATGCATTAAAAGCTGATATCAAAGTAAAAATCAAAGAAGAGAAGAATGCAGAAGGAAAGAGAAGAAGAGAAGATCAGGCTGTAGAACAGGCTGTAGCTAATGCAACAATGGATATTCCGGAAGCAATGATCGATACAGAAGTTCGCCAGATGGTAAATGACTTTGGACAGAGAATTAAACAGCAGGGACTTACAATGGAACAGTACATGCAGTTTACAGGTATGACATCTGAAAAAATGTTAGAAGAGTTTAAGCCACAGGCATTAAAACGTATCCAGACAAGACTTGTATTAGAAGCAATCGTAAAAGCAGAAAACATCGGAATCTCTGATGAAAGATTAGATGAAGAGCTTACAAAGATGGCAGAAGCTTACAAGATGGAAGTTGAAAAATTAAAAGAATTTATGGGAGATGCTGAGAAAGAGCAGATGAAACAGGATATGGCTGTTCAGGAAGCAGTTACATTCTTAGCAGATAACGCAGTAGAAAAATAAGACATCATGTAAATAAGGAGGCAGCATATAATGAGTTTAGTACCTTATGTCATTGAACAGACAAGTCGTGGAGAACGTTCTTACGATATTTATTCCAGACTTTTAAAGGACAGAATCATTTTTCTTGGAGAGGAAGTGAACGATGCGTCGGCCAGCATTATTGTGGCACAGCTTCTGCATTTAGAGGCGGAGGATCCAGATAAGGATATCCAACTTTACATCAATAGCCCGGGCGGTTCTGTTTCGGCAGGACTTGCAATCTATGATACAATGCAGTATATCAAATGTGATGTGTCTACCACTTGTATTGGTATGGCTGCAAGTATGGGAGCGTTCCTTCTTGCAGGAGGAGCAAAAGGTAAACGATTTGCTCTCCCAAATGCAGAGATCATGATCCATCAGCCACTTGGCGGAGCACAGGGTCAGGCTACTGAGATCCAGATTGCTGCGGAACATATTTTAAAGACACGCAGAAAATTAAATGAGATTCTTGCTGAGAGAACCGGTAAGAGTTATGAAGAAATCTGCAAAGATACAGAGAGAGATAATTTTATGTCTGCCGAAGAAGCAGCAGAGTACGGTTTGATCGATAAGGTGGTTGTTAACCGTTAATAAGCAAAAGGGGGTGTCATTGGGACATCTCCTTTGCGTGTAAAAATGAGGTGAAATTATGGCGAGAATGGACGAGATAATCAGATGTTCATTTTGTAATAAACCACAGTCACAAGTCCGCAAACTGATCTCCGGTCCAAACGGAGTATACATTTGTGATGAATGTGTGGATGTGTGTTCTGAGATTATTGAAGAGGAATTTGATTACGAAGATGAAAATCCTTTCGGAGAGATCAATCTTTTAAAACCGGAAGAGCTGAAAGCATTTTTGGACGAATATGTAATTGGACAGGAAGAAGCGAAAAAAGTACTTTCTGTTGCAGTTTATAATCATTACAAAAGAATTATGGCAGAGAAAGATCTTGGAGTTGAACTTCAAAAAAGCAATATTTTAATGCTTGGTCCAACCGGATGTGGAAAGACAATGCTTGCACAGACACTTGCAAAAGTATTGAATGTGCCGTTTGCCATCGCAGACGCAACTGCACTTACAGAAGCAGGTTATGTAGGAGAAGATGTGGAAAACATCCTGCTTAAGATCATTCAGGCAGCAGATGGAGATATCGACAAAGCAGAATACGGTATTATTTATATTGATGAGATTGATAAGATTACAAGAAAATCCGAAAACCCATCCATTACCCGTGATGTTTCCGGTGAAGGAGTACAACAGGCACTTCTTAAAATCATAGAAGGAACTGTTGCTTCGGTACCACCGCAGGGGGGAAGAAAACATCCGCATCAGGAACTGATCCAGATTGATACTACAAATATTTTATTTATCTGTGGTGGAGCATTTGAAGGAATTGATAAGGTTATTGAAACACGAATTGATAAAAAATCCGTCGGATTCAATGCGGAAATTGCAGGAAAACATGAGTATAGTGTGGATCGTTTGTTGAAGCAAGTACTTCCACAGGATCTTGTAAAATTTGGGCTGATTCCGGAACTTGTTGGCCGTCTTCCTGTTACGGTATCATTGGAACTTTTGGACGAAGAAGCGTTGATCCGTATTCTGACAGAGCCAAAGAGCGCAATTGTAAAGCAGTATCAGAAATTGTTGGAACTTGACGGAGTGGATCTTGTATTTGACGAGGAAGCCCTTACAGAAATTGCAAAGACATCGCTTGCGAGAAAGACAGGTGCAAGAGGACTTCGTGCAATTATGGAAAAAATCATGATGAATACAATGTATCATGTTCCTTCGGATGACACTATTCGTGGATGCAGAATTACAAAAGAAGCAGTACAAGGATTGGCGGATCCGGTATATATAAGAGATGACGAGCATTTTATAAGTGCGTAAGTAAAAGGAAACGGAGCCGGTAAAAGCCGGCCCGTTTTTTTGGTATTTTATACTATAAAACACACACTATCGTTGGAAGCTTAGTTGCAGAAGGAGAACATATGACAGAAATAATCAAAAATATACCGATGGTACCCCTTCGTGGGATGACAGTGTTGCCAAGAGAAGTGATTCATTTTGATGTAAGTAGGAAAAAATCGATCGAAGCGATTCAGGAAGTAATGGCAGGCGATCAGAAGATTTTTTTAGCAACACAGAAACAAGTCGAGACGGAAGAGGTTGAAAAAGAAGATCTGTATGAAGTCGGAACAATTGCAGAGATCAAACAGATTGTCAAGATGCCAAAGAAAATTCTAAGAGTTCTCGTGACGGGAAAGGAAAGAGCAATTTTAAATGAATTGTCATCGACAGAGCCATTTTATCAAGCAGATGTCACAGTCACAGATCAATATCCTTATGTAGAAGCGGAGCCGATTGAGCAGGAGGCGATGCTTCGGACATTGCAGGACGCATTTTTAGAATTTGCTATTAAAAATCCGCATCTGACAAAAGAAACAGTAGAACAGATTAATCGGATTGATAATTTGAAGACCTTGATTCAAGAAGTAACGATTGCGGCAGGCTTTGATTATATCGATAAACAAAAATTTCTAAATGAAGAGGATCCGTTAAAGCGATATCGTATGCTTGTGGATCAATTGGCAAATGAAACTGAGATATTAAAAGTAAAAGAAGAGATTCAAGAGAAAGTAAAAGCCCGGGTTGATAAAGGGCAAAGAGAATATATCCTGCGAGAGGAGTTAAAAGTAATTCGCCAAGAATTGGGAGATGACTCGATCCTTTCTGATGCAGAAGAATTTGAAAAAATGACAGAGGAGTTAGAAGCTCCGAAAGAAGTGAAGGAAAAGCTTTACAAAGAGATTAAAAGATTTAAAAATGCAATCGGAAGTCCTGCGGAGAGTGGAGTGATCCGTACTTACATAGAGACAGTATTAGAAATGCCATGGGATAAAATGTCAGAAGATAACATTGACATTGCATATGCAAAGGAAATCTTAGAGGAAGAACATTATGGTCTTGAAAAAGTAAAAGAACGTATTTTGGAATTTCTTGCTGTCCGCGCATTAACATCAAAAGGAAATAGTCCGATACTTTGCCTTGTAGGACCTCCGGGAACTGGAAAAACATCGATTGCCAAGTCATTGGCAAAGGCGCTGAAGAAAGAATATGTTCGTATTTCACTTGGGGGAGTCAGAGATGAGGCAGAGATCAGAGGGCATCGAAAAACCTATGTAGGAGCCATGCCGGGACGTATTGCAAATGCATTAAAAACTGCAGGTGTGAAGAATCCACTGATGCTCTTAGATGAAATCGACAAAGTAAGTACCGATTATAAGGGCGACACTTTCTCAGCTCTTTTGGAAGTATTAGATAGTGAACAGAACGTAAAGTTCCGCGATCATTATTTGGAAGTTCCGGTAGATTTGTCAGAAGTTTTATTTGTGACAACGGCAAATACATTGCAGACAATACCGAGACCTCTTCTTGACCGTATGGAAGTAATTGAAATCAGCAGCTATACGGACAATGAGAAACTGCATATTGCAGAACAGCATCTCATTCCAAAACAATTGGAGAAGCATGGTCTTTCTGAAAAAATGCTGACGATCAGCAGGGGCGCGCTTTGGAAAATGACTCACAACTATACAAGAGAAGCTGGCGTGCGTCAGTTAGAACGTCAGATTGGTGATATTTGCAGAAAAGCAGCACGAGAGATCTTGGAAGAGAAGAAAGAAAAAATACGGATTACCGAGAGTAATCTTTCCAAATATCTCGGAAAAGAAAAATATATATATCAGATGGCGAATGAGACAGATGAAGTAGGAATTGTGCGTGGACTTGCCTGGACAAGCGTAGGAGGCGACACGTTGCAGATAGAAGTCAATGTCATGCCGGGAAAAGGAGAACTGATGCTGACAGGGCAAATGGGAGATGTTATGAAGGAATCGGCAAGAACAGGAATCAGTTATATTCGTTCCATGATTGCCGATTATGGTATAGGAAGTGAGTATTTTGAAAAACATGATATTCATATTCATATTCCGGAAGGAGCAGTTCCTAAAGATGGCCCATCTGCAGGTATATCTATGGCAACGGCAAATTTTTCGGCAATCACGAACAAGAAGGTGCGAGCAGACGTTGCAATGACAGGTGAGATCACATTGCGAGGAAGGGTATTACCAATTGGTGGCTTAAAGGAAAAGCTGTTAGCAGCTAAAGTGGCCGGAATCAAAACGGTAATCGTACCGAAGGAAAATCAAAAAGATGTGCAGGAGCTGTCTACAGAGATTACAAAGGGATTGGAAATTTGCTTTGTAACTCATATGAGAGAAGTGCTTACGATTGCCCTTGTAGAAGAATAGGAGGACAACATGGTTATAAAAAATGTAGAATTGGAGATTGTATGTGGAATCACGAGTAAACTTCCGGAAACGGATTTGATGGAAGTTGCGTTTGCCGGGAAATCAAACGTTGGGAAATCTTCGCTTATCAATGCGCTTATGAATCGAAAAGCGTTGGCAAGAACATCCGCTACGCCGGGAAAAACACAGACGATCAATTTTTACAATGTAAACAAAGAGTTATATCTCGTAGACCTTCCGGGATATGGGTATGCTCGTGTCTCAGAAAAAGAAAAAATTCAATGGGGAAAACTAATTGAACGTTATCTTCATAGTTCCAAACAATTAAAAGCAGTATTCCTTCTAATCGACATCAGACATGATCCATCGGAGAATGACAGATTGATGTATAGCTGGATTGTAAATCAAGGATATAATCCGATCATTATTGCTACGAAGCTGGATAAGATTAAAAGAAGTCAAGTGCAGAAACATATGAAGATGATTCGTGAAGGCTTGGAACTTGTTCCGGGAACAACGATCATACCATTTTCTGCTGAGACAAAGCAGGGAAGAGATGAAATATGGGAATTGATCGAGAGTATTTAATCAAAGCCTTGACTTTTTGGGATAATATATCTGAAGAGGAAAAGGAGAGAATTATTAAAAATACAGCAGAGGCTTCTTATAAACAGGGTGAGCAGGTGCATAGTGCAGAACAGGAATGCATTGGTGTGTTGATCATCAAAAAAGGTGAGCTTCGTACATATATTTTGTCAGAGGAAGGAAAAGAAATCACTTTATTCCGACAGGAGGAAGGTGACGTATGCATTTTGACCGCATCTTGTATCTTAAGCAGTATTCATTTCGATGTACATGTGGATGCAGAAAAAGACAGTGAGGTGTTAGTCATCAATGCACCGGCATTTTCTAAGCTTTGTAAAGAAAATGTATATATTGAAAATTTTTCTCTTCGTTTGGCAACAGAACGGTTTTCTGATGTTATGTGGGCAATGGAGCAGATTTTGTTTATGAGTTTTGATCGAAGACTGGCAATTTTTCTTTTAGATGAAACTGCAAAAAACGGAACAGACACACTCACATTAACACATGAACAGATTGCAAAATATATGGGAAGCGCTCGAGAAGTTGTTTCCCGTATGTTGAAATATTTTGCGAAAGAGGGAATTGTGGAACTCTCCAGAGGCTGTATTAGAATATTGGATAGAAAAAAGTTAAAGGAATTGATGTAGGAAACTTAGCGTATTCATATGAAAAATCCGGCAGGAGATCTGCCGGATTGATTAGGGATATATTATTTTAACATAGATAAGATTTCTTCTTTGGATTTAGCTCCGACTTCGCGTTTTACTACTTCGCCGTCTTTTACAACAAGAAGGGTAGGAATACTCATGACACGGAATCTTTGAGCTAATTCAATGTTTTCATCAACATTGACTTTACAGATTTTCGCATCGGTAACTTCTTCTGCAAGTTCTGCGATGATTGGAAGAACCATCTGACACGGTCCGCACCAAGGCGCCCAAAAATCAATGAGAACCGGTTTGTCGGACTTTAAAACTTCTGAATCAAAATTGTCTATTGTTAAATTTAATGCTGCCATACTTAACACTCCTTTTATGTTTGTTTTTCTATATTATAATTGGTATAACCATTTTTCTCTGTGACTATGTCACATTGACTGAGTAAATTTTTGGAATGGGGGAATATGCATGGAAATGTCATCTTCTAAGATGTTGATGACGGAAGGCTCTATTTGGAAGAAAATCACATATTTTGCGTTTCCTATATTTCTGGGAAATCTTTTTCAACAGATGTACAATACTGCCGACTCTTTGATCGTTGGAAATTTCTTGGGAAGTAATGCGTTGGCTGCAGTTAGTTCATCTTCCAATCTGATTTTTTTGATGATAGGATTTTTTAGTGGAATCTCTATGGGAGCCGGTGTTGTCATTGCAAAATATTTTGGAGCCAGACAGAAAGAAAAAGTAGAACGAGCCGTACATACAACGGTTGCATTTGGTCTTGTCGCCAGTGTGTTTCTTACGATAGGCGGAGTTCTTTTGGCACCGCAGTTTTTAATCTGGATGGATACTCCGGAAAATGTATTGGCAGAATCGATTACATACTTTCGAGTATACTTTATGGGATCCTTTGGTTTCGTAATGTATAATGTGTTTGTCGGTATTCTGCAATCTGTTGGAGATAGTAAGCATCCGTTATATTATTTGATCGTATCATCAGTGATCAATATAATTCTAGATATTGTATTTATTACGGTATTTCATATGGGAGTGGGTTCCGCGGCTTTGGCAACAGCGATTTCTCAATTTGTGAGTGCAGGGTTATGTTTAATCCAGCTTTTAAAAACAAAAGATGAATATCGGGTCGTATTGAGAAAGATCCGGTTTGATAAGGAGATGATCGGACAAATCATAAAGATTGGTTTGCCTTCCGGAATTCAAAACTCTATTATTGCAATTGCGAATGTTGTTGTACAGTCAAGCATTAACTCTTTTGGCGAAATGGCGATGGCAGGTTGTGGGGCATATTCTAAGATTGAAGGATTTGCGTTCCTTCCGATTACAAGTTTTACAATGGCGATTACAACGTTTGTAGGACAGAATTTAGGAGCCAAGCAATATGAGAGAGTAAGAAAAGGGGCAAAATTCGGAATTTTAAGCGCTGTGCTTTTGGCTGAAGCGATTGGAGTATTGATTTTTATCTTCGCACCATCGCTTACCGCCGCGTTTGACCGTACACCGGAAGTTATTATGTATGGAACAGACCGTGCAAGAGTGGAAGCCTTTTTCTTCTGTCTGCTTGCGTATTCTCACGCGGTATCAGCGGTACTTCGAGGGGCAGGAAAATCTATGATACCAATGTTTGTTATGTTTGCATTTTGGTGTGTTGTTCGAGTATTTATTATTATAGTAGTAGGGAAGATTATACCGGGAATCGCTGTTGTATATTGGGTATATCCAATTACATGGGGACTGAGTTCGATTACCTTTTTCATATATTATAAAAAGGCAGATTGGATGCGGGGATTTTAAAAGATTATACAAACAATCAGAAAAAACAAGGTTCAGATGTTTTGGCATCTGAACCTTGTTTTTTAGGTACTTAATCGTTTCTTTTTTTGATAAAAGTAATATGGAATCAATAGAATAGCTGTAGCTCCCCAGGAGACTGGGTAACTATACAGTAAGGTTGCTACGTCTTTTGTAATTGGTGTCAGGACTAATGCCATTGGTACACGTACGAGACAAACACCGCCAAGTGTGATCAGTGTTGGAATAATAACATCACCGACTCCGCGAAGAGCTCCGGATAGAATTTCAATAAATACGAAAATCATATAGCTTGGGATGATAAGCTTTAACATCCACACACCAAGATCTACAACCGCCTGATCCGTCGTGAAGATATGATAAAGCGGGCGACAGAATACGGTTAAAAATGTCAGGAGACACGCACAAGTTCCAAATGACATGAGAAGGCAGACCCGGGTACTTTTTTTGACTCTATCGTATTTTTGAGCTCCATAATTCTGTCCGGCAAATGTAGTAACAGCGATACCAAATGCGCCAAGTATCGTCCAAAAGATAGCGTCCAATTTGCCGAAGGCGGCCCAGGCAGCCGCGATATCAGTACCAAATCCATTTACAGAGGTTTGGATAATGATATTGGTAATTGCATAGAGGCAAGACTGAATGCCACTAGGTAGTCCGATTTTAAACTCAGATTGGAACAGTTTTCCATGTAAGCGGATCTCCCGAAGATGAAGCTTTAGTATTTGATAAGAATTCATCAATGCTTTGGTTACTAAAATTGCGCTGATCGCCTGGGAAATTAAAGTAGCTAAAGCAGCGCCTGCGATTCCCATGTGGAATACAACAACAAACAAAAGGTCAAGAATAATATTGACAAAACAGCAAATGATGAGATAGATCAATGGCCGTCTGGAATCCCCGATGGCACGCATGATACTGGAACCCATGTTATAAATAAAAGTAAAGATGATTCCGCAAAAATTAATTTTAAGATATACTACCGAGTCTGCAAGGACTTCTTTTGGCGTATTCATTGCTTCTAACATCCAGGAGGCAGAAAAAAATCCGATGATCGAGATGATAACACCGAATAATAAAGAAGAAGCATACGCAGTATGTAAGCCATCCTGTAAATTCTTTTTATCACCGGCGCCGCAGAACTGAGAAATAACAACAGTTGCACCTGCAGAAAGTCCGGTGAAAAAGCCGATAACCAGATTGGAAAGAACAGCTGCAGAACCACCGACGCTGGCGAGCGCCTGCTTGCCTACAAATCGTCCAACAATAATGGCATCGACTGTGTTATATAGCTGTTGAAAAAAAGTTCCCACTACAATGGGAAAGAAGAAAATTAAAAGTTGTTTCCAGATAACTCCGGAAATGATGGGGTTATTTGTCTTTGTTTCGCTCATTTTGATCTCACTCCTTTATATTTACTTCTTCATCTAGCATCATATCATATGCGAAGAAAAATGAAAACAGAAAAATATCCGGTATTGTAATGTGAAACATTCGGTATATAATAGAGAAAGACGAGGAGGTTCTATTATGGGGAAAAGAATGGGGATTAAACGTGAAATCAATGTCCGTGGTTTTTTTACAATGGTTGTCATACTTGTTTTATCAACGATACTTGGTTTTGTGTTTCATGACCTTGGATTTCGCGAAGGAAATATTATCGTTGTATATATACTTGGAGTTCTGATCATTGCAGTCATTACGGCAAGCAGATTTTGGAGTATTCTTTCATCGTTGCTGAGTGTGCTTTTGTTTAACTTTTTATTTACGATTCCACGGTTTACTTTTTGGGCATATGGATCTGAGTATCCGATCACATTTGCAATTGTTTTTTTAGCTGCAGTTATTGCAAGTAATCTGGCGATTCAGCTTAGAAGGCAGGCAGAACAGTCTGCACAGATGGCACAACGCTCGAAAATCTTACTGGAGACGAATCAGATTTTGCAAAAAGCACAGAATAAGGAAGAAATTATTGAAGAAACTGTTCGTCAGCTGGAAAAATTAACCGGACGAACTGTAGTTTACTGTAAAGAGCTTCCAAATGATGCGGAATATATTTATCTGACGATTCAAAAAGACAAAGATACATATGGAGCAGTAGGAATAGAGAAAAAGGAAGGTAAGCTGGAATCTTTTGAAAAGAATCTTTTACTGGCAATTTTAGGAGAGTGTGCGTTGGCTTTGGAAAAAGAAGAATTCAACCGTAAAAGAGAAGAGGCGCTTGCTCAGGCACAAAATGAGCAAATGCGTGCAAATCTTCTTCGTTCGATTTCTCATGACCTTAGAACGCCGCTTACCAGTATTTCCGGGAATTCCGGAATTTTGTTGAAAAATGGAGAGAGTTTGGACGAAGAAAAGCGAAGAAAGCTTTATTCCGATATTTATGATGACTCTATGTGGCTGATCAGCCTTGTAGAAAATCTGTTATCTGTCACAAGGTTGGAAGAGGGAACTATGAACCTGAATATGCAAATAGAACTGGTAGATGAAGTGATCGAAGAAGCGTTGAAACATGTGAACCGGAAAAGGTCAGAACATCATCTTCAGTTTCAGCCGTCGGATGAAATTATTTTAGCAAAGATGGATTCTAGATTGATTGTACAAGTGATTATTAATTTGGTAAATAATGCGATTGAATATACGCAAAAAGGTTCAGAAATTATTGTGAAATCAGAGAAGAAAGAGAAGTGGATTGAAATCTCTGTTTCAGATAACGGGAAAGGAATTTCAAAAGAAGCGAAGAAAAAAGTTTTTGAGATGTTTTATACAGAAAAAAATAATATGGCAGACAGTCGCAGAGGAATGGGGCTTGGCTTATTCTTATGTGAATTAATTGTCGAGAGTCATGGCGGTAAGATAAAAGTAGAAGATAATAAACCAAAAGGAACGATATTTACATTTACGTTGCCGGCAGAGGAGGTTAGAATTAATGAATAAACCATTGATATTAGTAGTAGAAGATGACCATGCAATATGCAACTTGATCACCACAACATTAGAAACACAAGACTACCGGTTTCACACAGCGCCAAATGGGGCGCAAGCGCTTTTGGAAGCGGTATCACAACAACCGGATATCATGCTGTTGAATCTGGGGCTTCCGGATATGGATGGATTAGAAATTATTAAAAAAGTAAGATCGTGGTCCAATCTTCCGATTATAGTGATCAGCGCCAGAAGTGAAGATAGGGATAAAATAGAAGCACTGGATGCCGGAGCGGATGATTATTTGACCAAACCATTTTCAGTAGAAGAATTGCTGGCCAGACTTCGTGTTACGTTAAGAAGGTTTCAGTACATGACAAGCCAAATGAGTCAGGAAGAACAGGAATTTATTAATTGAAAGAGTGAGGCAGCAATTCGTTCTGAAGTATTCAAATGCTCATAAGATGCAGTTCCATTTTCACAGATAAACAGAAGAACAGCGCCTCCGAATATCAAGCATACTGTTATAAAAAGCACAAGCTTTGTATGAAGGCGCATATGTCGGAAATCGAGCTTTGTCGAAATCATATCATGCCATACGAAGAATCCGAGACCACCAATGATGATCAGAAGCATAATGACCAGGTTTAAATACCAGTTTCACACTTCGGCTGTCAATGAAGAAAACTGTGCTTGAGATCCCATCAAATCAAATCCGGCATTACAAAAAGCAGAAATGCTGTGAAAGATGGAAAACCAGATTCCTTGTGTTACTCCAAGCTGCGGGCAAAAATGAAAGGCCAAAAGTATTGCACCGGTTACTTCAACAACAACTGTACCGAGAAGAATGAACTTGGTCATCTTTACAATACCGCCAATCTGCGGAGCAGAAACCGAATTCTGCATAAGAGAGCGGGAAAAAAGTCCAATTTTTCTCTTTGTAACTGTCATGATTGCAATACATAAAGTCATAAATCCCATTCCACCGATTTGTATTAAGGAAAGAATTACAATCTGACCAAATAATGACCAATGAGTATAGGTGTCAAATTGAATGAGACCGGTTACACAAGTGGCGGATGTGGCAGTAAAAAAACTGGTCAACAGATTTTCTGTACCAGGAACTTTTACCGCGATAGGAAGGCTTAAAAGAAGTGTTCCTATCGCAATGATTGTACAGTAACCGAGTAAAAGGATCTTCATCGGAGAAAGATGAAGAAAATAGTTGTAAAGTTTATTTGCGGTTGACATAATACATCCTCTTTTTTACATATTAATATAATTCGCTTATAGCATAGTAATCATATGATTTTCCCATAAGTTTGACAATAAAAAAACATTAAGAAAAAACCTTCTGTATAAAGATTGTATAAAGATATCATACACCTTTATACAATCTTTATGTGATAAGAATTGTATTTACTATAACTTTATAAAAACAAGGGTATCATAAGATAAGAAAGAAGGTTGAAAATATGATAAATATAGAATTGATTGTTTTATTGGGCGTAATGTTTGGCGTTGGATATAAAATCATGGATAAGATAGATGAATTTATAGAAAATGGAGGGATTTCTAAAGAAGAGAATTGACAATTCGTATGTCTAGTGGTATTCTGTAAACAAAGAAAATAGTAACTATTACTGAAATCGTTATTAAAATAACAAGGAGGATACTATGGGACATTTGACAGGTAAGACAGCGATTATCACAGGTGGAGGAAGAGCGGTATTATCAGACGGAAGCTGTGGATCTATCGGATATGGTATCGCAACGGCATATGCAAAAGAAGGAGCAAATATAGTAATTACGGGAAGAAATGTAAAGAAATTAGAAGAAGCGAAAGAGGAACTGGAGAGACTTTACGGAGTGAAGGTTCTTCCGGTACAGGCAGATGTGAGTGCAGGCGCAGATAATGAGACAGTTGTAAATAACGTGATCAAGCAGGCTGTAGATACATTTGGAAGAATCGATGTGCTGATCAATAATGCGCAGGCTTCTGCATCTGGTGTTACGATCGAGGATCATACGACAGAACAGTTTGATCTTGCAATTTATTCCGGATTATATGCAGTATATTATTACATGAAAGCATGCTATCCGTATTTGAAAGAAACAAAGGGAACAGTAATCAACTTTGCCTCCGGTGCAGGGTTGTTTGGAAACTACGGACAGTGTTCCTATGCAGCAGCAAAAGAAGGTATTCGCGGACTTTCCAGAGTGGCAGCTACAGAATGGGGAAAAGACGGAATTAACGTAAATGTAATCTGTCCTCTTGCATGGACGGCACAGCTTGAGAATTTTGAGAAGGCATATCCAGATGCGTTCAAAGCTAATGTAAAGATGCCGCCGATGGGGCATTATGGAAATGTGGAAACAGAGATTGGACGTGCGTGTGTTGGTCTTGCTTCCCCTGATTTTAAATATTTAAGTGGAGAAACACTTACATTAGAAGGCGGTATGGGACTTAGACCTTAATGATAATAAGTGATCATCGGATTAAAAATGAACAGAAACAGGATCGGGACGTAAGTTTCGGTCCTTTTTTCGAAGGAGGTTAAGGCATGCAGATTGCGGATTTGAGAATTCAAAATTTTAAATCAATCAGAGATATACATATTGATGGAATTGAAAATGCTTTGATTCTTGTGGGGAAAAACAATACCGGGAAGACAGCGGTGTTGGATGCAATCCGGGCAGTATTCGGAGAGTATGAAGTTCAGGAAGAGGATTTTCAAGAGGATTATCCTAATATTGAGATTAGAGTTGCGCTGACGATTGGAGAAGAAGATTTATATCGTTTGCATGAAAACGGAAGGATCAGCCAATATCGGAGATATGAAGCATGGTATAAAGACTTTTGTAAGAAGCTGCCTTCCTATAAAAATGGGCAGCTTGTGTTTGAATTTGTTGTAAACCGGGAAGGAAAGATACGTTACGGAGATGGGTATCAGAAACATAACAGCTATATCCCACAAATTTTTCCAAAAGTATATTATATCGATGCTCAGAGGAAACTGGATCGTCTGCAAGAGGATATATTGACGCTGCAGGAAGATGAATTGCTGAAACAGATGCGTTCCGGAAGCTGTATGTTCGACCGTGCGAAAAAATGTAATCATTGCTTTTCGTGTATAGGATTACTTTATCAAAAATCGACAGAGGAGCTGAATGCATTTGAAACAGCAAAGCTATTGGATTATAAACTGTATCAGTTGAATTTGGACACATTTTCGGGAAAAGTAAATGCAAACTTCCGGAAGAACGGAGGAAGTGAACAGATATATTATTCTATGAACCGTGACATTGAAAAAATGTTATCGGTGACGGCAGAAGTATATGATGCCAAACAAGAACGGTATAAATCTATAGATTGTCTCGGAAAAGGAATGCGAAGTATCTATATGCTTTCTCTTTTGGAGACATGTGAGGAAGACAGAGACTGGAATTCGGATATTATTATTGTGGAAGACCCGGAGATATTTTTACACCCAAAGATGCAGAGGGTGTCGGGGGATATTTTATATCGGCTATCCAAATCCGGTCAGGTTATCTTTTCTACCCATTCACCGAATTTGATTTCAAACTTTAACAGCAGACAGATTCGGCAGATGGATCAAGGCGAAGACGGATATTCCATGGTATATGAAAAGACAGATGTGAGCGCGCTTCTTGATGACTTGGGATATTCAGCAAATGATTTGATGAACGTAAACTTTGTGTTTATTGTGGAAGGAAAGCAGGATAAGACAAGGCTTCCGCTTCTTTTGAAGAAATACTATTCAGAAATCTACGATCAAGACGGTGAGCTTGTGCGTGTAGCGATCATTACAACAAACAGCTGTACAAATATCAAGGCGTATGCGAATTTGAAATATATGAATCAGATTTATTTACGGGATAATTTTTTAATGATCCGGGATGGAGACGGAAAAGACAGGGAGGAATTAAGACATCAGCTTTGTAAATATTATGAAGACCGGAATTTGGAAGATATCGATCGACTTCCTCGCGTGACGGAAAAGAATGTGCTGATTCTGAAATACTATTCTTTTGAAAATTATTTTCTCAATCCAAAGATTATGGTACAATTAGGAATTATAAAATCAGAAGAACAGTTTTATCGCATTTTTTTAGCAAAGTGGAAAGAATATCTTCATAAAATCAAAAGTGGGCGCATTCTGCAGGAAAAGATTGGAAAGAATTTGGAAACGGTAGAGGATGTAAAGCTTTATATGGAAGAAATCAAGACTTATATGCGGGGGCATAATCTGTATGATATCTTCTATGGAAGATATAAACATGAAGAGCAGGAAATCCTGAGTCGTTATATTGAGCTTGCAGGACGAGAGGATTTTGAAGATATTTTAGACGCAGTCGAGAGGTTCTTCTATTTTGAAAGCAGGAAGAAAGAAGAAAACGGAGTATAAGACATGAAAACAATTCTGTTACTGGAAGATGATAAAAACCTGAATACGATGATCGCCGGAAGACTTCGAAAAGAAGGATACCAAGTGCTACAAGCATTTTCGATTGCGGAGGCAAAGAGAATTTCTGACGAAGAAGACATTGCTATGGTAATCAGCGATGTCATGCTTCCGGATGGAAATGGTATGGAGTTTGCTTCCCGAATCCGTAAAGAAAGAGGAGCGTTTCTCATCTATTTGACGGCGATGGATCAGGAGATGGATATTCTAAGCGGATATGACGGAGGGGCAGACGATTATATTACAAAGCCGTTTAGTCTTTTAATCCTCTTGTCCAAAGTGAATGCGTTTATGAGAAGATATCAGGAACGAGAAGAAGGTGGATATGTGTCCGATGGAATCGAGGTGGATCTTCGGGAGATGAAGGTGACCAGGCATGAAGAACCGGTTGCATTAAGCAAAAAGGAGATACAGATCTTGATCTTGCTTTTGGAGAATGGGGGGCATATTCTATCGAAGGAACAGATCTTGGAACAGGTGTGGGATAAAGACGGACAGTTTGTAGACGATAATACTGTGACAGTCAATATCAGCCGCTTGAAGAACAAACTGGAAACAGAAGCCATTTCGAATGTGAGGGGAATCGGGTATTTATGGACAGAACCGGTAAAAAGAAAGTAACTGTATATGTGCTTATTTCCGTAGTCTTTTTGATTTTGTGCGGATTGTTGTTTTACGAGACCGCAAAGAAACAGTATGAGACACAGCTTACATGGATGGTGGAGTTTACGCAGGAACATCCGGAAGCTGAGACAAAGATTGCATCGCTATGGAAGGAACAGAAACCGAAGTCGAAGAAGGAATTACAAAGCTTCAGGAAACCATATGGGTATACGTTTTACAATACGGCACAAGGGAAATCGCTTTTACTGCAGATGTTAGGGACGGCTATTTGCGGTCTTGGAGCAATCTGGTTTTGTTATGTTTTTTCAAAGAAAAAGGAAGAACATTTGCAGCAGAAGATGGAGCGTCTTCAAGCGTTGGAAGAAAAAGTGCGCGAGAAGGATGCATATATTTTGGACTTGAAAGAGGCGGCGGAAAAAGAAGAAGAGAATACGAAAGCCTTGATTACTAATATTTCACATCAGTTAAAAACACCGCTTGCCGGTTTGAAACTGATGCAAGAGCTTTGTGAGGAAGAACCTGATGAACGAGAACTTCGTGAGTATTTTAGACGGAGCGGAGAGTCGGTGACAAAGCTTACGGAACTGACGGAAGAGTTGATGCAGCTTTCAAAACTGGAGAATCACATGATTCGTTTGCATCCGAAACAGCAAAATCTGAAGAAGCTTACTGTAGGCGCAGTTGATGAAATCATACTAAAAGCAATACAAAAGAAAATGGAGATTCAAGTAGATGAGGGAGAAAGCTTCCAATGTCATTGTGATGAGAAATGGACACGAGAAGCGCTTGTTAATATTTTGGACAATGCGGTGAAATATTCTCCTGAAAAAAGCTGTATCACGATTCGTATTTTTCGAATGCATAGTTACGGATTGATTGAGATAGAGGATGAAGGAATCGGGATCAAACCGGAAGAGTATCATAAGATATTTGGACGGTTCTATCGTGGAAAAGGAAAAGAAGTCGAAAGTCAGGAAGGAGCAGGCGTAGGTCTTTACCTGACGAGAAAAATCATAGAAGAACAAGGCGGTACGGTGAGTGTAAAAGCTTCTCCAAAAGGTGGAAGTATCTTTCGTGTCACATTGCCATTGGAATAGAGAACCCTTACAAATTTGTTATACAGTTTGTAAGGGTTTTGTAAGTCTTATCGGATAGAATGAAATCAATGAAGGGAGGAAATGTTATGAGTACAATTGTGGAAATAAAAGATTTGGTAAAATATTATGGAAAGGATGAAAATCTTGTGCGAGCGGTGGATCACACAAGCCTTACCATTGAAAGAGGAAAGTTTACAGCAATCATCGGAAAGTCCGGTTCAGGAAAAAGTACCCTTCTTCACCTTATGGGAGGACTAGATAGACCGGATTCAGGCAGTGTGTTGATTGACGGAGAGGATATTTTTCAGTTGAAAGAAGAAAAGCTTGCCACATTTCGAAGAAGAAAAATCGGATTTATTTTTCAGGACTTTAATCTGATTCCATCAATGAACGTATGGGAGAATATTGTGTTGCCTTTAGGACTGGATCATAAAGAGGTGAATAAAAAATATGTGATGAGTATCGTGAAAAATATCGGTTTGGAGGATAAACTGCATGCGATGCCTTCTACCTTATCTGGTGGGCAAAAACAACGAACCGCCATCGCAAGAGCCCTTGTCACTCGTCCGGCAATCATCTGTGCAGATGAGCCGACAGGAAATTTGGATTCAAGGACAGAACTGGAGGTACTCTCTCTGTTGCGGTCATGTGTTACAGAATACGGACAGTCTCTTGTAATGATCACTCACGATGAGACGGTAGCGCAGATGGCAGATCGGATCATTGTGATCGAAGATGGTAAGGTGGTGAGCCAATCATGAAGATGGAGACAAGAGTTTCGATTGCCAATCTAAAACATAACAAGAACCGAAATCTTCTTATCGGAATTGCCATATGTCTTACAACGTTACTGTTGTTTTTGATTCCGGGAGCAACCAATGCTATGGTGAAACTGGAATTTGCGGCAATTAATGAAATCTATCCGACTTGGCACACCGTACTTCGGAATGTAGAACCAAAGATTGCAGAGCAAGCTACTATTCGCGAAGATGTGGAAAAAGTAGGATTACGATGTGATGTGGGAGAGATTCCGTCGGATAAGGCGAAGATTGGAATGACAGCGCTGGATCAGACATGCGCAGAACTAAATAAGATAGAACTAAGCGAAGGCAGTCTTCCTCAAAAAGCCACGGATATTGTTGTGTCTCACGGGATATTAGAAGCGTTGGGGATGAAAGGAAAGATTGGAGATACCATTAAAATTCCATATCAAGTGCTTCGACAGGATGGTCTTGATTACCAAGAAGAAGGCACATTTACGATATGCGGAATGTTAAAAGATACGAAAGAGCAGAAAGAGAAACAGATTTATGGCGCGTACGTCTCTCAGGCATTTGCAAAGCAGGTATTTTCAGAGGAAGAGCTACGCTATTATGCATATATTCATTTGCAGACAAATACGATGGATACGTTTGACTCTGTTGAGAAACATATCGAAAAGCTGACTGCAGATTTTGGACTTAAGGAAGAAGATCACGGCGATAACATGGAATACGTGGGAGCCAATTATGTGGATCCATCTATGATACCGATCGTAGGAATGATTATGCTTGTGATCATCTTTGCAGGTATCATTACAATCTATAGTATTTATTATGTTTCTATGCCACAGAGAATTCAGGATTATGGAAGACTTCGGGCGATTGGCGCGACGAAGAAACAGGTTCGTAGTATCGTTCTTCGAGAGGGAATGTTGACCGCATGTATCGCTATTCCCATCGGTTTGTTGATCGGAACTCCGTTTATAACAGGAGCCGTTCACATATTGATTGACGCTGCAGGAAATGTAAATGCCAGAGAAGCAGAGATTATCGATCAGATTCTAAGAGAAGGAAGTGTAAATCTGCATCCATTGTGGCTGTATGCGCTTTCCATTGGTGTTTCCTTTTTCACGGTATGGCTTTCTCTTAGAAAGCCGATGAAAACAGCGGCAAAAATTACTCCGATTGAGGCGATGCGTTTTCAAAATGAAGAAAGTAAAGAGAAAAAAAGAAATGGATATGATTCTTTGAATCTGTTTCGGGTTACCAAGATCAATCTTATGCGGAATAAAAAGCGAACGCTTATCACGGTACTTTCCATGGGAATGACCGGAATCTTGTTTCTTGTGGTCGCTACGATTTTATCTTGTGCAGATCCAAGAGAGATTACCAATGCTGCAGTAAAAAGTCATTATCAGATTCAGATAGAATCAGAAAGCGGCAACAAAGAACATCCGGAATTGGAATGGGGAACAATCCAGCAGAACAATCCATTAAATGAAGAAATGAAACAGAAAGTGGAGAGGCTTCCGGGAGTTGTTCGGACAGAATATACACAAAGACTCCAATTTTTCTGTAAAGAGTTATCCGAGGGGAATCAAGAAGCAAGTATGGAAGCGCTTCCGGATTCTTACATGGAAGAATTGAAAAAAAGCATTGTAGAAGGGACCTTTGATGAAAAAGGCTGGAAGAATGGCACAAAAATTTTAGCCAGTGATCATCTGTTACATTGGGAAAAGGATTTGAAAGTAGGAGATGTGTACCATTTTCAAATAGAGACAGGCAATGAAACGATAGAAAAAGAAGTTGAGGTGATGGGAATTGTAGACCTTCCACCAAGTTTTTTGGAATCCGGAAGCTGGATCGTCTCTGCTGAAGCAATGCATGAGATGAGCAAGTATAATGCCAATGATGAAATGTTCATATATGCAGAAAAAGAGTATGATGAAAAATTAGAAAAAGAATTGCAGGAAATTATTGGGGAAGACCATAGACTTAGCATTGAAACGTGGCAGGAAGAGTATGAAATGTGGGTGAGTGTGATGGGATTCATGCGTCTTGCCTGTTATGGATTTCTTGGAATTTTAGGAGTGATCTGTATTATGAATCTGATCAATACCGTGGTGAATAGTATTCATTTGCGTATGAAAGAAATCGGTATGATGCAGGCAATTGGTCTATCTGAAAAACAATTGATGACGATGCTGCAGCTGGAAGGACTATTCTATACGGCAGGAGCGTTACTACTATCCATTTGTGTTGGTTCGATTGCGGGATATGGAGCGTTCCTTTGGGCGAAGGCAGATGGAATGTTTAACATTCAGTATTATCATTATCCGACAGCGGCTGCTTTGCTCATGAGTGGACTTGTGATCGGTGTACAGTTGTTGCTTGTATTCCTGATCGGAAAATCACTGCGGAAACAGAGTATGATCGATAGGATCAGATTTAGTGAATAAAGAGGGAAATATACGAAAGTACAGAACGAACATTCGATTTGTTCTGTGCTTTTATTTTATATTTTGATATAATGACGGAAAAGGATAAGCATGGAGAAAATATGCCTATACTGATATTTGAATATTGAATATTTTTTACAGAATCGTATAAAATATTCAATAATGTTTGTACTTGTGTTGTAAAGAAGTATAATATCATTGAACAAACAGGACGAAAATGTAAAATATATTCAATATAACTTTATAGCTTCTGCAATTGGTTCATTGACGAATCCACCGAGGATTGAAGCTACATTCAAGAGTACTATTCAGTCAACGATTAGTTTGAATACAATTAGACAGTATATTGAACATTTAGAAGATGCGTTTATTATCAATAAAGCCAATCGTTATAATGTAAAAGGGAGAAAATACATTGGCACACCGTTGAAATATTATTTTGAAGATGTGGGACTTAGAAATGCAAGATTAGGATTTCGGCAGGTTGAAGAAACACATTTGATGGAAAATATTATTTACAACGAATTACGAAGCAGGGGATAGTATTAAATTTTTGTATCCGTTAGCAGAGACATATGGATTATTTGCAAAATATAAGTATATAGGAAAGTCTGTTTATTGTGTTATTACAGTTTGTTTTAGTGATAAAGACTTTGGCGAAGAAATGGAAATAGCGGTATTTGAAATAAGTGAAGATGCTGAAGCATATGCTCTCCCTATAGCAATTAGTGAAAAATGTTTAGAGTATTATACCTTGGATAGCCTTGCTAAATTATCCTATTGGCTAGGTGACTTTTGGATTGGAATACAATATAAGGGTTAAGTTCGTTGCCAATACATGATATTGCAGGGGAGCATATAAATACAGATAATGAGTACATGTATTACTATTCGCTTGAATTTATAAAATAGCACTAATAAAAAGAAGAGGATGTCACGTAATCTGCTTT
>URRQ01000008.1 GCA_900550235.1 uncultured Lachnospiraceae bacterium
TTTTAGATTCATGGCACAGTTATCACTTCAGATACTGTTCCGTGAATAATTTAGGTTAAATTATGGTGGTGAACAAATGAAGAAACATTTGCATAAATTTGAAACGACAATGTGGCTATTTATTAAAGTGTTACTATGTGTTACATTGATGTTTTCATTTACAAGAATATTAGGGCAAGAGAATATTGGACTAACAAGATTATCACGAATGTTAGGTATCACCGTTAGTACATTTGTGGTTTTGTGGTTTCTGTTTTTATCTGCTTACGGAAGGTATGATGTCGGAAGGAGAAAAAGTAAGCCGATTATTTATTCACTTTCACTTGCAGTTTTTTGCACAGATATTATCACTTATTTACAAGTTATGATTATGCGGACAAATTCAGGTGTTCATGAATTCCGATTGAGAAGAATGGATTTGTTGGTAGTTGCATTTATAGTGCAGATTTTTGTGATTGTAGTGTTTACTTACGGTGGAAACTGGATTTTTTTTAAAATTCATAAACCAGAGCAATGTTGTGTAATCACATCTTCACAAAAGCGATTAGATGAGATTGCTTTTGCAATCGGACGATTTAAAAAACAGTATGAAATTACAAAAGTTTTAGATTATCACAGTAAACATCTAAAAGAGAATATCAAAAATGTCGATACAGTTTTTATGTATGATGTTCCGAATGAAGTGCGTACAGAAATTATGCGTATGTGCTATAAGTATAAAGTGAATGTATATTTTAATCCGGAAATTGAAGATATCATGGAGATGAATGCGACAAATTATGTGCTGGATGATGTGTTCCTTTTTAATAAGAATGTAAAATCGTTAACGATGGAACAGCGTATTATGAAGAGGCTTTTAGATATTATCTTATCCATTGTGCTTGGTATTTTGTCCTCTCCGCTTTGGATTGGTGGAATGATTGCAGTAAAATTATATGATGGAGGACCGGTTCTATTTAAGCAGGAACGAGCGACAATTAATGGAAAAAGGTTTCAAGTATATAAGTTACGAACGATGAAACAGGGAGTAAGTAACTATTCAGCAAAGAAAGATGATGAGAGAATTACAAAGCCGGGACAGTTCTTAAGAAGAACAAGGATTGATGAGTTACCACAACTTTTGAATGTACTGAAAGGAGATATGACTTTTGTAGGCCCGCGCCCAGAAATGATAAAAAATGTGGATGCGTATACAGAAGAATTGCCAGAGTTCAAATATAGACTTCGTATGAAAGCAGGGCTGACGGGGTATGCTCAGATTGCGGGGAAATATAATACAACTCCGAAAGACAAGCTGATTATGGATATGATGTATATTGAGCAATTTAGTATTTTGAAAGACATACAGTTGATTTTACAGACAGCAGTAGTTTTATTTAAATCTGACAGTACAGAGGCATTCGATAGGAGGCATAAAAAAACTGGCTTGATATTTGAAAAAGAGGATTAAACTATTTCGGAAGGATTTTTTGAGTCTGAGAAGGAAAACAGGAGGAAAAAACGTGTTGAAAAGTATTAAATATGTATGGTTGGAAAACATACATAATCTTTACCGTATTTACTGCATTGCCAAGTATGAATTACTTGCCGATATGCGTGATTCGAAATTCGGTATTTTTTGGAATTTTGCATCTCCGGCGATTCAAGTACTTACGTATTGGTTGATTTTTGGTATTGCATGGAACAAAAAACCAATTGGAGATGTAGAATATCTTCCATGGCTTGTTGTAGGCTATGCAGCATGGTGGTTTATTCAACCTTGTATTCAGAGTGGTTGTAGCGCAGTTTTTGCAAAAACAGATGTAATTACAAAGATGAAGTTTCCGGTTAGTGTACTTCCGGCAACCGTTTGTGCAAAAGAATTTTTTAATCATGGCTGTATGATGGTGATTACAATCGTTACGTTGTTTGCGTGCGGCTATAGACCGCATATGTATTGGCTTGGCTTAATCTACTATGCATTATGTGCGTTTGCTTTTGCAGAAGCAGTATCATTGATTTTGTCAGTATTAACAATGCTGTGGCGTGATATCCGAAAGTTAATTACATCTTTGATGAGAATGTTGATGTATTTTTCGCCGGTTATTTGGGAATGTCATTTTGCAGATTCTGTTCCACATAATGAAGTGTTAAATTTTATTATGAAATTGAATCCGGTACACTACATTGTAACAGGATATAGAGATTCTGTATTTTATTACAAAACGTTTCTTGATCACCCGGCGCAGACGTTATATTTTTGGTCGGTTGTATTGATTTTATTTGCTATTGGATGCGGACTTATGTATAAGTTTAAGACGAAGTTTATCGATATGATTTAAGAGGATAAGATTATGGAAAACAAGAACAATCAGAATATTGAATATGCGGTAGAAATGAATCATGTGTCCAAAATCTATAAGTTAAAGAAAAAGGATGGAAAAGAAAAAGAAAAGGGTGTAGAGCATTTCTATGCGTTGAAAGATATCACTTTGAAGATTCCGAAAGGTGATGTTGTTGGAATTCTCGGAACAAACGGATCGGGAAAATCAACAATGTCGGTTGTCCTTTCCGGTATTTCTGATATTGATGAAGGTGATTTGAAGATCAATGGAGAGCAGGCATTAATTTCAATTAATACAGGATTGAACGCTCAGCTTACGGGATTGGAAAATATTAATGTGAAGGGAGCTCTTCTTGGCTTTAATAAAAAGAAGATCCAAGAGATTACAGATGACGTGATTGAATTTGCAGAACTTGGAGACTTTTTATATCAACCGGTAAAAAAATATTCAAGTGGTATGAAATCCAGACTTGGATTTTCGATTTCATTGGCGCTGAATCCGGATATTTTTATTGTCGACGAGGCATTATCAGTTGGTGACAAAGGATTTGCTCAAAAATGTTTGGATCGAATGAAACAACTTCGAGATGAGAAAGGAAAAACCATACTTTTTATTTCGCATTCGTTACCACAAGTACGTGAATTTTGTAAGAGTGCCATTTGGATTGAAGGCGGACGATTGATAGAAACCGGCGAAGTGAATGAAGTGTGTGATCATTATTCTGAATATGTAGATAAGATGAATAAGATGTCTGATAAAGAAAAGAAGAAGATGTTAGATGAAAAATTCAAGGAACGAATTGTTCCAGAACAACCGGTAACAGGTTTGAAAAAAATACTAAAAAAAATAGGGTTATAGAAGAAAGAGGAGTTCCGTGAAGCGATTACGCTTCATGGAACTCCTTTTCACATAGATTTAATGCGGCTTTGATCACTTGATCCATATCATAATATTTGTATTCGCCTAATCTACCTCCAAAGATGACATGTCTTTCGGATGAGGCAAGTTGACGATATGCGTCATATAAAGCGCTGTTTTTTTCGTCATTTACCGGATAATAAGGTTCGTCTTTTGGTGTCCATTCAGAAGAGTATTCACGACTGATCACAGTTTTAGGCAAGTCATTGCCAGCAGAATCTTTTCCGAATTCAAACCACTTGTGTTCAATAATTCTTGTCCAAGGTGTTTCGTTATCTGTATAATTCACGGCTGCATTTCCTTGAAAATTTGGTATATCCAAGACTTCTGTTTCAAAACGAACGGAGCGATATTCCAGCGTACCGAGTTTGTGGTCGAAGTAAGCGTCAATTGGACCGGTATAGATAATTCGATCAGCTAAAGCATCCAGTTCTTTTTTGTTTTTTAAATAATCGGTGTTTAACCGAACTTCGATACCATCCAAAAGGTTTTCGATCAGTTTTGTATAGCCTCCGATTGGAATTCCTTGGTACAGGGCATTGAAATAATTGTTGTCAAAGGTGAAACGTACAGGCAGACGTTTGATGATGAAAGCTGGGAGGTCTTTACAGTTTCGACCCCATTGTTTTTCAGTATAACCTTTGATCAGCTTTTCAAAAATATCTCTTCCAACAAGAGAAATCGCCTGTTCTTCCAAATTCTTAGGCTCGCCTGTAATCTCACTACGTTGTTCGGTAATTATTGCTTTTGCTTCTTCCGGCGTTATTACGCCCCACATCTGATAGAACGTGTACATATTAAATGGCAGAGAATAAAGTCCTCCATGATAATTTGCAATTGGTGCATTGGTAAATCGGTTGAATTCTGCAAATTGTGTGATATAATTCCATACCTTTTTATCGTTTGTATGAAAAATATGAGCGCCATATTTGTGAACATGAATGCCTTCGATTGTTTCGGTAAATATATTGCCGGCGATATTTGGACGCTTATCAATCACAAGAACGGATTTTCCGTGTGCTTTTGCTTCGTGGGCAAAAACAGAACCGAAAAGCCCGGAACCGACTACCAGGTAATCATAATGCATAGATTGTTACCTCCGTATTTATAAAAGTATACTTAGTATAGCACAATTTCTTAAAAAAGTATAATGTGGATTGTTGCTGGTAAACGTTTTCCTTGCCCTTATTTCTGTTATGGTGTATAATAAGCCGATGAGATTGTGCTTTATGTACAATCTCATTCGTATAGTACCTGGACGAAAATAATATAAAGGGGAGACGGAAAATATGCCGGATAGTAGAGTGATGCGCGAGAGGAAGCGAGAAGCAAGGCGTAGAAAGCAAAAAAAGCGGCGAATGAAACGAGCTGCAGTTTTGATAGCAGAGATTTTGATCTTATGTCTTCTTGGTGGTGTTGCATATGTTATGGCAAAGTATGACAAATTCCAAACAGTAGCTTTTGGAGAAGGTGATATTATTTCCAACAAAGGTGTGAACTGGAAGGGATATAAAACAATAGCGCTTTTTGGAGGAGATTCCAGAAGCGGAGATTTGGAAGAGGGAGCACAGTCAGATACGATCATTATTGCGGCTATCAACAGTAATACAAAAGAGGTAAGGCTGGCATCTGTTTATAGAGATACAACGGTACGTCATGCAGATAATAAGATTCGCAAAGCAAATTATGCATATTATACAGGTGGACCAAAGGATGCGATCAATATGCTGAATCGTAATTTTGATTTGGATATTCAAGATTATGTGACAGTAGATTTTAAGGCTTTGGCAGACGTAGTGGATCTGGTAGGCGGAATTGAATTAGAAGTAACAGATGATGAAGCAAAAGAGATAAATAAATATGTGCGTGAAACTGGAAAAGTTGCAGGAAAAGAAGTCCATAAGCTTGAAGAGGGTGGAACATATACAATGGACGGCGTACAGGCAGTTACCTATGCCAGAATCCGCAAGAATGTAGGCGGCGACTATAAACGAACAGAACGACAGCGAATTGTAATCAAAAAAGTAGTAGAAAAAGCAAAGGGAATGGACCTTGCAACGATCAATAAGATCATCAATAAGGTATTCCCACAGATTTCTACAAGCTTTTCTTTAGCGGATATAATTGGACTTGCTGCAGGAGCATTGGATTATGAGATCAAAGATTCCAGTGGCTTCCCGATGGAAGCGATGAATGGGCGCATTGATGGTCTTGGCTCAGTTATTGTACCGGTTGGTCTGGTGGAAAATGTGAAAGAATTACATTCGTTTCTTTACCCGGATGAAAAGCCAGAAAAGGTTTCTGATGCAGTAAAAGAGATTGCGACAGAGATTGAAGAGTTGACAGGAATTACTCGTGAGAATTTAGAAGATTCTGATGCAGATATTAATCGAAGCAGTTATTCTGTTGCACAACAGGAGGCGAAGAAGGATTCGGAAGAAAAGAAGTTATCGGAAACCGAATTGTCGAATGAACAGAAGAAAGAGTAGACATTTTGTCGAAAAAAGTGTATCATAAAACGTATGATGAATAAATATATAATGGAGGAAAAGTACATGAAGATAATGAAGAGACTTGCTGCATCTTTGTTGGCATTATGCCTTATGCTTCCAATGTATTCTATGGTAAGTTATGCAGCAGATGGTAGAGTATCCTTTACAGATCCGAAGACAAAAACAGGAGAGAGCGTAGAAGTAACATGTGCGTTAAGAGCTGGGGGAGAAGGCTTACAGTCATTCGATATTACGTTAGAATATGACACAGAGTATCTTGCGTTTGAAAGTGGCGCAGAAGGTGTGACAAAAGAATCTGACGGCATTTTAAAATATACAGGCAAGAGTTCCGGCGACACAAGGATCGGATTCGAAATGAAATTTGTAGCTTTGAAAGAAGGTACAACAAAGATTGAAGTAAAAGAATCTTCCGGTGTTACAGCTGGAGGAGAAACGATCGATTGTACGAATGGTAATTCTACAGTTACAATTGAAAAAGGTACGAAGGAAGTACAGCTTCCGGTAAGTACAGCATCAGATGTAGATGTTACAGTAGATGGAGTATCTTATAAGTTGTCTGATAGTTTTAAAAATGCAGACATTCCGGCTGGTTTTACAGAAGTAAAACTTCCATACGAAGGAACAGAACGTAGATTTGTACAAGATGCAACAGGAACCATTACTCTTGCATATCTTGTAGATGCAGAAGGAGCAGGTAATTTTTTCCAGTATAATCAAAATGATGGAAGTTTTGCTGCATATGTGATGGTTACAGTATCTCCGTCAACAACGATTGTTTTACAGAAAGCGGAAAAAGGACTTAAGATTCCGGCTGGATATCAGGAAGTGAAGCTTACTGTAAATAACAATGAATTTCCGGCATGGCAGGATGTAGATCAGGAAGGATTCTATCTTGTCTATGCATTGAATAGCGGTACAGGTGAAAAAGGTTTCTATCAGTATGATACAATGGAAGAATCTTATCAGAGATTCGTAGTTTCTGAGAATACTGAAGAGAAAGAAGCACCAGCCAACACAAATAAGATTTTACAATTGGTAGAAAAAAATCTTATGATCGTTCTGATAGGTGTTGTAGCGCTTGTTGTAATTCTTCTGATTGTAATCATTACCCTTGCAGTAAAATTACGTCATCGCAATTTAGAATTAGATGATCTGTACGATAGTGGAGCAGGGGAACTTGATGAGGACTTTTATGAAGATGAAGCACCGGCACCAAAGAAAAATCGTTTCAAAAAGTCTAAAGGTGATGAAGTTGACGATTTCGATTCTCTCCGTTTAGATGATGACGATGACATCTATGAAGATGATTATGACGATGATGATTTCTACGATGATGATTATGACGACGATTTTGATGATGATTACGATGACGATGAGTTTGACTTTGATGATGACGACGATGAAGATGATTATGATGTAGATTTTATTGATTTAGATTAAAAATACAGAGTATAGTGAGAAAAGAACCGCGTAAACGTGGTTCTTTTCTCAGTTGAAAGCAATAATGAGGGAACTTCTATTTCAAATTTTTTTAACGGTTAAAACACAAATTAAACACAATTAATCGATAAAATGTGTTCATACAGTAAAAGGAAGGGGTTATTATTATGGATAATGAATATAATTACTATAAACCGGAAAATAATAATGAAGATGGACATGGAGAGAATATGGGTGGAGAAGTAAATTTCGTGTTACAGCCGACACCTGAGAAGAAAGAGGAACATAAAAAGGAAGAACATAAAACATCTCCACAACCGCCAAAGCAACATGGAAAACCGAAAAAGAAACATGGAACGGGAATGAAAATTGCGGCATGTATCGGTTTTGCAGTATTATTTGGAGTTGTTGCAAGCGCCACATATCAGACGAGTAATTATCTGGTAGGAAAGCTTTTTGGGAAAAACAGTACAGTTTCGGCAACGGAAAAGGAAGTTCCTACGACAAAGGTAAACAAAGCGAAAAGTACGATTACATCTGATGTAACGGATATTGTAAATGAAACAATGCCATCGGTAGTTTCTATTACAAATATGAGTGTGCAGGAAGTACAGAGTTTCTTTGGCGGAACAATGCAGCAAGAAATGCAAAGTAGTGGTTCAGGTGTCATCGTAGGAAAAAATGATAATGAGTTACTCATCTTGACGAATAATCATGTAGTAGCAGATAATAAAACATTGACGGTTTCTTTTGTAGATAACGAGAGTGTGGAAGCTGTGATCAAAGGTGCGGATTCTGCAAGAGATGTTGCGGTTATTGCGGTTAAATTAAGAGATATCAAAGAAAGCACGATGGATGAGATTGCAATTGCAACAATTGGTGATTCCAGTTCTCTGAATGTAGGGGAACCGGTTATTGCCATTGGAAATGCTCTTGGATTTGGACAGTCTGTGACAACGGGAATCGTAAGCGCCAAAGATCGTGAATTGACAGGATTTGAGGGAAAACTAATCCAGACAGATGCAGCGATCAATCCGGGAAATAGCGGTGGAGCGCTTTTGAATGCAAACGGAGAAGTGGTTGGTATCAATACTGCAAAGATTACAGAGAAGATCCAGGAAGGTGCAGAAGGTATGGGATTTGCTATTCAGATTTCAGACATTGAAGAACTTCTTGAAAATCTCATGAATAAAGAAACAAGAACAAAAGTTTCAGACGCAGAACGTGGATACCTTGGAATTACAGGTGTAGATGTAAATGAGGAGACTGCAAAAGCATATAATATGCCGGAAACGGGTGTGTTTGTATCAGAAGTACAGAGAGGAAGCGGTGCAGATGATGCAGGAATTATTCAAGGAAGTATTATTACAGAATTTGAAGGTGTAAGGATTGAAGCAATGTCAAGTCTTCAGGAACAGCTTCAGTACTATAGAGCTGGTGAAAAGGTCAAAATTACTTTGATGGTTCCGGAAAATAAAGGAAACTATGAAGAAGAGACCGTTGAAGTGACACTTGGGAAAGCTTCAAGCTTGAGATAGAGAGACTTTATAAGGGAGAAGGCAAATGTGTCATAAGAAGCATGTGATAACAGGGATATGTATACTCCTATTGATAAATTCTTGGGAAATAGGGACAGTTCGGGCAACCGAGGCTGTCCCTGAAACTGTTTTTTCTGAGAATCCAGAAACAGAGTTTGTTGAAGAAGAGGAACAAGTGGAAGAAAGCGAGGAATTAAGGAAAAAAGAATCAATACTTTGTGCCGAGTTGTGGGAAGAGGCTGGTTATATGACGGTATCTATGGGAAGTTGTTATCCTGGAAGCCGGGTGGAATATGACTTGCGAAGAAAGCGCTCAATTCTTTATCCGGCAGGATGGCAAAAACAGATTGTGGTAAGAGAGAAGCAACAGGCGGAGCTTTATTATGGAAAATACAGAGGTAAGGTGGAATATGAAGAGTATGAAACCATTTCTCCGATTCTTGATGCTGATTTTTTCTTAAATCCTATACGGGCGCTGGAACTTACAACAGAAGATGTAGATCAGGCTGGCTTGGAAAGAAGCGTTACCGTTGAGGAAGAACAACAGTTGGAACTTTTTTATGCGCCATTGGTTTATGAAGGGATTCTCAATGATGAAGAAGTATATGTTACGGCAGTAACGGTAGTGTTTGATGAAGGATATATGCCAAAAGAAGTACGGTTTACGTTAGAATCGGACGTTCTTGATGTTGTGCAGCTTGCATCCATGGAAGAAGAACTGACGCAGAGATATTCTTATATGGATTTGAAAACGTTTACGGAGCATTTGGAATTTGTAAAAGAAATCATGAAGGAGATTGTTCCGGAAGAGGAAATTACGATTGCGGATTATGTGACAGATTTGAACAATATTTTGCAAGTGGAAGATGAATATTTTTTACAGAGATTGACCCATCAGGGAGAAGAATTGTCTTATTATTCCGGCTGGGACAAGCGTGCAGTATTGGCGTATTTGGAAGCTGTAAATACCAAGTTTAATATGTTTGCCGGAAACGGATATGAAGCGGGAAATGTGACAAAAACAGAGTACATTGAGGTGCTGGAAAATACGTATTCTTCTGCTCGGCAAATTGGGTCGGACGTATATACGTATATGTTTGAGGCAAGTAAGATTGAACCGAAGAAAAAAGCGCTGTTGGTGTTGCGGCAGATGGGAGCATATTTGGATAAAAACGGAATGCTGCAGATGGGAGACGGGGATAGATTTGCTCCGGATTTGACGCCGCATTCGGCATTTTTGGAAGACTATGCAGCTTGTGTACGAAAGGCTTATCAAAAAAGTGAACAAAAATATAGGACTTTGGATAATCAGATGATTCACCAGTTCCGTATGTATATCGATAGACATAACATTGCCTATGTAAGAAAATATTATAAAGGTCCGACGGATTATGCGAAACTGCAGGCATATGCGAAACAGTTTGAAATGAAGTTGTATTATGGAGAACCGTCAAGACATCACAATAAAATAGAGAGAGGCAGTCGTTTTGGCGGACAAAAGTATGATAAGATTCTGACACCCAATCGTCTGTCGGAGTTTATTGTCGATGTGGAGACCGGAGCATTTGTAACCCAATGGGATGTGCTGAAGGTGCAAAAAGATGGTACAATTGCAAGTGGACCGGAGGGGTATTTAAAAGAAGAGGATAAAGCACAATGTGTCATTGTGGATACGGAATCTTTTAATTATGCTCCGGCTGATTATATGAAAGCGCATGAAGCGTTGGATGTACTTCCGGCGACACCACCGGGAGGAAGGAAGAAAGCTAAGTATTTGGAAAATGACATGAAAAGTGCGTTGAAAGAGCTATGGGAAAGTCCGGGAAAACTTGTATACCGGGAAAAATATAAGTCATCCAAAGATTATTTGAAGTAGGAGGGATGTAATGAAAAAAACAGGATTGGCAATTGTGGGGATTCTTGTGGCGATGTGTTTGACCGGTTGTCCCAAGGAGATACCGGGAACAACAAAAATCAATGATATTATAGAGGGAGAATCTTATGTAAAAATGATTCTTGGAGAGGCATATTTACAGGAACAAGTTCTGTTTGATTTAGAACAAGATTATGCAGTCGTTCCCAAAGAAGCTGCCTGGGGTCTCCCTAAATATCGGGAAGACAATACCGCAGGAGTAAGCTACGGAGAAGAAGGCGGTGCAGAGGTTTATACAACCGATCGGGAAACGAACCCAGAATTGTATCTTGCTTCTTACCTGGACGCATTGAAAGATTTGCAGTTGACGGTTAAGGATGTAAGGGATAGTGGATATGATGTAAAAATCGTAAAGAAAAAAGACCTGGATCGATTTGAAGAAGAATTGACATTACTTTCGGGTATGGTGGTCAAAGATGCTTACAAACTGACAGGCGTCAGCATTCGGTTCGATGATGAGTTCCGTCCGATCAAGAAAGAATATCAGTTTGAGAAAAAAGACAAGACCAGATTGGATAACGAAGAGACGGATAGTGAAAAGTGTACTCAGGAATTTGATTATGATGTAGGAAAAGTGAAGTTTGATACTACATTTGAAAAAGTGAAGAAAGAAATAGACAGGGACATGTAAAAGCATGCCCCTGTTTTTAGAATTGAAGAAATGGAGACTACCCTTTGCAGTTACAGGTTCCGGATTTATCAAATTCCGGATTGAACGCATAAAAGTTTTTACTGTCCAGATGCTCCTGTACAATACGTAGCGATTCACCGAAGCGTTGATAGTGTACAATTTCTCGTTCTCTGAGGAAACGAATCGGATCACATACTTCAGGATCTTTTACAAGTCGCAAGATGTTGTCGTACGTTGTACGTGCTTTTTGTTCTGCTGCCATGTCTTCGTGAAGATCTGTGACCGGATCTCCTTTTGATTGGAAGTAGGTGGCAGTCCAAGGAGCGCCACTGGCAGCTTGTGGCCACAAAGCAAGTGTATGGTCTACGTAGTATTTATCAAAGCCGGAAGCTTTTAATTCTTCCACGGATAAATCTTTGGTCAGTTGGTAGACGATGGCACAAATCATTTCCATATGAGCCAATTCTTCTGTACCGATATCCGTGAGTATTCCGGTCACCTGAGCATATGGCATCGTGTATCGCTGCGACAGGTACCGCATGGAAGCAGCTAATTCGCCGTCAGGTCCACCAAATTGTGTAATGATGATCTGAGCGATTTTTGGATTTGTCTGTGTGATTTTTACTGGGTATTGTAATCTTTTTTCATAATTCCACATAGATTAACATCCTCCTTCCTGCCATGGCCATGGCTCATTGACCCATTTCCAATATTCATCACAGGTAGTATCGGCTGAGTCGATGGTAAGGGGACCAAAAAAATGAGCGTATTCTTCTAAAGCTCGATTTCTCAAGTTACTGTATTCGCGAAAATACGCCAACGCATCCGGATCGTTCGGATGCGTATCGAGGAATAGTTTTACGTCATCTACAGAAAAGCTGACAACATTTATCTTGTGCAATAATTCCTGTCTTGAAGGAGTTCCGTTCATCGACATCCACCTCCTGCGTGTTCGAATGGTTTTCGTAATTCCTGAAAAATAGTTCCGCAGGAAAATCCGTTATCAGCATCAAATAGATGTTGCCATTTTTGCCACGGAACATACGCCATAGCGAGTGCCATATGGCCGAGAGGATCCATATTAGAGCAGGAAGAATCCGGCCGTCTTACAGTCTCCGCCTGACGATTACAGCCACAGGAATACTCACGATTGTAAAATGAGACATTATTGCGAAAATTCGGCATGTTTCTACTCCTTTTCTTTATTTTTACAGTATTAGATTATGTGGAGAAGAGGAAAAAGTGTTTGTTTTTAGCAATAAATATAGTATAATTAATTGTTAAGAAGAAATAGACGGGAGTGTAAGAATGGCAGCTAGAAGAAGAAAGAAGACGAAAACAAAAAAATCAATTCGATATTTTGATTATAGTCTGTTGGCTGTACTGATTTTTTTAATCTGTTTTGGACTTGTGATGCTCTACAGTACAAGTTCTTATAGCGCCCAGATTAAATTTGGAGACGGCATGTTCTTTTTTAAGAGACAAGCTTTGATTAGTGCGGCGAGTCTTGGGTGGATGTGGTTTGTTTCAAGAATCAATTATCACAGATATGCGCCGATGGCAAAATACGTATTTTATTTGGCTATGTTTTTGATGGCGCTTGTATATTTTACGCCGCTCGGTATCGAGACATACGGGGCAAGAAGATGGCTCAGATTGCCATTTAATCAACAGATGCAGCCTTCCGAAGTAATGAAGATTGCCATGGTGTTGTTTATACCGGTAATCCTTTGCAAGATTGGTACAAGAGCCAGAACGCTCAAAGAACTTGCGCCGGCCTTGATTTGGGGAGTAATTGGAGCATTTGGCGTATATAAGCTTACAGATAATATGAGTACTGGTATTATTGTTATGGGGATTGTCTGTGTGATGGTATTTGTTATGCATCCTAAGACGGCTCCGTTTATGGGAGTTGTGGCAGCAGGTGTAGCGGCTGTTGGAATAGGCGCGCAGATTCTCGGAAAGATTATGACGACGAGTGAGAGCTTTCGACTTCGAAGAGTGCTTGTGTGGTTAAATCCGGAACAATATGCAGGAGACGGTGGTTTTCAGGTCATGCAGGCATTGTATGCGATCGGTTCCGGTGGATTTTTTGGAAAAGGTCTTGGCAATAGTGCGCAAAAGTTGATTATACCAGAAGCACAGAATGATATGATCCTATCCATTATATGTGAAGAATTGGGAATATTTGGATTTATTGTCATACTTGGATTGTTTGGATTTTTATTATATCGGTTGATGTTTATCGCGCAAAACGCACCGGATCTTTATGGTTCCCTCATTGTAACAGGAATATTTGCGCATATTGCAATTCAGGTAATTTTTAATGTGTGCGTAGTGTTAAATGTGATTCCTACAACGGGAGTTACATTACCGTTTGTAAGTTACGGAGGTACTTCGATCTTATTCTTGATGACAGAAATGGGGATTGCGTTGGGCGTTTCCCGAACGATTAAGTTTGAAGAATAATACGAGAAATAGAAAAGTACTTTTCAGATAGCATAAAATGTGGTAAACTATAAAGTGGTATTGAAAACTACGTGTGATAGAAATGAAAGTTTTAAGAATCGGTGTGAGGTAAAACGGTATGAGTTATAGGATTATTGTAGATAGTTGTGGAGAATTGACGGAAGAGATGAAGAAAAGCGGGCATTTTGTAACAGCGCCGCTTAGTATACAAGTAGACGATCATTTTATTGTAGATGATGAGACTTTTGATCAGGCAAGCTTTTTAAAGCTTGTGGCAGAGAGCCCAAACGGGCCAAAGTCTTCTTGCCCTTCTCCGGAAAAATATATGGAATACTATAATTGTGAAGAAGAACGGGTGTATGCGGTGACGTTGTCTGCGGAATTAAGCGGTTCTTATAATAGTGCAGTACTTGGGAAAAACTTGTACGAAGAAGAGATAGGTGAGAAGCAGATTTATGTATTTAATTCCCGTTCAGCTTCTGTAGGAGAGACGTTGATCGGTTTGAAAATTCAGGAATGCGAAGAGGCAGGAATGAGTTTTGAAGAAGTCATAGAGACAACCGAAAGTTACATTGAAGAACAGCATACGCATTTTGTTTTGGAAAATCTGGAAACATTAAAGAAAAACGGAAGGTTAACAGGCGTTAAGGCGTTGGTCGCAACTGCTTTGAATATCAAGCCGGTGATGGCATCCACTCCGGAGGGGACGATTTGTCAGAAGGGGCAGGCGCGAGGAATTAAGAAGGCGTTGGATAAAATGGCAGATCATGTAGTGGAAGAACTTTTAAACGCAGAGAAGAAGATTCTTGCGATTGCTCATTGTAATTGCTATGAGCGGGCGATTGCTGTGAAAAATATGTTGTTACAGAAGGCTGCGTTTCGTGATGTGATCATATTGGATACACGAGGAATCAGCAGTATGTATGCAAATGACGGTGGAATTATCGTAGTTGTATAATTGACTGGATTGTGTTATAATCAAGAGCAGATTATGGAACATCACGGCAAGCGGATAAGCTTACGGGTGAAAGGAGTTTTTAAACATGAGTCAGGCAAAAGTAGACCGTTATAAAGCAGAAAAAGCCAATAGAAAAGAAATTATGAAGAAAGAGAAACGTATGAAAGTGGTTCGTAACATTACGGCAACTATTGTATGCGTGGCTTTACTTGGGTGGATTGGCTATTCAGGTTGGAATTCATACATGAATAATCAGCCGGCAGAGAGCGCGGAGGTTGATTATACAGCAGTAGCTGAGTACCTTTCAGACATGTATGCAGCTGAATAAAGAGAAAAAATACGAAAAAATGAATGAAATTTGGGATACATCCCCACTAGTGTGGGAATGTATCTTTTTTTTGTGCAAAAGTAGAACCGGAAGTCCCACAAAACGCGTAAAACTGAGGGTTTTGCGGAAATGTGTAAATTTTGTGACAAAATAAAAAAATTCAAAAAAGGGCTTGAAAAGGGGGGAAAAGTAGTTTACAATTAGTTCAAGTGGTAGAAAGTGGTGAATAGTGGTACGAAATGGGGCAAAAGTGGCAGACCCATTTGGAAGAAGGTGATTCCATATGTTAACGGGAGAATTTAATCACAGTATAGATACAAAAGGCAGGCTTATAATTCCATCCAAGTTTAGAGATATCCTTGGAGATGATTTTGTTATTACGAAGGGATTAGATGGCTGTTTGTTTCTCTATCCCGCAAATGAATGGAAAATCTTTGAAGAAAAACTAAGAACCTTACCACTCACAAATAAAAACGCTAGAACTTTCACACGTTTCTTTTTAGGAAGTGCGGTAGATGGCGGCCTTGATAAACAAGGCAGAGTATTAATCTCTTCTGCCCTGAGAGCTTTTGCCGGATTGGATAAAGAAGTGGTTTTAGTCGGTGTACTGGATCGCGTGGAAATTTGGGATAAAGCAAAATGGGATGAAAATAATACAGAAGTGGAAGAAAATATGGATGATATTGCGGCTCACATGGAAGATTTAGGGCTTAGCATCTAATTTCTTGAGGAGGGCATTATGACGTTCAAACACAAATCAGTATTGTTGGAAGAGACCGTAGATGGTCTGAACATCAAGCCAGATGGCATTTACGTAGATGGAACGCTTGGTGG
Organism: uncultured Lachnospiraceae bacterium; assembly: GCA_900550235.1. Taxonomy (GTDB): domain Bacteria; phylum Bacillota; class Clostridia; order Lachnospirales; family Lachnospiraceae; genus Faecalimonas. The sequence goes on from URRQ01000008.1 coordinate 15,887, forward strand.
AGGCGGACATGCGTGGGAAGTTTGTTCGCGGTTAAACGACAAGGGGAGTTTTATAGGAATAGATCAGGACGCTGCGGCTATAGAGGCGGCGAGCGCCCGGTTACGTGACTTCGGGGAGAGAGTTACAATAGTCCGAAGCAACTATTGTGATATGAAGTTGCAGCTTCAACAATTAGGCATTGACAAAGTCGATGGGATCGTACTGGATCTGGGCGTATCATCTTATCAGTTGGATACGGCAGAACGAGGATTCTCCTATCGCGTAGATGTACCTCTGGATATGAGAATGGATAGGCGTCAGAGTATGACGGCCAGAGATATCGTCAATGACTACAGTGAGATGGACCTGTTTCGCATAATCAGGGATTACGGGGAAGATAAGTTTGCAAAAAATATTGCGAAGCATATTGTCCTTGAACGTGCGAAGGGTCCGATCGAAACGACGGGACAGCTGACTGAGATTATCAGACAGTCGATTCCGATGAAATTTCAGAAAAATGCAGGTCATCCTGCAAAAAGAACGTTTCAGGCGATTCGTATAGAACTTAATCGGGAGTTAGAAGTTCTAAGAGATAGCCTGGATACAATGATCGATCTGTTGAATCCAGGAGGAAGGATATGTATTATTACATTCCATTCTCTAGAGGATCGGATTGTGAAGAGCATTTTTAAAAGAAACGAAAACCCATGTACATGCCCAAGTCATTTTCCGGTATGCGTATGTGGAAATGTTTCGAAGGGGAAGGTAATTACAAGAAAACCGATTCTTCCAAGTGAGGAAGAGTTGGAATATAACAGTCGTTCAAAAAGTGCGAAGCTTCGTATATTTGAACGGTGTTAATATTTGTTACAGATAGAAGTTTGGAAGGAGCGTAAGTTATGGCAACAACAGGCAGAAGGCCGTCTTACAATAGAAAAATGTATAGTGGACAGACTTACGTGTACGGCAATACGGTGCGGAAACCGGAGGTATCTCCAAGAAGACAGGAGACATTTGCTCCGGAAAAACCGAAAAAGGTAAGCAGACAGGTGAGACAGAATCGCAGGGAAGCGATGCATATGAACGCGGCATATGTTGTATTTCTTGCAGCGGCGGCAGTGATTGCATTATTTGTATGTGTGAATTATCTGCAGCTTCGTTCTGAGCTTACAAGACATTCCAATAATATCACAGTATTGCAGAGAGAACTTGCAGACAAAAAGGAAGCGAATACTACGAGATTGAATAATGCGATGGATTCCGTGAATTTAAAGGACGTGCGTGAAAAAGCGGTCAAAGAGTTTGGAATGAAATATGCAAAAGCAGATCAAGTAGTTACATATAAGAGTGCGTCAGGCAATTATGTAAAACAGTACAAAGATATTCCACGAAGTGGGATTAGCGTAGAGTCTGACAAAGTAAAATAACAGAAGGTGAATAGATGGCAAAGAGACGTAGAACGAAAAGAAGATTTCAATACATCCGCCAGCGATTTCCAAAAAAAATGCAGAAAAAGCTAGTATTGGTATTTATGCTTACGATACTGGCTTTTGCTATTTTAGTACTAAGAGCAACTTATATCAATGCGGCGGAAGGCGATAAGTATACAAAGGTTGTTCTCGATCAGCAACAGTATGACAGCAGAACAATTCCGTTTAAACGTGGTGATATTCTAGATGCTGGCGGGACAAAACTTGCAACGAGTGAAAGAGTTTATAATGTAATCTTAGATGCAAAAGTCTTGCTTTCAGGAAAAGAAAAAGAAGTTGGAAAAGCGAAAAAAGAGACAGCAAAAGCGTTAGAATTATGCTTTGATATTTCAAAGGAGGATGTGTATACAGCGCTGGAAGAAAAACCAAACAGTCGTTATATCATTCTCAAAAAGAAAGCCAGCTATGAACAACAACAAAAATTTGAAACACTAAAAGAGGAAGATGCAAAGCGCAAATCTGAAGATCGTCAATATGCAAATTTGAAAGGTATTTGGATGGAAGAGGACTATGTGAGAAAGTATCCATATGCTACATTGGCAGCAGATTTGATAGGGTTTACGGCATCCGGTAATGTGGGAAATAGTGGATTGGAAGCTTATTACAATGATACGCTGAATGGTACAGATGGAAGAGAATATGGGTATTTGGACGAGACGTCTTCTGTGGAAAAGATAGTGAAAGAAGCTGCGGATGGAAAAACGCTTGTAACTTCAATAGATCTGAATCTCCAGACAATCGTAGAAAAATACATCAAGGAATTCAATGATGCGCACAAAGATGAAGAGGATCCGACGATTCTTGGCAGTAAAAATACTGCAGTTATGGTAATGAGACCGAATACGGGTGAGATTCTTGCTATGGCAAGTTATCCGAGCTATGATTTGAATAATCCGAGAGATTTGAGCGCATATTTTAAAGAAGAAGATCTTGCAAAGATGTCGGATGAAGATAAGGTCAAAGAGATGAATAAGCTTTGGAGAAACTTTTGTGTTAGCGATACTTATGAGCCGGGATCGACGATGAAACCGTTTACTGTTGCGGCAGGATTGGAGAATGGAACACTAAAAGGTGACGAGAAATATTATTGTGGCGGTAGTTTGCATGTGGGAGATTGGGACATTTCCTGTAACAATATAAAAGGACATCAAACATTGGATTTAAAAGAAGCGATTGCCCATTCTTGTAACGTAGCTTTGATGGAAATCGGTGCGGCGATCGGTCCGCAGGAATTTTCAAAATATCAGCATATTTTTGGATTTGGTGAATATTCCGGAATTGATCTTCCGGGGGAAGGGTCTACGTCAAGTTTGTTGTTTGATCCGGAGAAAATGGGAAGCACAGACCTTGCTACCAATGCTTTTGGACAGAACTTTAATGTAACGATGACACAACTGGCAGCAGGTTTTTGTTCTCTGATCAATGGTGGAAATTATTATGAGCCGCATGTAGTGACACAGATCAAAGACGCAAATGGAAACGTTATAGAGAATATAGATCCGGTTCTTGTGAAAAAGACGATTTCTGAAGAAACGAGTAAGACGATCAAGGAGTATATGTATGCAACTGTTGAAAGTGGTAGTGGAAAAAAGGCACAGGTAGAAGGATATGATATCGGAGGTAAAACAGGAACAGCCGAGAAACATCCAAGAAGTGAAGGAAAGAATTTGGTTTCCTTTATTAGCTATGCCCCACAGGACAATCCGGAAATCATGGTGTATGTTGCGATTGACGAACCAAATGTAGCGAATCAGGCTAATAGTGGGTTGGCTGTAGGTTTATCTCAGAAAATCATGAAAGAAGCGTTTCCGTATTTAAATATTACAAAAGTAGAGAAGAAATAAGACGAATAACCTCACAAAAGATTTAATACGCTATAGTAAGAATCTTTGTGAGGTTTTTTGTGCGTAATAAGACGTATAACAAGAAGAAAATATTTGTAGTATTTCTTTGTGCCTGTAGTGTAATAGTACTTCTGATTACAAGACTTGTGTATTTGATGATTTTTGATGCAGAATATTATCAGAAGAAAGCAGAAGCGCTTCATGAAAGAGAGAGGGAAATCAAGGCTGCAAGAGGAGAAATTGTTGATGCAACAGGAACAGTGCTTGCTACAAATAAGACAGTGTGTACGATTTCTGTCATTCATAATCAACTGAGAGAGAAAGAAAAGGTAATTCGTATACTTTGTAAGGAACTTGCTTTGGAAGAAAAGGAAGTGAGAAAACGTGTGGAGAAAGTCTCTTCGATTGAACGGATTAAGACGAATGTTCCGAAAGAGATTGGGGATAAGATTCGGGAATATGAATTGGATGGGGTAAAAGTGGATGAAGATTTTCGAAGATATTATCCATATGGAGAACTTGCTTCCAAGGTTCTTGGATTTACTGGTGGGGATAATCAAGGGATTATAGGTCTGGAAGTGAAGTACGAGGAATATTTAAAAGGAACGAATGGAACGATTTTGACAACGACAGATGCCAGGGGAATAGAACTGGACGGAATTGCAGAAGATCGTGTAGAAGCAATTCCCGGGAATACTCTTCATATTAGTTTGGACTATAATGTTCAGAAATATGCCCAGCAAGCTGCGGAAAAAGTAATGAAAGAAAAACAGGCAGATAAGGTGTCGGTTTTAATCATGAATCCACAGAACGGTGAAATCATTTCCATGGTAAATGTTCCGGAATTTGATCTGAATGCCCCCTTTGTTTTGGAGAAGGTATTTGCAGAAAAAGAGGGGATAACTGGGATGGCGTCTGTGGATAAGAAACAGGATTTGTTGAATCAAATGTGGAGAAATAGCTGTATCAATGATACGTATGAGCCGGGGTCTACATTTAAAATTATTACATCGGCATTGTGTTTGGAGGAAAACGTTGTATCGCTTTCGGATACGTTTAGTTGTCCGGGATATCGGGTAGTGGAAAATAGAAGGATCCGATGTCATAAAGTTGGAGGACATGGTGCGGAAACATTTGTGGAAGGGGTACAGAATTCATGTAATCCTGTGTTTATTGACATAGGACTGAGGCTTGGAGCAGATCGGTTTTATGAGGGATTTCGAAAGATTGGTTTGATGGAAAAAACAGGAGTAGACTTGCCCGGTGAAGCAGGAACGATCATGCATAATAAATCCAACATTGGTCCCGTTGAACTGGCAACCATGTCTTTTGGGCAGTCTTTTCAGATTACGCCAATCCAGCTTGCCACAACAGTAAGTTCTATCATCAATGGAGGGAGAAGGGTGACGCCTCATTTTGGCGTACAGGTGACAGATCGAAATGGTAAGACAGTAGAGAAATTTGATTATCCGGTAAAAAAACATGTAGTTTCAGAAGACACATCTTCTGAAATGAGAGACATATTGGAAAGTGTTGTCTCAGAGGGATCTGGAAAAAACTCATATATTCCGGGATATAAAATCGGTGGAAAAACTGCAACATCCCAGACACTTCCGAGAAGTGCAAATAAATATATTTCATCGTTTATTGGTTTTGCTCCTGCGGATCATCCGCAAGTTCTTGCGATGGTGGTGATCCACAATCCTCAAGGAATCTATTATGGTGGGACGATCGCAGCTCCGGTAGTACGTGATATTTTTGAAAATATTCTTCCGTATATGGGGATTGAGAAAGACGAACGTTTGATAAACGAAGAAAAGTTGAAAAATAAAGGGAATTAAGGTATAATTTTAAAAGAATAAACAAAAGAGATAAAGAGGTGCGATATGGATTATAAAATTTTGATACCTGTGCTGATAGCTTTTGGGCTAAGCGCGATCATGGGACCGGTAGTAATACCGTTTTTAAGAAAACTTAAGATGGGGCAGACGGAACGAGTAGAAGGAGTGCAGTCGCATTTGAAGAAGGCAGGAACTCCGACGATGGGAGGAATTATCATTCTTGTCAGCGTAGCGGTAACTTCTGTTTTCTATATCAAAGATTACCCGAAGATCATTCCAATTTTATTTGTAACACTTGGATTTGGTCTGATAGGATTCTTAGATGATTATTTAAAAGTAGTGATGAAGCGTTCTGACGGATTATTTCCAAAACAGAAGATGGCGCTTCAAATCTTAGTAACTGCTGTGTTTGCGTATTATATTGTGAATTTTACAGATGTATCATTGGAGATGATCATACCGTTTACAGGTGGAAAGACATGGGATATCGGATGGCTTGCAATCCCATTGCTTTTCGTAGTAGTGATCGGTACGGTAAATGGTGTGAACTTTACGGACGGTTTGGACGGACTTGCATCCAGTGTAACTGTTCTGGTAGCTACATTTTTTACGGTAGTGGCAATCGGAACGAAAAGTGGGATTGAACCGGTTACTTGCGCGGTTGTAGGTGCGTTGCTTGGATTCCTTTTGTTCAATGTATATCCTGCAAGCGTGTTTATGGGAGATACAGGTTCTCTTGCATTGGGAGGATTTGTTGCTTCTACAGCATATATTTTGCAGATGCCGATCTTTATCATGATCGTTGGTTTTATCTATATGGTGGAAGTAATTTCGGTTATGATTCAAGTGACATATTTCAAAAAGACAGGTGGAAAGAGATTCTTTAAGATGGCTCCAATTCATCATCATTTTGAACTTTGCGGTTGGTCGGAAACAAGAGTTGTTGCAGTATTTTCTATTATTACAGCGTTATTATGCCTGATTGCATTGATGGCAATGTAGGAGGTTCGTAAGATGAGATTAGAGAAAAAGAACGTGCTTGTATTTGGTTCCGGAATTAGTGGAATCGGTGCTTGCAGACTATTAGAGGAAAATGGGGCTGATGTCATTCTTTATGATGGCAATGAGGCTTTGGATCGAAAGCAAATAAAAGAAAGAATTGGTTCCCAAAGCAAAGCAGAGATTTTGCTTGGAGAATTGGAAGATACCGTAATGGAACAACTGGATTTATGTGTGATCAGTCCCGGAGTGCCGACGGATCTTCCGGTTGTAAATCGGATTCGCGAGAAAAATATACCGATTTGGAGTGAAATCGAACTTGCATATCAAACTGGCAAGGGGGATGTTTTGGCAATTACGGGAACGAATGGAAAAACAACAACGACAGCGCTTCTTGGTGAAATTATGAAAGCATGGAAAGGGGACAATGTCTATGTTGTAGGAAATATTGGGATTCCCTATACTTCCATTGCTTCGGATACAAAAGACGATTCAGTCGTTGTTGCAGAGATTTCCAGTTTCCAGTTGGAAACAATTGACGCATTTCGACCGAAGGTGAGCGCGATATTGAATATTACGCCGGATCATTTGGATCGTCATCACACGATGGAAGCGTATATAGAAGCAAAAGAAACAATTGCAAAGAATCAGCAGGCAAGTGAGACTTGTGTTCTCAATTACGAAGATGAGGTGCTGAGAGAATTTGGAGAAACATCGAAGGCTTCTATTCTGTATTTTAGCAGCGGGCATGCTTTGGATACAGGTGTTTATCTAGATGGAAATGTAATTGTGTATGCAAAAGATGGTGAAAAAATAGAAGTATGCAAGACAGAAGAACTTCAGATTTTAGGTGTTCACAATTATGAAAACGTAATGGCTGCGGTTGCAATGGCTGTATCTTACGGAACGCCGATCGAAGTGATTCGAGAAGCGGTGAAACGATTTGGCGGAGTAGAACATCGAATTGAGTATGTATGCGAAAAACAAGGCGTTGTATATTATAATGATTCCAAAGGAACGAATCCGGATGCGGCGATCAAAGCAATTTGCGCGATGAATCGTCCAACCTATTTGATTGGCGGAGGCTATGATAAGAACGCTTCTTATGAGGAATGGATTCAAAGTTTTGACGGGAAAGTTAAGAAACTGATCTTAATTGGTCAGACAAGAGAGAAAATAGCAGAAACTGCAAAAAAATGTGGATTTACAGATATTATATTTGCAGATGACTTGGAAAAAGCAATTTCTATCTGTGCAGAACTGGCAACGGAAGGAGAAGCAGTTTTACTTTCTCCGGCTTGTGCAAGCTGGGGAATGTTTAAAAACTATGAGGAACGTGGAGATAAATTCAAAGAACTTGTAAAATCTCTATAAGGAGCTGGTTTTTAGAGTGCAAAAAAATGAGAAAAAGAGGAAATATGATCTGAGTTTGTTAGTTGTTGTGTTTCTTCTGATTGGGATTGGCCTCTTGATTCTTTATAGTACGAGTGCATATAATGGAGAGGTCAAATTCCACGATTCTTTTTATTATTTAAAAAAACAGGCTTTTGCAACAGTGCTTGGAATCGTACTTATGTTTATGATGGCAAACATAGATTACCATGTATGGCAGAAGTTTGCGGTTATGGGATATGTGGTGGCATTGGTTTTGTCAACTGCAGTATTATTTATCGGAGATGAATATAACGGATCCAAAAGATGGTTGTCTTTGGGTCCGCTTTCTTTTCAGCCGTCAGAGTATGCGAAAGTTGCCTTGATCGTATTTTTATCATATCTTGTTATGAAATGTGTAAAGACGATCGATCGAATTACGACATTGGGTAAGATCATTGGCTTGACGCTTCCGATTGTTGGGCTGGTAGGCTCCAATAACTTGAGTACGGCTGTGATTATTCTTGGCATTGCGATTATTTTGATATTTGTTTCCAGTCCAAAATATACGCAGTTTATTATGATGGGAGTTTTGGCGGCAGGATTTTTGGGGATATTTCTTGCTTTGGAAAGCTATAGACTGGAACGTCTTGCTATATGGAGAAATCCGGAAAAATTTGAAAAGGGATATCAGACGTTGCAAGGGCTTTATGCAATTGGATCCGGCGGATTGTTTGGAAGAGGACTTGGGGCAAGTATTCAAAAGCTTGGTTTTGTTCCGGAAGCTCAAAATGATATGATTTTTTCAATCATATGTGAGGAACTGGGACTTGTGGGGGCATCTTTTATTATTTTCTTGTTTTTAATCTTGATTTGGCGTTTCTTTGTGATTGCGACTCATGCAAAAGATTTGTTTGGAGCGCTAATTGCTACCGGAGCTATGGGACATATTATGATCCAAGTAATCTTAAATATTGCAGTTGTCACAAATTCGATTCCTAATACGGGAATTACACTTCCGTTTATTAGTTATGGAGGGACGTCTGTCATGTTTCTTTTGTTAGAAATGGGGCTTGTGCTGAGTGTATCGAATCTGATAGAATAATAAGATAAGCAGGAGGAGTACAATGAGTGAAAAGAAGAAAGAGAAGAAACGAAAGACAGGTGGAGGACATACTCTTTATGCGATTACAGTACTGCTTTTAGCGTTTGCAATCGTTGTAATGGCAACCCTGCTTTTGTTTCATGTACAGACTATAGAAATCTGTGACAATCAATACGTAGAAAGTAGTGTTGTGGCGGAAAGTATCCAGAGTGATAAATATGCGTCCAATACCTTATATATCATGATGAAAAACGCATTGGGGAAAATCCAATACCCACAGTCAATAGAAAAGGTGAAAATACGGATGAAGACCCCGTGGAGCATTCGGGTGATCGTGACAGAGAAAGAGCCGATTGGCTGTACAGTGATAAAAGACGAGTATGTTTTGTTTGATAAAAACGGAATTGTCCTAGGAAAAACGCCGATTCAGCCGGAAGGAATCTTATATGTAGAGGGAATTCAGTCAAACAAAGTGAAAGTAAATGAAGAACTTCCGGTCAAAGAGAAAAGGATTTTCCGTAATATCATAGATTCCTCAGAAGCATTTGCGCAATATAAAATTGTTCCGACAAGGACGTTATGTGATGGGGCGAATTTAACAGTATATATCGGAGATATCTGTGTGGTTCTTGGAAGTGGAGATATGGAATTAAAAATCAATCAGCTTCCGGGTATCCTATCAAAGTTAGAAGGCAAAAAAGGAACATTAGATCTTCAACATTACAATGAATCCACGGAAATTATCAGTTTTAAAGAAGGAGAATTCCCAAAAGGGCAAGGTGAATAGCCGATAGATATAAAAAAGACATAAAAAATTAAGAAAATAAGAAAAATGCTATTGATTATTTGTGAAAAAGTATATATTATATATCTATATGGCTGAGTCTGCCAACTTAAAGGGAAGTATAAAGCAAATAAGGAACACAAAGGAGGAGAAACTCTTGTTAGAAATTAAAACAAACGAATCAGAAGCAGCAGCAAAAATAATTGTAATCGGTGTTGGCGGTGGTGGAAATAATGCCGTGAACCGAATGATCGACGAACAGATTGCAGGCGTAGAATTTATTGCGATCAATACAGATAAACAGGCGTTACAGTTATGTAAGGCTCCGACTCTTATGCAGATTGGGGATAAACTTACAAAAGGACTTGGCGCAGGAGCAAAACCGGAAGTAGGAGAAAAGGCCGCTGAAGAAAGTTCAGAAGAGATCGCAGCAGCAATCAAAGGAGCCGACATGGTATTTGTAACATGCGGTATGGGCGGTGGAACAGGTACAGGAGCTACACCTGTAGTTGCTAAAATCGCAAAAGATATGGGAGCACTTACAGTAGGTGTTGTTACAAAACCGTTCCGTTTCGAATCCAAAGCACGTATGAATAATGCGATTGCTGGAATTGAAAAATTGAAAGAGAGTGTAGATACACTCATTGTGATTCCGAATGATAAATTACTTGAGATTGTTGACAGAAGAACAACCATGCCGGAAGCGCTGAAAAAAGCGGATGAAGTGTTACAGCAAGGTATTCAGGGTATCACAGACTTGATCAACGTACCTTCACTTATCAACCTCGACTTTGCAGATATCCAGACTGTTATGATCGATAAAGGTATCGCTCATATTGGTATCGGTAGAGGAAAAGGTGATGACAAAGCGCTTGAAGCTGTAAAAGAAGCGGTTGCAAGTCCACTTCTTGAAACAACAATCGCAGGTGCATCACATGTTATCATTAACGTATCCGGAGATATTTCTCTTATGGATGCAAGCGATGCTGCTGAATACGTACAGGAACTTGCAGGAGAAGAAGCAAATATCATCTTTGGTGCTATGTATGATAGTGAGAAACAGGATGAAGCAACAGTAACAGTAATTGCTACTGGATTACACAATGCAGGAGGTACAGCTTCCAAATTAAAATCTAGATTAGAAGGACAGAAAGCGATGTACCAGAATCCATACCAGCAAAATGGATTCCAGTCTAACATTCATCCATATCCAACACAAGAACAGTCACCAAGACTTGATATGAGTATGGCTCGTCCACAGTATCAGGCACCGGAACAGCAGGCAGAACCAAGACCATATAACAATATGTCACAGACACCGGTAACACCTGTAAGCAAAGTGAAAGAGCAATCAATCAAGATTCCTGACTTTTTCAAAAGATAAGAAGAACATAGTGAGTATGAAGAGCTGACGCAATAGCGTCAGCTCTTTTTGTGTTATGGATAATTTTTACAAAATCCTGGGAATATATTTTGAAATTTCCGATGATTGTCGGAAAAAAGTAGGAATATCCTTCAATAAATGACAAATTTTGAGAGACAGAGTTTGTATAATGATAAAGACCGGAAAGAAAGAAGGTGGGTTGTGTATCATGAACTGTACATAGACGTATTTTTCTTTGTAAACTTTATGATGGATTATCTTTTGCTTTTGATTGTAAGACAGATATTAAAATGTTCTGCCACACATCGAAATATTTGTATTGGGAGTTTGATCGGAAGCATATTGACTTGTCTGACTATTGTAATTCCGGTTCCCTATGAATGGATCAAGATTTTGTTTCTTCATGGTGGGGTGAGTATTATGATGACAAAAACAGGGTTGCGTATAAAAGATAATAGGGAGATGTGCCGAGGTGTTATAGCGCTTTATACAGGAAGTTTTTTACTGGGAGGTGTCTTTAATTTTCTTCGGCAATATATAAGAATTGGAAGTTTATTTTTTTGTATTGCAGTACTCAGTTATCATATTGTGCAGGGGATATGGTCATTTATCAGTTGCCTGCAAAGATTTACATCTTATAGATGCAAAGTAACACTTTCTTTTGAAACGGGAGAGTGTACTGTAGATGCGATAATAGATACAGGTAATTGTCTGCGAGATCCGGTGACCAAAAAACCGGTTTGTGTATTAGAGAAAAAGAAAATGGAAAAATTTGTAGATGAAGAAGGAATTGCAAATCTGCGGAAAATTCCATTTTCTTCTATTGGGGAAAAAGCAGGGTATCTTCCGGTAATGGAGATTAAGGAAATGTGTGTACATAAAGAAAAAGAATACCGGATTCAGCATCCGGTGATCGGAATATGTGGGGACCCTATTTCTGCAAATGGGGGATACGGCATGATTCTGAATCCAGATATATTTTAGGAGGAAATAAAATGGTTATTAAGATAGCAGTACCGAATCAATTTAAATTAAAAGTTATGCCTGATTTTCGAACGTTATTGTTTCCGGATAAACAAGAGGTTCATTATATTGGGGGCTCTGAAGTGCTTCCGGCTCCTTTGGAGGGAGAAGAAGAATTAGCAGTAATAGAAAGCTTAGGAGGCGAGGAAGATGAAGGCGCAAAGAAAACGTTGATCGAGCATAATCTCAGGCTTGTTGTGTACATAGCAAAAAAATTTGATAATACGGGAGTGGGGGTAGAAGATTTAATATCTATCGGAACAATTGGATTGATCAAGGCGATTAATACGTTTAATCCTTCGAAAAATATCAAATTAGCAACGTATGCTTCCAGGTGTATTGAAAATGAGATTTTGATGTATTTACGTAGAAATAATAAAACAAGACTGGAAGTGTCGATTGACGAACCGTTAAACGTAGACTGGGATGGAAACGAACTGCTTCTATCAGATATTTTAGGAACGGAAGAAGATACAATCTATAAAGATTTGGAGACGGAAGTGGAGCACAAACTTCTTCTACGTGCAATCAGCAGGCTTTCCAAACGTGAGCAGATGATTGTACAGATGCGTTTTGGGATCGGAACACCGGATGGAGAAGAGAAGACACAAAAAGAAGTTGCGGATATTCTTGGTATTTCCCAATCCTATATTTCACGTTTGGAAAAGAAGATTATGCAAAGATTAAAACGTGAAATGGTAAAGTATGAATAGTCAGAAAATATATCTTAAAAAAGCATGAAGTCCTATTTTTTTACAAAATAAGGTGTTATAATGTAGAGAAAGAAAGGGGTTGGATATATGAGATTGACATTTATCGGTGCAGCCCACGAAGTAACGGGAAGCTGCCATTTATTGGAAGCCTGTGGAAAAAGAATTTTGATTGATTGTGGAATGGAACAAGGGCCGGATATTTATGAGAATCAGGACATTCCGGTAATGCCGGGAGATATCGATTTTGTACTCTTGACACATGCACATATTGATCATTCGGGTTTGGTGCCATTGCTATGTAGGCAGGGATTCCACGGACAAATTGTTACCACATTTGCAACATCTGACTTGTGCAACATTATGTTGCGAGATAGTGCGCACATTCAAGAATTTGAAGCAGAATGGCGGAATCGTAAGGCGAGACGTTCTGGCGCGGAGTTGTATGTTCCTCTTTATGAGATGCAGGATGCCTTGGATGCTATAGAATTGCTTGCGCCTTGTGACTATGGACAAAAAATTGAACTGTGTGACGGGATTGAAGTGCGATTTACAGATGTGGGACATCTCTTAGGTTCTGCTTGTATTGAAATTTGGATTGAAGAAGATGGCATTTCTAAAAAGATTGTATTTTCGGGTGATGTAGGAAATACGAATCAGCCGATTATTAAGGATCCCGGAGGAGTGGAAGAAGCCGACTATGTTGTGATTGAATCGACGTATGGTAATCGGACACATGGTGTGGAACGTCCGGATTATGTAGGAGATTTTTCGAAAATCTTAAAAGAAACCTTTGATAAAGGCGGTAATGTTGTGATTCCATCTTTCGCAGTAGGAAGAACGCAGGAACTTCTATACTTTATCCGTGAGATTAAAGAACGGAATTTAATACCGGAATATCCGGAGTTCGATGTGTATGTAGATAGTCCATTGGCAATAGAAGCAACGAATGTATTTACTAAGAATATGAAAGGTTGCTTTGATGAGGAAGCAATGGATTTAGTAGAAAGAGGAATCAATCCATTGGTATTTCCGGGATTGAAATTATCTACGACAAGTGAAGACTCAAAAGCAATCAATTTTGATAGCAAACCAAAAGTAATCATCTCTGCATCTGGTATGTGTGAAGCGGGACGTATTCGTCATCATTTGAAACATAATTTGTGGAGACCGGAGTGCACAATCCTCTTTGTAGGATACCAGGCTGTGGGAACTCTTGGGCGTAAGTTGATCGAGGGGGCTCCGATGGTGAAATTATTTGGTGAAGAAATTGAGGTAGCAGCCCGAATCGAATCATTAAAAGGAATCAGCGGTCATGCAGATATGAATGGATTATTAGATTGGTTATCTCATTTCAAATCTGATGTACAGCATGTATTTGTTGTACATGGAGAAGATGCGGTGACAGATGAATTTGCAGAGACTATCCGCCATACGTTTGGATATGAGGCATTAGCTCCGTATTCCGGAGGTTGTGTGGATCTTGCTACGAATCAGATTGTGACGGAAGGCGTGAAAGTCCGGAAGAAAGCTATGAAGGCGTCTACCGTACGGGCTGCCAATGCATTTGCTAGAGTTGTAGCAGCCGGTAAGCGATTGATGAGTGTAATCATGAAGAATGAAGGAGTTGCTAATAAAGACCTTGCCAAATTTGAATCACAGATTCAAAATCTTGCGGATAAGTGGGATCGTTAGAGGTCAAGGGGCAAAAGTATCTTAATATGTGAATAGAAGGAGCCATTTTGTGAATCCTCTTCTTAGACTATAAGAAGAGGAGGATACAAAATGGCTCTTAATAAAGTAGAAATATGTGGCGTAAACACGTCAACTCTTCCCTTGCTGGGAGAGGAGGAAAAAGAGAAATTATTAGAAAAAATCAAGGCTGGAGATGAAGAGGCGAAAGAAAAATATATTAAAGGAAATTTAAGACTTGTCTTAAGCGTAATCAAACGGTTTTCAAGCAGTAATGAAAATCCAGATGATCTGTTTCAGATTGGCTGCATAGGTCTGATTAAAGCAATCAATAATTTTAATACGGAATTAAATGTGAAATTCTCTACGTATGCAGTTCCAATGATCATCGGTGAGATCAGAAGATATATGAGAGATAATAACGCAATCCGTGTAAGCAGATCTCTTCGAGATACAGCATATAAAGCAATCTATGCAAGAGAAAGCTATATGAAAAAGAATCTGAAGGAACCGACAGTAGAAGAAATTTCACAAGAAATCAGTATTTCAAAAGAGGAGATTGTGCAGGCGTTAGATGCGATTCAAGTTCCGATGAGCTTGCAGGAGCCGGTATATAGTGATGGAGGAGATACGCTTTATGTCATGGACCAATTAAGCGATAAAAAAAACAAAGAAGAAACCTGGGTGGAAGAACTTTCGTTGGCTGCAGCTATGGAGCGATTGGGAAAGAGAGAAAAGAATATTATCCGAATGCGTTTTTTTGAAGGAAGGACGCAGATGGAAATTGCGAGAGATATTCATATTTCTCAGGCACAGGTTAGCAGGTTGGAAAAAAATGCTTTGAAAACGATGCGCCAGTATTTATCTTAAGATTGTGCAATTGCACAATCTTTTATTTTATAGTTGAATTTTGCTGAAAACCATAATATGATAATGGATATAAAGGAGAGGAACCATGTATAAGCTATGTATATTTGATTTGGACGGGACGTTGACAGATACATTGGAATCCCTGACATATTCTGTCAATGCGACATTAAAAGAGCTGGAACTTCCGGAGATTACAATGGAGCAGTGTAGAGAATTTGTTGGAAATGGAGCAAAAGTGTTAATTGAAAAAGCATTGAAAGCTTCCGGAGATTGTGAGTTAGTTCTGCTGGATCGTGGGATGGAGACGTACAAACGAATATTTGGCGAGAATTGTACATATCATGTAGAACCATACGATGATGTACTTCAAATGTTGGATGAATTGCAGAATATGGGAATACAAACGGCAGTTCTATCAAATAAGCCTCATTTACAAACGGTTGATGTAGTAACGGATATTTTGGGAAAAGAACGATTTGCATATATTTTAGGGCAAAGAGATGGAATTGCAAGAAAACCAGATCCGGCTGGAATCTATGAGATTATATCAGGGGCAGGAATTACCAAAGAGGAATGTTTGTATATTGGGGATTCGGAAGTAGATATGGAAACTGCGAAGAGAGCAGAAGTGACCAGCGTGGGTGTGACGTGGGGATTCCGCTCAAAGGACGTGTTAAAACAAGCAGGCGCGGATTATTTGATCGATACACCGCGGGAGCTTATGGAAATTATGAAAAACACATACAAAATGAAGGAGGAAATTTAACATGTATGAGTATGATGAGGATTGTTTAAAAGTTTTTCTTAAGAATCAGGAACAGCTTTTTGACGAGCCGGTTGCAGAGACACTAGAAGAGGCGGAAGCATTTCTTGAAGACTGTATGGCGGTAGTGGTGAATTCCATTGATGAAGTAAGAGATTACTTTGATGAAAGTGGAGCGGATGTAGATGGAATGTCTGACGAAGAGTTGGAAGATGCATCTGAAGTGTTCGTACTTCCGAATGGACAGTATCTTGTCGTAGAAGGTTAAGACGTACAAAAAGCCGGGTCATTTGACTTCGGCTTTTTTCAATGCATTTTCGATAGATTTGACGATCATCTGAGAAGTATAAGGATTCTCTTGAGGATAGATAATATGTTCTGTTGTTTGTTTTTCGCAGATTTGATCAGCCATATCTTCAATGGCAGGCTGTAATAAGGGATACATAGCGGCTACTGTTTCATTTAAGTTAACGCAGCGGATAGAGAGAATTCGATCAGAATCTACCGTGACTTCCATCTCAAGATCAGTACTTCCGATAGTAATCTGATCCGTGTATATACCGGGCATATATTCCCGAGAGGAATCGGTAGTCTTTTTATCTTTTGGAAAAAACATGAAAGTGAGTAATAAAATTAGTATAATTCCCAAAACAGCGAAAATAGCGGTATAAATAATTTCTTTCATATGCAAGACAATGATTTTAGTTTTTGAACTCATGCAGACCTCCTAGTGAATCAGATATTATGGAATCGTTTGATACAATATATGAGAAAGGAGGGGGAAATATTCATGTCTGCAGGTGACAAAAAGCGAGAGTTCCTGTAAAATATAGAGAATGTAGTAAAATGAAGAGGTGACGATATGTATATTATTGTAGGACTTGGAAATCCAACTTCCCAATACGAGGGAACACGACATAATGTCGGATTTGATGTAATAGATGCAATTGCAGATCAGTATAATATAACGATGGATATTCGAAAGCACAGAGCGTTTTGCGGAAAAGGAGTGATTGCAGGACAAAAAGTAATCCTTGCGAAGCCACAGACATATATGAATTTAAGTGGGGAAAGCGTAAGAAGCCTTGTAGAGTATTATAAGATTGATGAGGAAGAAGAATTGATTGTGATTTATGATGACGTAAGTTTGGATGTAGGACAACTTCGGATTCGTAAAAAAGGAAGCGCCGGTGGGCATAACGGAATCAAAAATATTATTGCTCATCTAGGACATTCTGTGTTCCCACGCATAAAGGTGGGGGTAGGAGAAAAGCCAAAGCACTATGATTTGGCAGATTATGTTTTAGGACATTTCAATAAAGAAGAGCAGGATATAATGGCGGAAAGCTACAAAAAAGCGTCTCAAGCAATTGAAATGATGGTGACTGGTGAGATTGACGCAGCTATGAATGAATATAATAAGAAGGTAAAATAGATATGCGAAGCTTTACGGAACCGCTAAAAGAGTTGGCGGAATTTGAAACGATACAACGTGAAATGAAAAAAGAAACGGGAATGATCCAGATTGCAGGCTGTGTCAATTCTCAAAAAACACATATGATGTATGCGCTAAGCGATGGTTCAAGAAAGAGAATCATCGCTGTTTCAAGTGAAGGAAAAGCAAAAGAAATCTGCGAAGAGTACAAATTCCTGGATGAAAATGTGTACTATTATCCTCCGAAGGATCTACTGTTCTATCAGGCGGACATTCGAGGAAAAGTTTTGCTGAAACAACGAATGGGAGTGATCCAGGCAATTTTGGAAGATGAAGAGGTAACGGTTGTCACAAGTTTTGATGGATTTATGGATGCATTACTTCCGGCAGAAAAAATTAGGCAACGGGTTATAAAACTATCCAATACAGATACTGTAGATTTTGAGGAATTGAAGAAAAAAATAGCCGATTTAGGCTACGATCGGGAAGTACAGATTGAAGGACCGGGACAATTTGCAGTTCGGGGAGGAATTCTGGATGTATTTCCGATTACAGAAGAAGTACCGATCCGTATTGAGTTTTGGGGAGATGAGATTGATTCTATTCGTACGTTTGATGTAGACAGTCAGCGTTCTATTGAAAATCTAGAAGCCATTGAAATCTATCCGGCAACGGATTTTCCGGAGGAGGAGGGGCAAAGAGTCTCCTTTTTAGATTATTTTGAGAAAGAAGAAAGTATTCTGTTTCTAGATGAGCCGGCAAGATTGCAGGAAAAGGGTGAAGGAGTCGAAGAGGAGTATCTTGAAGCACAGAAAAATCGTCTGGAAGCAGGAATGGAAGTGACGGATGTTCGGATTCCGCTCTATCATACAAAAGACGTGATCAAGAAGATGAATGAATATTATTGTATTGGCTTTAGCGCGCTTGAGACAAGGGTAAAAGAATTCAAAACCAATCATCTATATAGTATTCATGCGAAAAGCGTCAATCCGTATAATAATAGTTTTGAGATGTTGACGAGAGATTTGAAACGATTAAAACGTAACGGATATCGAGTAGTGCTTTTGTCCGGATCCAGAACAAGAGCCAGACGTTTGGCGGAAGATCTACGTGATTATAATTTGAGCAGTTATTATAGTGAAGACAAAGAACGGGTTGTGATGCCGGGAGAAATATTGACAACGTTTGGTCATGTGGCAGAAGGATATGAATACCCGATGTTGAAATTTACAGTCATATCTGAGACGGATATATTCGGGCGAGGCAAGAAAAAAAGAAAGCGTAAAATTTATGAAGGACAGAAGATTCAAAGTTTTTCAGAACTGAAAATAGGAGATTATGTTGTTCATGAGAATCACGGACTTGGAATTTATCAAGGAATCGAAAAGATGGATATTGATAAAACGTCTAAGGATTACATGAAAATTTCTTATGCAGGAGGAAGTAATCTCTATATTCCTGCGACGCAGCTGGATCTGATTCAAAAATATGCGGACGCAGATGCGAAGAAACCAAAACTAAATCGCCTTGGAACGCAAGAATGGACGAAGACAAAGACGAAAGTGCGGGGAGCAGTCAAAGAAATCGCAAAGGATCTTGTGGAATTGTATGCTGCAAGACAAAAAGAGGAAGGATTCGTCTATGGACCGGATACGGTATGGCAGAAAGAATTTGAAGAGATGTTCCCGTTTGAAGAAACAGAAGATCAGATCATGGCGATCGATGCGGTAAAACAAGATATGGAAAGCCGGAAGATTATGGATCGCCTCATCTGTGGAGATGTTGGATATGGGAAAACAGAGATTGCGATTCGAGCAGCATTTAAAGCAGTGCAAGAAAGCAAACAGGTTGTATATCTTGTGCCGACAACGATACTTGCACAACAACATTATAATACGTTTGTACAGCGTATGAAAGATTTCCCGGTGAGAATTGATCTGATGTGCAGATTCCGGACACCGACTCAGCAAAAGAAGACAATAGAGGATTCAAAAAAAGGGTTGGTAGACATTATCATTGGGACACATCGTGTATTAAGCGATGATTTGAAATTCAAAGACTTGGGACTTTTGATCATTGATGAAGAACAACGCTTTGGAGTTCAGCACAAAGAAAAGATTAAGAAACTAAAAGAAAATGTGGACGTGCTTACTTTAACAGCGACTCCGATTCCGAGAACACTTCATATGAGTTTGATAGGGATTCGAGATATGAGCGTTCTGGAAGAAGCGCCGCAAGATCGAATGCCGATCCAAACCTATGTGATGGAATATAACGATGAAATGGTTCGAGAGGCGATTCAAAGAGAACTTTCCCGTCAAGGACAAGTGTATTATGTATATAACAAAGTAAAGGATATCGAAGAAGTAGCAGACAGGATTCAAAGTCTTGTGCCGGATGCTGTAGTAGCTTACGCGCATGGGCAGATGAGCGAACATCAGCTAGAGCAGATTATGTTTGACTTTATCAATGGGGAGATTGACGTTCTTGTCTCTACAACAATCATCGAAACCGGGCTTGATATATCCAATGCAAACACAATGATCATTCATGAAGCAGATAAACTGGGACTTTCACAGCTTTATCAGCTGCGTGGCCGTGTGGGACGCTCCAATCGAATGGCTTATGCGTTTATGCTTTATAAGAGAGACAAGCTGTTAAAAGAGATTGCTGAAAAAAGACTTGCCGCAATTCGAGAATTTACAGATCTTGGTTCAGGATTTAAAATCGCTATGCGCGATTTGGAAATCCGTGGAGCCGGTAATCTTCTTGGCGCGGAACAGCATGGACATATGGAAGCGGTTGGATATGATTTATATTGCAAGATGTTGAATGAAGCGGTGAAGCATCTAAAAGGAGAGATGGAAGAGGAAGAATCTTATAATACAACGATCGACCTGAATGTAGATGCATATATACCGGCATCTTATATACCGAATGAATATCAGAAATTGGACGTCTACAAACGAATTGCCAGTATTGAAAATGAAGAGGAAATGGACGATATGGTGGAAGAGCTGATCGATCGATTTGGAGACATCCCAAGAAAGGTGCAGCAACTTTTGAATATTGCGGCGCTCAAAGCATTAGCGCATCAAGCGTATATTATTGCCATTGAACAAAAAGGAGAAGAATATAAATTTACCATGTATGAAAAAGCAAAGGTAAAAGCGGATCAGATTCCGATACTCTTACAACAATTCAAGGGGAATCTGACGTTCAAAGTGGATACAAATCCATATTTTCTCTATGAAAAGAAAAGCCGTAACAAAAAAGAAAAAGATGAGAGCATCTTAGAATGTGTAAAAAGTGTGATAACGGGGATTCAGGGATTGATTGAATAGGAAAAACACGCTATAATACTAAATAGTGTTATTTTGAAAAAACCAAGGAGGATACTATGGGTAATACAAAAAAAGGAATTGCAATGTTGGCGGCGGCAGCAGTATTAGCGTCTACAGCATTGGCAGGATGTGGAAATACAATAGATCAAGGAGCAACCGTCATTACAGTTGGAGAAGATAAGGTGACAATGGACGTTGCTAATTTCTTTGCAAGACATCAGCAGGCAATTGCACAGATGCAGTACAGTTCTATGTTTGGCGAAGATTTTTGGGGAATGTCTCTTTCACAAGAAGGAGGAACATTGGAAGACGATGTGAAGAAAAACATTTTGGAAAGCTTGGAACAGATGTATGTCTTAGAAGATCATATGGCAGATTATGGGGTAGAGCTGACGGAAGATGAAAAATCTAAAATTCAAGAAGCCGCAAAAGCGTTTGTAAAAGCAAATAAAGAAGATACTCTTGAAAAAGTATCCGGAACAGAGGAAACAGTTAGTCGTGTATTGGAACTTGTAACGATTCAGGAAAAAATGCGTCAAGCGATGGTGGCAGACGTAGACACAAATGTAAGTGATGAAGAAGCTGCTCAGAAAAGCATGCAGTATGTATTTTTCTCATTTACAAAAACAGATAAAGACGGCAAATCGTCTGATATGACAAAAGAAGAAAAAGCAGAATTGAAGAAAAAAGCAGAAGCTTTTGTAGCAGAGGCAAGAACAGCCGAGGATTTTGAAAAATTAGCAGAAAAAGAAGAACTTACTGCAAGCACGATGACGTTTGATAAAGAGCAGACAACGCCTTCTCCAGAATTTGTCAAAGCGGCGGATGCACTAAAAGAAGGTGAAGTAACAGATGTCATTGAAGGGACGACGGGATATTATGTAGGAAAAGTTACAAGTCTTTTTGATAAAGAAGCAACAGAAAAAAAGAAAGAAAATATCGTGTCAGAACGACAGAATACAAAATATCAGGAAATTCTTGATGGATTTATGAAAGAAGCAAAGATTAAAGTCAACAAAGATGAATGGAAGAAAGTAAGCTTTAAAAAATTAAAAGTGACAATGAAGCAAGAAACAAAAAAATAATAAGACAGAATGAAAAAGGAATGCGTAAGCAAGTTGCTTCGCATTCCTTTTTTGTGCAATTAGATAGATTATGTAAAAAATGTAAGGAGAAGGTCGTTGACAAGCTTGCCGTCTGCTTTTCCTTTTACTTTAGGCATTAACACCTTCATAATCTTTCCTTTGTCCTTTGCTGTAGGTGCAGAAAGCTCAAGTTCGGAAAGGGTAGCCTGGATTACTTCTTTTATTTCTGTCTCATCCATCATTTTTGGCGCGTACTGTTCTAAAACAGCAAGACGTTTTTTGCATTCATCAATAATATCTTCGCGGTCAGCAGGAGTCATCTCAAGAGTTTCTTTTGTCTGTTTGATCTCTTTCATGATTACCTGAACTTCTTCTTCTTCGGTAAGGTCAGCACGTTTATCAATTGCTTTGTTCTTCAAAGATGCTAAAAGAGCGGATAAAGTTTCTTTTGTATCTTTATCTTTTGCTTTCATAGCAGCAACCATGGCGCTTCTTACTTCTTCTATTTTACTCATAATTCAATCCCTCCATATTTATAAAATTCGCTGTATTGTGCTTACTAAATTTTAGCAGAATAAAGTGAGTTTTTCAATAGTATATATGGATGGAAAACGTGTAAAAAATATGCTATACTAATTATGTATATAGTAAAATAACGTAATCGAAAGAGGAAGTTTGATATGAAAAGATTATTGATACTTGGCGCCGGGGGATTCGGTCAAATGGTAAAAGAAACGGCCTTGTTATTAGGCTATGAAGAAGTCGTATTTTTAGATGATGCATATAATGGTCCGGATAGCGTAGGAAGATGTTGTGATTACACAATCCTTCAAGAACAATATCCGGAAGCTGTTGCTGCATTTGGAAATAACAAGACACGTCTGGAATGGACAGATAAATTGATGGAAGCAGGATATGAAGTACCTGCGATCATTCATCCGTCAGCAATTGTAGCTCCAAGTGCAAAGATTGAACCAGGTTGTTTTATCATGCAGAGAGCGGTTGTCAATACCAATTCAGAGATTCAGCGCGGTGCACTCATCAATAGTGGTGCGATCATTGACCATGATTCTGTTGTAGAAGCAGGAGCGCACGTATGTCTTGGAAGTATTGTAAAGGCAAACTGTACGATTGAATCCGGTAAGAAAATCGAAGCCGGAGAAGTGATTTTTTCTACAAGAAGAAAAATCGAAGGCGCTGATAGCCGTTCTTTGGAAGATGCTATTTATGCATTTGGTTTTGGACAAAAATGCAGTTATGTGAAACCATTTGGCGAGGGACATATTAATGAGACATATGCGGTATACATGCAGGAAGAAGATGGAAGCGATGTGCCACAGTATGTACTGCAGCGTTTGAATATCAATGTGTTTAAGAATCCATCTCAAGTAATGGAAAATATTTTTGGAGTAACAGAGTTCCTTCGTGAAGTGATTCGTGAAGAAGGCGGAGATGTCGACAGAGAAACACTATCCTATATTAAAACAAAAAGTGGAGAGACATATTTTGAAGATGCGCAGGGACAGCCTTGGCGCTGCTTGCATTTTATTTCGAATTCCGTATGTTATCAGACAGTAGAAGAACCGGATCAGTTCTATCAATCAGCTAAGAGCTTTGGACACTTTTTGAAACAACTTGGAAATTATCCGGCAGAGAGTCTGCACGAGACGATTCCACAGTTCCATGATACGGTAAAACGTTTCCGTGATTTTGCAAAAGCAGTGAAGAAAGATGTGAAGAACAGAAGCCGTTCTTGTAAGAAGGAGATTGCGTTTGCTTTAGAGAGGGAAGAAGATTGCGGCGTGCTGATGGAACAGTTGAATAAGGGACTCCTTCCGCTTCGTGTGACGCATAATGATACAAAATTAAATAATATTTTATTTGATTCCGATACTGACAAAGGACTTTGCATCATTGATTTGGATACGATCATGCCAGGTCTTGCAGCCAATGACTTTGGGGATTCCATCCGTTTTGGAGCATCGACTGCAGAAGAAGATGAAAAGGATTTGGAAAAGGTACATTTTGATATTCATTTATATGAGCTTTATGTCAAAGGATACCTGGAGATGGCGAAAGATGTCTTAACTCCGGCAGAGATTGAGAGCCTTCCATGGGGCGCTCGTATTATGACTTTGGAGTGTGGAATGCGTTTCCTTACTGATTATCTCCAAGGCAACGTATACTTTAAGACTGCATATCCGGAACATAACTTAGTGCGGGCAAGAACACAGTTTAAACTTGTAAAAGAGATGGAAGAGCAGTTTGAAGCAATGCAGGAAATTGCAAAAAAATATTAGGAAAAAGGTGTTGTATGAAAATCGAGATACCTGGATATAAAACATTAGAGCTTGATACACTTTTATTGGATTATAATGGTACTGTTGCCGTAGATGGCGAGATTCCGGATTCTGTTCGAGAGAGGTTGGCAGCGCTTTCTGAGAAGTTTCAGATTTATATCTTAACTGCAGATACTCATGGAACTGCCGCGAAACAATGTGAAGATCTGAATGTGATCTTGTATACGTTTCCGGTAGGAAACGCTGCAGATTATAAGAGAGACGTTGTCGAGAAACTAGGTGGCGGGCATTGTGTCTGTATGGGAAACGGAAGGAACGATATTCTGATGTTTGAGAAATCGGCGCTTTCCGTTGCGATTCTTGATACAGAGGGGCTGTATGCAGGGCTTTTGTTAAAATCCGATATATGTGTTAGAACGATAGAAGATGGATTGGATCTTTTGCTGCATCCGAAGAGATTGATTGCAGACTTAAGAGGCTAGTGTTTTATAAATTGGTGTTTGAGGTATAAAAATCCTTCATTTACAGATACTATTCCTGGAAATGGAAAGTATGGTAAATGGAGGATTTTTTATATGAAAGCAACAGGAATTGTACGTAGAATTGATGATCTTGGCAGAGTGGTCGTGCCAAAAGAAATCAGACGGACATTAAGAATCCGGGAGGGAGATCCTTTGGAGATTTTTACAGATCGGGAAGGAGAGATCGTATTGAAAAAGTATTCCCCGATTGGAGAGTTGTCTGCTTTTTCTGAGGATTATGCAGAGAGCCTTGCGAAGTCTACCGGATATACGGTGTGCATTGCCGACAAGGAGAAGGTGATCGCAGCAGCAGGTGCGGGAAAGAAGCAATTACTTGCAAAGGTTGTGAGTTCACAGTTGGAATCGGCAATGGAGGCACGGGAAGAGATTCTTGCATCTGTAAAGGAGGATTCCTTTCGAAGAATCATAGAAGGGCAGGAAGAGGAGTATGGGGCGCAGGTTGTTGTTCCGATTTTATGTGATGGAGATGTGGTTGGAGCTGTAATTTTATTGACAAAAGATACAAAAAAGAAGTTTGGAGATACGGAACGATTGCTGGCCCGAACGGCGGCAGGATTCCTTGGAAGACAGATAGAACAATAAGTGACATAAAACTCCCCGGACAATCATACATTGTGGTAGAGAATGGATAAGGAGGAGTTTTTTGATATGGAAAAAGGAACCGACAAGAACGGAAGGGTGGTATGGATATTAAAGGCGCTTTTAATATCTTATATCATTACAGCTGTGTTCCTTTTGATCCTTGCCCTTTTGCTTTATAAGCTTGAGCTGAATGAACAGAAGGTGACGATGGGGATTGTTGCGATTTATGTGTTGTCTACATTTGCAGGTGGATTCCTTATGGGGAAGTTGGTAGGGGAACGCAAATTTTTATGGGGATTCATGCTCGGAACCATGTACTTTTTAGTGCTTTTCGGAATTTCTTTGGCGGTAGATCAGAATTTGAACCGCAACGGAATGAATCTTGTGACAACGATGGTACTTTGTGCCGGTGGAGGAATGCTGGGAGGAATGGTTTCTTAAAAAAACACTTTAAAAAGTAAAGGTTCTATGTTATAATAACTAAAGTTAATGTAGAACAAGGAGGAATCGGTATGAAACACATTAAAACATTAAATACACAGACATTAAACAATACAATGAAAAAAGGCGGATGTGGAGAATGCCAGACATCTTGCCAGTCAGCATGCAAGACATCATGCACAGTTGGAAACCAGACTTGCGAACAGAAAAGATAGTGGATTTTCATAATTAAAAAAGACGAGCAGCGACACCGTCGCTGCTTTTTCCACGTTGAGAAAGGAGATTTGTTTTGATTCATCAGTATAAAAATAATGGATACGATATCGTATTGGATGTGAATAGTGGATCTGTTCATGTAGTAGATGATATGTGTTATGACGTAATCGAAGAGCTTAATAAGCATAATGTAGAAGAGCATCCGGAAGTACTGGAAGATGCGGCGACTGTAGCAGGGCTTCAGGAGGCCTTGAAAGAAAAGTACCCGGTAGAAGAGATTGGGGAAGTATATGAGGATATCAAAGAACTTGCAAAAGCAGGACAACTTTTTACAAAGGATATCTACGAACAGTATATTGGAGCTGTGAAACAGAGAAAGACAGTTGTAAAAGCGCTTTGTCTGCATATCGCACATGATTGTAACCTTGCATGCAAATATTGTTTTGCGGAAGAGGGTGAGTATCATGGAAGAAGAGCGTTGATGTCTTTTGAAGTGGGAAAGAAAGCATTAGATTTCTTAATTGCTAATTCCGGTAATCGTAGAAACCTGGAAGTGGATTTCTTTGGTGGTGAGCCATTAATGAACTGGCAGGTTGTGAAGGATTTGGTTGCATACGGAAGAGAGCAGGAGAAGATTCATGATAAAAACTTCCGTTTCACGATCACAACGAATGGTGTGCTTTTAAATGACGAGATTCAGGAATTTGTGAATAAAGAGATGGATAATGTCGTATTGAGTCTTGACGGAAGACAAGAAGTCAACGACCATATGCGTCCGTTCCGTAATGGAAAGGGTAGCTATGATTTGATCGTTCCAAAGTTCCAGAAGTTGGCAGAGAGCCGTAATCAGCAGAAATATTATGTCAGAGGTACATTTACAAGAGAGAATTTAGATTTCTCAAAAGACGTGCTTCATTTTGCAGATTTAGGATTTGAGCAGATTTCCATTGAACCGGTTGTTGGAGAGGATACAGACTTCTATTCTATTCAGAAGGAACACCTTCCACAGATTTTTGAAGAATACGATATTCTTGCAAAGGAATTGATCAAGAGAGAGAAAGAGGGCAGAGGTGTGAATTTCTTCCACTTTATGATCGATCTTGACGGCGGACCATGTATTTCCAAACGTTTATCAGGCTGTGGGTCGGGAACAGAATATTTAGCTGTAACTCCTTGGGGAGATCTGTATCCTTGCCATCAGTTTGTTGGAGATGAGGACTTCTTAATGGGTAATGTAGACGATGGAATCACAAGACCGGAGATTGCCGAAGAGTTCCGTGGCTGTAGTGTTTACTCCAAAGATAAATGCAAGAATTGCTTTGCAAAATTCTACTGTAGCGGTGGATGCATGGCAAATGCTTATAAATTCCATGGCTCTATTCACAATACATATGATGTGGGATGCGAGATGGAGAGAAAGCGTGTGGAATGTGCAATTATGATGAAAGCTGCGTTGGCAGAGTAAGGAGTGAATGAGGACATGAAGAAAAACAAAGGCATTATTAGCCTGATTCTTGTTGCTTTGCTGACAATTCTTTTGGGATTCACAAGCGTAGTGGGACTTGGAAGCAAACATACAGGAGCGGCAAAGAATATTAAGCTTGGTCTGGATCTTGAAGGTGGTGTAAGTATCACATATCAAGCAAAAGGAAAAACACCTTCCGAGAGCGAAATGAAAGATACTGTTTACAAAATGCAAAAGCGTGTGGAACAGTACAGTACAGAAGCTACAGTTTATCAAGAAGGTGATGACCGCATTACAATCGAAATTCCGGGTGTAACAGATGCGAACAAAGTCTTGACAGAGCTTGGTAAACCAGGATCTTTGGAATTCCAGGACGAAACAGGAAAAGTGGTACTTCAGGGAACTGATGTAAAGACAGCGACAGCAAGGATTATTGAAAAAGAAACTGGAGCAAAAGAAAACATCGTAGAGTTGAACCTTACAAAAGAAGGTGGCAAGAAATTTGCGGAAGCAACAAAGGCTAACATTGGAAAACCAATCAATATTGTCTATGATGGTGAAGTGATCAGTAACCCGATGGTAAATGAAGAGATTACAGGCGGACAGGCTGTGATCAGCGGTAATTTTACATATGAAGAAGTAGAAAATCTTGCTTCCACAATCCGTATCGGTGGGTTGAAAGTAGAATTGGAAGAATTGAATTCAAGCGTAGTTGCTGCAAAACTTGGTGAGGAGGCGATCAATACAAGTTTGTTGGCGGGATTGATCGGACTTATTATCATTTTCGTGTTCATGTGCGTTGTGTATAGACTTCCGGGATTTGCGTCAAGTATTGCGCTTTGCATTTATACAGGAATCGTATTAGTTGCTTTGAATGCATTTGATATTACATTGACACTTCCGGGTATTGCAGGTATTATCCTTGGCATCGGTATGGCTGTTGATGCTAATGTTATCATTTTTGCGAGAGTAAAAGAAGAACTGGCAGCTGGAAGAAATGTAAAAACTTCGTTAAAGACAGGGTTCCAAAAAGCATTATCTGCAATTTTAGATGGTAACGTGACGACATTAATTGCTGCGATTGTTCTTGGATTGATGGGAACAGGTAGTGTAAAAGGATTTGCACAGACATTAGCGCTTGGTATTGTAGTTTCTATGTTTACAGCTCTTGTTGTGACAAGGATCATCATTTTCTCACTTTACGCGGTTGGATGTAAGAGTGAAAAATTATATGGAATACAGAAGGAAAGAAAAACAATTAATTTCCTTGCAAAGAAAAAAGTATTCTTTGGTATCTCTATTGCACTTGTAGTGAGTGGATTTGTTGGAATGGGTATTTTTGCTTCCAAAGGTGACGGAGCATTGAATTACAGCCTTGAATTCATGGGTGGTACAGCGACCAATGTAACATTTAATGAAGATTATTCCATCAAAGAGATTGATTCACAGATTGTTCCTGTAATCGAAAAGACAACAGGTGATAAGAACGTACAGACGCAGAAGATCAAAGGAACGAATCAGGTTTCAATCAAGACACAGACATTGGATCTTGAGAAACGTGAGGCTATGATTGCAGCTCTTGTTGAAAAGTTTGGTGTAGATGAATCTAAGATTACATATAACAATATCGGTTCTACAGTAAGTTCTGAGATGAGAAGAGATGCTGTTGTAGCGGTATTGGTTGCGACACTCTGTATGCTGATCTATATTTGGCTTCGATTCAAAGATTTCCGATTTGCAAGCAGTGCGATCATTGCATTACTGCATGACGTGTTGGTAGTCCTTGCATTCTATGCAATTGCACGTGTATCTGTGGGTAACACATTTATTGCATGTATGTTGACGATTGTCGGATATTCTATCAACGCAACGATTGTTATTTTTGACCGAATCCGTGAAGAGAATAAGATCAAATCAAGAAAAGATACATTGGAAGACGTTGTTAACAGAAGTATCACACAGACGCTTACAAGAAGTGTATACACTTCATTTACAACATTTGTAATGGTAGCGCTTCTCTTTGTGATGGGTGTAAGCTCAGTGAAAGAATTTGCGGCTCCGCTTATGGTTGGTGTAGCAGTAGGCGCATTCTCATCTGTATGTATTACCGGCGCGCTTTGGTATGTGATGAAAACAAAGGTGGCAACGAAAGCATAATAGTGGTAAAATAGATAAAAACGGGAGATTAAAAGAGTTAATCTCCCGTTTTTTGAAATACAAAGGAGAACGAAAGATGGAAAAATGGTTTTTAACCCGGAAAGGAGCTGACTTTCAAGGGATTAGTCAGAAGTTTCAGATAAGCCCGATTCTTGCTCGTTTGATCCGCAATCGAGAAATCATTGGAGATGACGCGATTGAGTTATATTTGCATGGAACGATAGCAGAACTATATGATGGAATCCTGATGAAAGATATGGATGTAGCGGTTTCTATTTTGCAGGAAAAAATACGGGAGGGAAAAGAGATTCGTATCATTGGAGATTACGATATAGATGGAATCAATGCAACGTATATTTTGATGGAAGGTCTTCGTGCACTTGGCGGCAATGTAAGTATTGATATTCCGGATCGGATGAAGGACGGATATGGATTGAATCAGAATTTGATCGATCGAGCATTAGGAGATGATATTGATACGATCATCACTTGTGACAATGGAATTGCGGCAAGGGAAGAAATAGGATATGCAAAACGTCTGGGAATGACAGTGATCGTAACAGATCATCATGAGATTCCGTATGAAGAGACGGAGGAAGGAATTCGGTATTTGCTGCCGTCTGCAGATGCAGTTGTAGATCCAAAACGAGCAGATTGTAAATATCCATTTCCGAATCTGTGCGGGGCTGCAGTCGCTTATAAATTAGTGGAAACCTTGTTCAATGTAGAAGGAAAAGATGCAGATGATATTGATTATCTGATGGAAAATGTAGCTATTGCTACAGTCGGTGATGTGATGGATCTTGTGGGAGAGAATCGTATTTTTGTGAAGCAAGGACTAGAGATGTTAAGGCGGACGAAAAATCTTGGATTAGCCGCATTGATTGAATGTACGGCGATTCCTGTGGAACGTTTGTCTGCGTATCATATTGGGTTTGTATTGGGGCCATGTTTCAATGCGAGTGGGAGACTCGATACAGCAAAACGTGCCATTGAATTGCTATGTGCAAAGACAAAAAGAGATGCGGAAATCCTTGCGGGAGATCTAAAAGCCTTGAATGACAGCAGAAAAGATATGACTGCTCATGCGGTAGAAGACGCAATTGAGATGGTAGAGACAACAGAGATTGGAAAAGACAGGGTTCTTGTGATTTATTTGCCGGATTGTCATGAAAGCCTAGCCGGAATCGTAGCGGGACGGATTCGGGAAAAATACTACAAACCGGTGTTTGTACTGACAGATGCAGAAGATGGAGTAAAAGGTTCGGGTCGTTCCATCGAGACGTATCATATGTATGAAGGAATGAACAGTTGTAAAGAGTTGTTTACGAAATTCGGAGGACATAAACTTGCCGCCGGACTATCTCTGCCAAAAGAAAATGTAGAGTTGTTTCGTAAACGAATTAATGAACAATGTCGATTGACGGAAGATGATTTGTGCGAAAAAGTATCTATAGACATGCAGCTTCCTCTTGCTTATGTGAATGAAGAACTTGTGAATGAATTGGAGTGTTTAGAACCATTTGGAAAAGGGAATCCTAAACCTGTATTTGCAGAGAGAGGAATTGAAGTTCTGCAGACCAAAATTCTTGGGAAAAATCAAAATGTACTGAAACTTCTCGTCAGAGATTCGCAGGGAACGAAGATGGAAGCGCTTTATTTTGGAGATATTCCACAATGTTTGGACGTGATCAATGCAAAACATGGAAAGATTAATATTACATATTATCCGGATATCAATGAATATATGGGAAGAAAGACACCGCAGATTGTAATACAGAATTATCAGTAAAAATTGTAGATTCATTGAAAAACAGCAAAAAAAATGCTATAATATGTCATATTTTGTAGGAAAATGGAGGCCGGTTATGAAGCCAATAGAAGAATATGTAAGAAGTATTCCGGATTTTCCGGAAGAAGGAATTATTTTTAGAGATGTAACAAGTATATTAGAGGATGCGGATGGATTACAGTTAGCAATTGATCTAGTTCAAGAGAAGATTGGAGACCTTGAATTTGATGTTGTAGTAGGTCCGGAGTCAAGAGGATTTATTTTTGGTGTTCCGGTTGCATATAATCTCCATAAGTCCTTTGTTCCGGTAAGAAAAAAAGGAAAACTTCCTTGTGAAACAGTATCTATGGAATATGAATTGGAATACGGAAGTGCAGTGATTGAGATGCACAAAGATTCCATCAAACCGGGACAGAAAGTAGTCATCATTGATGACTTGATGGCGACAGGAGGAACGATCGAAGCAATTGTGAAGCTCGTGGAAAGCCTGGGCGGAGAAGTTGTGAAGATTGTGTTCTTGATGGAACTTGCCGGGTTAAACGGAAGAGCCAAACTGGGAGAGTATGATATGGATTCCGTGATCATATATCCGGGGAAATAAAGCAGGAGAGGAAGGTACCGATATGTCAGATTCAATAATACAAAATCCATATGAAAATCTGAAAATTGTTGATGGTCATGCGGTGAAGAATCCGGAAGATTATCAAGATCCGGATAAGCTGTATGAAGCTCTTGTGAACAGAATCCGGAAATATCACCCGTCAGAAGATTTGTCTTTGATTGAAAAAGCATATACGATTGCAAAGGATGCCCATGAAGGACAGTTCCGTAAGTCCGGGGAGCCATATATTATTCACCCGCTTTGGGTAGGAATTATTTTGGCTGAACTTGAGATGGATAAAGAAACGATTGCGGCAGGAATTTTGCACGATGTGGTAGAGGATACGATTATGTCCTCAGAGGAGATTGCGGCCATATTCGGTACAGAGGTTTCACTTCTTGTAGAGGGAGTTACCAAAATCGGGCAATTATCTTATTCCAAAGATAAAGATAAATTAGAGATGCAGGCAGAAACTCTTCGTAAGATGTTTCTTGCAATGTCAAAAGATATCCGAGTTATTCTGATCAAATTAGCCGACCGTCTGCATAATATGCGTACGGCGCAGTTTTGGCCTCCGCATAAGCAGAAAGAAAAAGCGCAGGAGACAATGGACATTTATGCTCCAATCGCTCAAAGGCTTGGTATTTCCAAGATTAAGACGGAGCTGGACGATTTGGCTTTAAAATACTCCCAGCCGGAAGTATTTTATGATTTGATCAATCAGTTAAATGCACGAAAAACAGAGAGAAATGAATTCGTACAGCAGATTGTAGAAGAAGTCAGAAAGCACATGGAGAATGGCGGGATTGAAGCAACAGTATACGGCCGTGTGAAGCATTTCTTCAGCATTTATAAGAAGATGGTCAATCAGGATAAGACGGTGGATCAAGTATATGACCTATTTGCAATCCGTATTATTGTGAAAACAGTCAAAGACTGTTATGCGGCTCTTGGCGTGATCCATGAGATGTATACACCAATTCCGGGACGTTTTAAAGATTACATTGCGATGCCAAAGCCAAATATGTATCAGTCTCTTCATACGACATTGATGGGACCGTCCGGTCAGCCGTTTGAGATTCAGATTCGTACAGAAGAGATGCATAAGACTGCGGAATATGGTATTGCGGCGCATTGGAAATATAAAGAGTCCGGTGGAAGCGCGAAAAACGTACAGACAAGAGCAGAAGAAAAATTGACATGGCTTCGTCAGATATTGGAATGGCAGCAGGATTCCGACAACCGTGAGTTTATGTCGTTGTTAAAAGGCGACTTGGATCTTTTTGCAGAAGATGTATACTGCTTTACACCGAATGGAGATGTAAAGAATCTTCCAAATGGCTCTACACCGGTTGACTTTGCATATGCTATTCATAGTGCGGTTGGTAATAAAATGGTTGGCGCTCGTGTAAACAATAAACTTGTTCCAATCGATTATAAAATTCAAAATGGTGATAGGATTGAAATTTTAACTTCACAGAATTCGAAGGGGCCAAGTCGAGACTGGCTAAATATTGTAAAGAGTACCCAGGCGAGAAATAAGATTAACCAATGGTTTAAGAAAGAATACAAAGAAGAAAATATCGTACGTGGAAAAGAGATGTTGTCTGCGTATTGCAAGGCGAAAGGTCTTGTATTATCTGATATTTTGAAACCAAAATATCAACAGGTTGTACAACGTAAATATGGATTCAAAGATTGGAATGCGGTACTTGCGGCTTTGGGACATGGTGGATTGAAGGAAGGACAGATTGCAAACCGCCTGCAAGAGGAATATAGTAAAGACCACAAAGAAGCGATCACAGATGAGACGATTCTTGAAAAAGTATCTGAAGCATCTAAAAATATTGTGCATGTTACAAAATCTAAGAGTGGAATTGTTGTCAAAGGGATTGACGATATGGCAGTTCGTTTTTCAAGATGCTGTAATCCTGTGCCGGGAGATGAAATCGTAGGATTCGTGACAAGAGGACGAGGTATGTCCATTCATCGAACAGATTGTGTCAATATCATTCATTTGTCTGAATCAGAGAGAGCACGTTTGATTCCGGCAGAATGGGAGCAGTCTGATGAAAAAGGAACCGGACTTTACATGGCGGAGATCAAGATGTATGCATATGACAGACAGGGTATGCTGATGGAGATTTCCAAAATATTTACAGAAAATAAAATTGATGTAAAGAATATGAATGTCCGAACGAGCAAGAAAGGAACTGCGACGGTAGAAATGGGATTCATCGTTCATAGCAGAGAAGAACTGACAAAGATTATCGAGAAACTTCATCAACTGGAAGGAGTTATCGATATCGAACGTTCAGTAGGTTAGGAGATTATAAGATGAAAGTGGAAATATTTGTAACGGGAATTATCAGTACAAATTGTTATGTAGTTTCAAATGAAGAGACAAAAGAGGCGGTGATCATTGATCCTGCCGCCTATCCGAAGAAAATGCGAGCATATCTTCACGAGAATGAACTGCAGGTAAAAGCGATTCTTCTGACACATGGACATTTTGATCATATTATGGGGATTGATGGAATACTGGAAGAATATCAGGTTCCGGTATATGTACATGAAGAAGAAGCAGAATTGATTCAAGATCCAATCTTGAATGAATCGAATACTTATACGAATGGATATACGTTTGGTAATGCAGAGTATACAAGAGATGGCCAGATTTTGGAATTGATCGGTTATAAATTCCGAGTGATCCACACACCGGGGCATACAAGCGGCGGTGTTTCCTATTATGTGGAAAGCGAGAATGTATTGTTCAGCGGTGATACGCTGTTCCACGGTTCTGTTGGACGCACTGATTTTAAGACAAGCAGTATGTCTTCACTAGTACATTCAATTCGTGAAAAATTATTCCTGCTTCCAGATGAGACAGTTGTGTATCCGGGACATATGGGTGCAACTTCAATTGGAACGGAAAAACAGATCAATCCGTATGTGTAATACGAGGTAGATGTAGATTTTTTAGAGGACGTGGCTTTTGAAGTGGCGTCCTTTGCTATTATAACGAGATATATAGAGGATTTTATATGATTAACATTTTTTTGAAAGAAGAATTTTATGCTTATGATGCATTTCATATCGTGAAAGCGTTTTTTCCGGATGAGGAGATTAAGCAACATATTGTATGTGATGGAAAAGTTCTTCTACAAATGAAGAAAGAGGAGGATATCCTCTTGGAATTGGAAGAAGCTTTAGGGAATACGAAAAAAGAAAAGAAAAGTTTTGTAAATAAAAAGATTTACAAAGAGTTATATCAATATACAGGAAAAGAACTTGCATGGGGGTTTTTAACAGGAGTTCGTCCTACAAAGCTTGCCATGAAGAAAGTGGAGGAAGGGTGTACTGATGAAGAAACTGTGCTGTGGTTTCAAGAACAGTACATGGTAACAGAGAAAAAGGCAAAGCTTGGTGTAGAGATTGCGAAGAGAGAGAAGGCGCTCTTGGAGCAGTTGGATTATGAAAATGGATATAGCCTGTATGTGGGAATCCCATTTTGTCCATCAATTTGTTCATACTGTTCTTTTTCTTCTTATCCGTTGCAGGAGTGGACGAATCAGGTGGATCGGTATCTAGATGCGCTTTGTAAAGAAATCAGTTTCGTTGGAGAAGTATCGAAAGAAAAGAAACTCAATACGGTTTATATTGGCGGAGGGACGCCGACGACTCTCGAGGCAGATCAGCTCGATCGATTGTTGACACATATGGAAGAGACGTTTTCCTATGAGGAACTGAAAGAGTTTACTGTAGAGGCAGGACGACCGGATAGTATTACTAGAGAAAAATTAGAAGTATTACGGAAACATAAGATTTCTCGTATTTCTGTCAACCCACAGACGATGCAGCAGAAAACGTTGGACGTGATCGGAAGAAAGCATACAGTGCAGGATGTGATCGATATTTTCCATATGGCAAGAGAACTTGGATTTGAAAATATCAATATGGATCTCATTGCAGGATTGACAGGAGAGAATCTGTCTGATATGAAGGATACGTTGGAGAGGGTCAAAGAATTAGAGCCGGATAGTCTGACGGTGCATTCTCTTGCAATCAAGCGTGCGGCAAGACTTGGAAAGACGGAGGGCTATCGGGAGCAGCTTAGTACGGCGGAAGAACTTTCACAGATGATCGAGCTTGCAGCAGACTATGCAAAAGAGATGGATTTGGTCCCATATTATCTGTATCGACAGAAGAATATTGCCGGGAATTTTGAAAATGTTGGGTACGCAAAGGTTGACAAAGCCGGAATATACAATATACTTATTATGGAGGAAAAACAATCCATCATTGCAGTAGGCGCAGGAGCTTCTACGAAGATTGTACTTCCAAAAGGAAAAGAGATTCCGGACAAAAAGACCGGAGAATTAAAAAATATTGTACGCGTGGAAAATGTCAAAGATGTGACAGAGTATATGGCGCGTATTGATGAAATGATAGAACGAAAAGGAGAATGGTTATGGCGTTAAAAAAGAAGCCGGTAACAGGCATGAAAGATATGATGCCTCGTGAGATGGAGATTCGCGACTATGTGATTCACCTGATCAAAGAAACATATAAGACATTTGGTTTTTCATCTATGGAGACACCTTGTGTGGAACATATCGAGAACCTTTGCAGCAAGCAGGGGGGAGATAATGAAAAACTGATTTTCAAAATCATGAAGCGTGGAGAGAAGTTAAAAATCGACACTGCAAAGGAAGAAAATGATTTGGTTGATGGAGGTCTTCGTTACGACTTAACTGTTCCGCTTGCAAGATACTATGCAAACTATGCCAACGAACTTCCGGCACCATTCAAAGCGCTTCAGATTGGGAATGTGTGGAGAGCCGATCGTCCACAGAGAGGACGCTTCCGCCAGTTCATGCAATGCGATATCGATATTCTTGGAGAAGCAAGCAATTTGGCAGAGATTGAGTTGATCTTGGCAACAACAGCAATGCTTGGAAAATTGAATTTCACAAATT
Source organism: uncultured Lachnospiraceae bacterium (assembly GCA_900550235.1). Classification (GTDB taxonomy): domain Bacteria; phylum Bacillota; class Clostridia; order Lachnospirales; family Lachnospiraceae; genus Faecalimonas. The sequence goes on from URRQ01000008.1 coordinate 52,682, forward strand.
TTACGGTATGTATCAATGACCGTAACATTTTGAAAGCAATGGCAGCATTTTGCGGATTCAAGGAAGAAGATTACGATGAAGTCTTCATCATTTTAGATAAGATGGATAAGATTGGCACAGAAGGTGTATCAGCAGAACTTCAAGAGATGGGATGTGCAAAAGAAAATGTAGAGGCATACCTGAAGTTGTTTGACGAGATCAGTCCGGATGTAGAAGGAATTCGTTTCTTAAAAGAAAAATTAGGAGATTGCCTTCCAACAGAAACATCAGAGGGAATGGAAACAATCATCTCCAGCGTAGAGGCAGCAAAAGAAGCAGAGTTCAAGATTGCTTTTGATCCGACACTTGTAAGAGGACAATCTTACTATACCGGAACAATTTTTGAGATTCGTATGGACGAGTTTGGCGGTTCCGTTGCCGGAGGCGGACGTTACGATAAGATGATCGGGAAATTTACAGGACAAGATACACCGGCCTGCGGATTCTCTATCGGATTTGAAAGAATCGTAATGCTTTTATTAGAGAATGGGTATGAAGTACCGTCAAACAACTTAAAGAAAGCGTATTTATTGGAAAAGAAACTTCCAAAAGAAGGAACTTTGAAAGTGTTCCAAATGGCAAAAGCAGATCGAGAAGCCGGATATCAGGTGATGATCGTGAATATGAAGAAAAATAAGAAATTCCAAAAAGAACAGCTAAACGAAAACGGTTACAAAGAAATCGTTGAGTGCTACGCCGATTCTATAGAGAATATGTAAAGGAGAGAGAAAAATCATGGCAGAATCAATGCAGGGATTGAAAAGAACACATCGTTGTGCCGAATTGACTGCAGCCAATGTAGGCGAGACAGTTACCGTCATGGGTTGGGTACAGAAAAATAGAAACAAAGGAGGTCTTGTCTTTGTTGACGTAAGAGACCGTTCCGGAATTATTCAGGTCGTTTTTGAGGAAGGAAGCTGTGACGCAGCATTGATTGAAAAAGCTGCAAAGCTTCGTTCAGAATTTGTTGTTGCTGTTGTAGGTAAAGTAGAGAAACGTTCCGGTGCAGTAAATGAAAACATTGCTACCGGTGAGATTGAAATTGCTCCTACAGAGCTTCGTGTATTGTCAGAATCAGAGACACCACCATTCCCAATCGAAGAAAACAGCAAGACAAAGGAAGAACTTCGTTTGAAATATCGTGTCCTTGATCTTCGTAGACCGGATTTACAGAGAAACTTAATTATGAGAAGTAAAGTAGCAACATTGACTCGCCAGTTCTTGGCAGAGGAAGGTTTCCTTGAGATTGAGACACCGATGCTTATTAAGAGTACGCCGGAAGGCGCTAGAGATTACCTTGTACCAAGCCGTGTACATCCAGGAAACTTCTACGCGTTACCACAATCACCACAGCTTTTCAAACAGCTTTTGATGTGTGCAGGTTATGACCGTTACTTCCAGTTAGCAAAATGTTTCCGTGATGAAGATTTACGTGCGGATCGTCAGCCGGAATTTACACAGATCGATATGGAATTATCATTTGTAGATGTGGATGATGTGATTGATGTAAATGAAAGACTTCTTGCGAAATTATTTAAAGAGATATTAAATGTAGAAGTTTCTCTTCCAATCCAGAGAATGACATGGCAGGAAGCCATGGACAGATTTGGTTCCGATAAACCGGATCTTCGTTTTGGTATGGAACTTGTAAATGTATCTGAAGTTGTCAAAGACTGTGAATTCGCAGTATTCAAAGGCGCTCTTGAAAATGGCGGAAGCGTTCGTGGTATCAATGCAAAAGGTCAGGGCGCAATGCCGCGTAAGAAGATTGATAAGTTAGTTGATTTTGCGAAGACATACGGTGCAAAAGGGCTTGCTTATATTGCAATTCAGGAAGATGGCAGCCTGAAATCTTCTTTTGCAAAATTTATGACAGAAGAACAGATGGCAGCGCTTGTAAAAGCAATGGACGGAGAGAACGGAGACTTATTATTATTTGCAGCAGATAAGAATAAGGTAGTATGGGACGTTCTCGGCGCGTTACGTATTGAAATTGCCCGTCAGTTAGACTTATTGGATAAAGGGGATTACAAGTTCTTGTGGGTAACAGAATTCCCATTATTAGAGTGGAACGAAGAAGCAGGAAGATATACAGCAATGCATCATCCATTTACAATGCCAATGGAAGAAGATTTACATTTGATCGATACAGATCCGGGTAAGGTTCGTGCAAAAGCTTACGATATCGTGTTAAACGGTACAGAGCTCGGTGGAGGTAGCGTCAGAATCTTCAATAATGAGATTCAGAACAAGATGTTTGAGGTTCTTGGATTTACAAAAGAGCAGGCAGAAGAACAATTCGGATTCTTATTGAATGCATTCAAATATGGAGTTCCGCCACACGCAGGACTTGCATACGGACTTGACCGTCTTGTGATGCTGATGGCAAAACAGGACAGTATTCGTGACGTAATCGCATTCCCGAAGGTGAAAGATGCATCTGACTTGATGACAGAAGCACCGGCAGGGGTAGATCCGAAGCAGTTGGAAGAATTAGGACTTACCATTACTGCATCAGAGGACGAATAAAATAGGATACTTGGGAGACATAGAAGTGTAAATGCATTTTTATGTCTCCTTTTTACGTTCGAAAGTAGTTGACATTCTATAGGAGTCGGTCTATGCTTATACCAATCAAAATGAAAGAGAGGAAGAAATAGCATATGGCAAATATTTATACATCAGCAGACCAATTGATCGGAAATACCCCTCTTTTGGAATTGGCACATATAGAAAAAGAATTTGAATTGAAGGCAAAAATTCTTGCGAAACTGGAATATCTGAATCCTGCCGGTTCTGCAAAAGATCGTGTTGCAAGAGAAATGATTGAAGATGCGGAGGCTTCAGGAATTTTAAAAGCAGATTCTGTAATCATTGAACCGACATCCGGTAATACCGGCATCGGGCTTGCATCTGTAGCGGCGGCAAGAGGATATCGTTTGATTATAGTGATGCCGGATACGATGTCTATGGAACGAAGAGTATTAATGGCAGCTTATGGGGCAGAACTTGTGTTAAGTGATGGAGCAAAAGGAATGACAGGTGCGATTGAAAAGGCAGAAGAACTGGCTTCACAGATTCCAAATAGTTTTATACCGGGGCAATTTGTGAATCCGGCAAATTCTAAGGCGCATAGATTAACAACAGGACCGGAAATTTATCGGGATACCGATGGAGATGTGGATATCTTTGTTGCAGGAGTGGGAACAGGTGGAACGATCACTGGAGTTGGAGAATATTTAAAAGCTCAAAAGCCGTCTGTAAAAATAGTCGCAGTGGAACCGTCAGATTCAGCAGTACTATCCGGTGAAAGTGCGGGTGCACATAAGCTGCAAGGAATTGGAGCAGGGTTTATTCCGGAAGTTTTAAATACGGAGATCTATGATGAGATTATAAAGGTGTCTGCAGAAGATGCATTCTCAATGGGTAGAATGATTGGAAAAAAAGAAGGCGTACTTGTAGGAATTTCTTCCGGAGCAGCTTTGTGGGGCGCTGTGGAGTTGGCAAAGCGTCCGGAAAATGAAGGAAAGAATATTGTAGTTTTGCTTCCGGATACTGGAGATCGATATTTGTCAACGGAATTGTTTACTACAGATGAAGTATAATTTACAACTACGTTAAATGCTCTGCGAATCTTGGAAAATAGAGGAAAAGGATATGAAAATTGTTATTGCGATGGATTCCTTCAAAGGATCTTTGACTTCTATGGAAGCCGGAAATGCGGTGAAAGCAGGAATTGAGAAAGTGTGTGATGCAGAAATCGTTGTCAAACCGATAGCAGATGGTGGAGAAGGAACGACAGAAGCATTAGTGAGTGGACTGGGAGGAGAACAGGTTACAGTCGAAGTGACAGATCCACTTGGAAGAAAAATACAGGCTGTTTATGGAATTTTGCGAGACGGTACAGCGGTTATAGAGATGGCACAGGCTGCAGGAATCACTCTCATAAAAAAAGAAGAGAGAGATGCCCTTTCTGCTACAACATATGGCGTAGGAGAGATGATTCGGGATGCGGTACAACGTGGCTGCCGGAAATTTCTCATAGGAATCGGTGGGAGTGCAACAAGCGACGGTGGTGTTGGAATGCTGCAGGCGTTGGGATACCGATTTTTGGATGCAGATGGGAAGCAAATCCGTGCAGGAGTGAAGCATTTGGATGAAATTTCAATGATTGATTGTAAAAATATACTAAAGGAAATTAATATGTGTCATTTTGTGATTGCATGTGACGTGAAAAATCCTCTATTAGGAAAAAATGGCGCTGTTTATGTATATGGGCCGCAAAAGGGAATCCAACAAAAAGACTTAGAAGATATGGATCGGAAGATGAGCCATTTTGCCAGGAAAACGACGGGATATGTCAAAAAGGATTTTCATATGGCGGAAGGAGCCGGAGCGGCAGGAGGACTTGGATTTGCGTTTTTCAGCTATATTCCGCATGTGGAGATGAAGTCCGGAATTGAAATTGTGTTGGATGCTGTTGAACTGGAGAAAGAGCTTGTAGAAGCAGATTATGTTGTAACTGGGGAAGGAAAGATAGATGGACAGACTTCGATGGGGAAAACTCCGGTCGGTGTGGCAAAGATTGCGAAAAAGTATGGGGCAAAAGTCATTGCATTTGCAGGAAGTGCGACAGAAGATGCCGGAGCATGCAATCAAGAAGGAATCGATGCATTTTTTTCGGTCATTAGAGAAGTGACAACACTGGATGAGGCTATGAATCCGGAACGTGCCAAGAAGAATGTAGAACTTACAGCAGAGCAAGTATTTCGGTTGCTCATTCCTTGTAAAAAGGAGTCTTAAAGAAGGAGAAAATTAACGTAGGGCAGATAGGTATCTGCCCTGTTGTGATTTAATAGCCCAATTCTTCTCCGATCAAAATGACTTTAATTCTTCCGGTGTGACGAGAGTACCGGGTGATAACAATCTGTGCACAGATGCAGTCTGGACTTGTGCAGTTCATACAATGACCGGTAACCGAGCATGGAGAATGAAGACCGAGTCGAGTAACATTTGGCGGTGTTGCGAAATTGCGGACACGGGCAATTCCTGTTTCTACATCGGTTACGACTTTGTTCATTCCAACAAGAAGTATGACGTGTTCAGGTCCTTGAATCAGGCATGCTACGCGATTTCCGTTTCCATCAATATTGATAAGTTCCCCGTTAATGGTAATGGCATTAGAACTCATGAAAAAGTAATTGGATGTAATAGAGTCAATGAACGACTGACGTTTCTCTTCCGGCGTTTTAGCAAGATTTCGATCCAACAAGGTGAGGTTAGAAGCTTTGAGCGCATCGTACATTCCGGTTTCTACAAAAGTCATGGAACCGCCAAAACTGACGGACGAACCTTCCGGTATCATACTCATGGCAAGCTGTACGGCTTCGGCGCTTGTATCACAATAATAACCTTCCATATTCCTCTTATTTAGATTCTTGATGATTGTGTCGGCAAGTTTTTTGTAGGTTTCTTTTTTCGGGTTCATAGATTGTTCCTCCTTATATCAAGAATGATATTTTTATTTAAATTATACTATATCATTTTCTTGAAAAAAACTATTGACAAAAAGCAATCCTATGAGTATAATAATTATTGTTGTGGCGGACAGAACACAATGTGCACGAGTGGCTCAGTGGTGGAGTATCGCCTTGCCAAGGCGAGGGTCGCGGGTTCGAATCCCGTCTCGTGCTTTTTTGTTATATAAAAATCTGTATCAAAATAAGTGATAAGGAGAGAGAAGAATCATGAAACAGAAATTGCTTGTTCTATGTGGAGGACAATCTAGCGAACACATTGTTTCTAGAATGTCTTGTACATCAGTATTGAAGAATTTAGACAAAGAGAAATATGAAATTACGTTAGTTGGAATTACAACAGATGGAACATGGTATTTCCTGGATCAGAATCAGGAAAATCTTGCAAAAGATACTTGGCTTGATAATAGCAGGGAAGTGCCAGGAGTATTTGATCTTTTAAAAAGTCAGGATGTAGCCCTTCCGGTGCTTCACGGATTATATGGTGAAGATGGAACGATTCAAGGGCTTTTTGAACTGACTAAGATTCCGTATGTTGGCTGCCGTGTTCTTGGTTCCAGCGTTTCTATGGACAAAATCTATACAAAGAAAATTGTGGATACCGTTGGAGTACCACAAGTACCATCAGTTTATGTGAAGAAACGTTATGATGGAAAAATCGTGGTGGTAGATGATCAGTTTGATGAGATTGAAGATGTAGAGTCTCATATTGTAGAAACTCTTGGAATTCCATGTTTTATCAAAGCAAGCCGCTCTGGTTCAAGCATGGGGTGTTATCGATGTGATCGAAGAGAAGATTTGATGGAGAAGCTAGAAGAAGCATCAAAATATGATAAGCACATTGTTGTAGAAAAATGTGTGAATTGTATTGAACTTGAAACTGCAGTTCTTGGAAATGATGATGTCATTGTTTCAAGAGTCGGACAGATTCTTCCTCATGGAGAATTCTATACGTTTGAATCCAAGTATGAAGATGAGGAAAGCAAAACATGTATTCCGGCGCTCGTGGATGAAGAAATCCAAGAGAAGATTCGTGAATATGCAGTCAAAGTATTTAAAGCAGTAGATGGACACGGAATGAGTCGTGTAGACTTTTTCCTTGATAAGGACAGCAATCAAATATATTTTAATGAAATCAATACAATTCCGGGATTTACAAAGATTTCTATGTATCCGCAATTGATGAATGATTTAGGAATTGGATATTCAGAACTTTTAGACCGCTTGATTGCATTGGCATTCGAGAGATAAAAGAATAAAATAGCAATATTTCAGCTATCGCATGTAATATCCCCTAAAAATGCAGAAAGTTCGAAGGAGCTTTCTGCATTTTTGCGTAATTGATAATCAGAAAAATCTATGATACAATGGACGGGAAAATGATTAAAGCGATAGAAAATAGGAGACGAATGGAAGATGAGTTACGCAGATGAAGTGTTTATTGATATGTGTCGTGATATTATAGATCATGGAGTAAGTACGGAAGGAGAAAAGGTTCGTCCTAAGTGGGAGGATGGAACTTCGGCTTATACGATCAAGAAGTTCTGTGTCGTGAATCGTTACGACCTTTCCAAGGAATTTCCGGCGTTGACACTTCGTCGTACCGGAATTAAAAGTTGTGTAGACGAGCTGCTTTGGATTTGGCAGAGAAAGTCCAATAATATTCATGATTTGAAACCACATATTTGGGATAGCTGGGCAGATGAAGATGGTTCGATCGGAAAGGCTTATGGCTATCAGTTAGGTGTGAAACATCAATATAAAGAAGGTATGATGGATCAGGTAGATCGAGTGATTTATGATCTGAAACATAATCCGTATAGTCGTCGTATTATGACGAATATTTATGTACATGAGGATTTGCATGAGATGAATCTGTATCCGTGCGCCTATAGTATGACGTTCAATGTAACGAAAAAATCAGATGATGAAAAGTTAGTATTGAATGCGATTTTAAATCAACGTTCCCAAGATGTTCTTGCGGCAAATAACTGGAATGTATGCCAGTATGCAGTTCTTGTGCATATGCTGGCACAGGTTTGTGATATGCAGGTGGGAGAATTTGTGCATGTCATTGCAGATGCCCATATTTATGATAGGCATATCCCGCTTGTAGAAGAGCTGATTTCCAGAGAACCACTTCCGGCGCCGACATTTTGGTTGAATCCAGATGTGAAAGACTTTTATGAGTTTACACCGGACGATGTGAGACTTGACAATTATGAGACAGGTCCACAGATTAAAAACATACCGATTGCAGTTTAGGAGGAAAGAGAATGAATTTGATTGTAGCAGTAGATAAGAATTGGGCGATTGGTCTTGGAAATAAGCTGTTGGTAAGTATTCCGGCTGATATGAAGTTCTTTCGTCAGACAACAACAGGAAAAGTTGTAGTTATGGGGCGAAAGACATTAGAAAGTTTTCCGGGAGGCCAGCCTTTAAAGAATCGTACAAATATTGTGATTACAAGAGATGCAAATTATAAGGTAAAAGATGGGATCGTTGTTTCGACTATTGAAGAAGCCTTAGAAGAATTGAAGAAGTATAAAGATGAAGATATTTTTGTCATTGGTGGAGAGAGTATTTATCGTCAAATGCTTCCGTATTGTAAAACGGCATTTGTGACAAAAATCGATCACGCATATGATGCGGATACATTTTTCCCAAACCTTGATGAAATGGACGATTGGAAATTAACAGGAATTAGTGAAGAACAGACTTATTTTGATCTGGAATATGTATTCGCTAGATATGAGAGAGTATAATCTATGAGGAAGATTGATTTAACAAAAGACCCGATTTTACCATCTCTGGCAGGACTTGCACTTCCAATTATGGCAACATCTCTGATTCAGATGGCATATAACTTAATCGATATGCTTTGGATCGGCCGAATTGGAAGCGCAGCAGTTGCAGCAATTGGTGCGGCGGGAATGTACATGTGGCTTTCTAATGGCCTGGCAACGCTGGCAAAGATGGGTGGGCAGGTAAAGGTAGCGCATGCCCTTGGTGCAAAGAGGGAAGAAGAAGCGGCAGAATACGCGCAGAGTGCGTTACAGCTTTCCCTGATCTTTGGAATTGGATTTGGACTGATTTCTGTTGTTGCTGCAACTCCGATGATTTCTTTTTTTAAATTAAATAGCGCTGCGGTGATTGCAGATGCAGAGATTTATTTGCAGATTACGTGCGGTGGAGTTGTGTTTTCATTTTTAAATCAAGTGTTTACCGGCGTTTTAACGGCGATGGGAAATAGTCGTGTTACGTTCGTTGCAACAACGATTGGACTAGTGTTTAATATTGTGTTAGACCCGGCGCTTATTTTTGGTTTAGGCCCATTGCCGGCAATGGGAGTAGTTGGTGCTGCGCTTGCAACTGTTTTTTCTCAAGTAATCGTAACTGCAATCTTTGTAGTTATTGCTTATAAGGATCGTGTTGTGTTTCGAAAGATTCATCTTCTGAAAAGCTTCCACAAGGAAAGCATGGCTCAAATTATTCGGATTGGATTTCCAATCGGAGTACAGAGTATGTTTTTTACAGCAATTTCCATGATTATTGCCCGTATGGTGGCAGGATTTGGAGATGCAGCAGTTGCAGTACAAAAAGTAGGATCTCAGATTGAATCTATATCATGGATGACGGCAGAGGGATTTGGCGCGGCCGTAAGCGCATTTATGGCACAAAACCTGGGAGCGGGAAGTAAGGAAAGAATTATCAAAGGATATAGAGTTGCCATTGGATTGGAAATTGTGTGGGGAATTTTATGTACCGTTCTACTGATTGTATTTCCGGATTATATTTTTAAAATCTTTATTACGGAGAAGGAAATTCTGCCGATGGGAGTGGATTATCTGAAAATCCTCGGAGTAGCGCAATTTTTCATGTGCATTGAGCTTACAACGGCAGGAGCGTTTACAGGATTGGGGAAAACAATACCACCTTCGATTACGAGTATTGTGCTTTCCGCTGTTCGAATTCCGATTGCAAGTATGTTAGTTGCAGGTGGAATGGGACTCAATGGTATTTGGTGGAGCATTACGATTTCTTGCATCTTAAAAGGAATCGTGATGTTTGTATGGTTCTTGTATTATTTGAAACATGATTTTAAACGTTATTTTTCAAGTGGTATGCAAAAACTTTAGTTGACAAAAGTGTCAGAGAATTCTATAATTATATCTAAATTATCGGAATGTACTGACGAGCATAATAAGCCCTGAGCAGATGCTTAGGGCTTTTTTTTTCATCTTGAAGGTAGAAGGAATAAAGACAGGAGGGCATGTTATGAGGAAGATTACGGGAAATAAATTGCTTGTAAAGGCATTAAGAGAAGAAGGCGTTGATATTTTGTTTGGCTATCCGGGAGCTTGTACGATTGATATTAGTGATGAGCTCTACAAACAGGATTATACAAGAGTCATATTGCCACGACATGAGCAGGCGGCAGTACATGCGGCAGATGCCTATGCAAGGAGCACGGGAAAAGTCGGAGTGTGTCTTGTGACAAGCGGTCCGGGAGCAACGAACCTGGTAACCGGTATTGCAACGGCAAATTATGACAGCGTACCTCTTGTGTGTTTTACCGGACAGGTGGCAAGGAATTTGATTGGGAATGATGCTTTTCAAGAAGTTGATATCATAGGAATCACAAGAAGTATCTGTAAATACGGAGTGACGGTTCGTAATCGAGAAGATCTTGGAAGAATCATAAAAGAGGCGTTCTACATAGCAAGAACCGGGAAACCGGGTCCGGTTATCATTGACCTTCCGAAAGATGTGATGGGAGAATTAGGAAGTCCGGAATATCCGGAAAGTGTGAATATTCGTGGTTACAAACCAAATGCCGGGGTTCATATCGGGCAATTAAAGCGTGCGGTGAAGATGCTGCACAAAGCAAAACGACCACTCTTCCTTGCAGGTGGCGGTGTGAATATCGCTCATGCCAATGAAGCCTTCACAAAACTTGCGGAGACAACAGGCATTCCTGTCATTACAACGATTATGGGACGGGGAGCAATTCCAACAAAACACCCGCTTTTTATAGGAAACTTAGGAATGCATGGGATGTATGCGGCCAATATGGCGGTGAGTGAATGTGATCTTCTGTTTTCCATAGGCACAAGGTTCAATGACAGGATTACCGGAAGGATTCATGAATTTGCACCAAAAGCACAGATTGTTCATATCGATATCGATACGGCGTCTATTTCGCGAAATGTGCATGTAGATGTTCCGATTGTTGCAGATGCCAAAGAAGCGTCTGAAAAAATGCTGGAATATGTGACAAAGGTTGAGATGGAAGAAGGCTGGCTAGAGCAGATTGAAGCATGGAAAGAAGAACACCCGCTCAAGATGAAACAAAAGCCGGTATTAACTCCGCAAAAGATTATTGAGGCGATTAATGAGAACTTTGAAAAAGCAATTGTAGTAACAGATGTAGGACAGCACCAGATGTTTACGACACAGTATTTGGAGATGGACGAGAATAAAAAGCTTCTTACTTCCGGTGGATTAGGAACCATGGGCTATGGTTTCCCGGGAGCGATTGGAGCACAGATCGGAAATCCGGATATTCCGGTCATTGCAATCTCGGGAGATGGTGGTATGCAGATGAGTATTCAGGAATTTGCAACTGCAGTCGGACAGGAATTACCATTGATTCTCTGTGTATTTAATAATAATTATCTTGGCATGGTGCGCCAATGGCAGAAGCTCTTTTATGGAAAGAGGTATTCTATGACATGTCTTCGTGCCAGAAAGGAATGCGAAGGAAAATGCGGAGAGGCAGGTCATGTATGTCCTCCATACACACCGGATTTTGTGAAACTTGCAGAAAGCTACGGAGCAAAGGGAATCCGTGTATTCAAAGAAGAAGAGATTCAGTCAGCATTTGATGAAGCAAGAAAGAATACAAATGTACCTACTTTAATTGAATTTATTATTGATCCGGAGGATCTGGTGTATCCGATGATTCGACCGGGCGGAACATTAGAAGATATGTTGATGGATTGCTAGGAGGGACAAGAATATGAATAGTACAATGAAAAAAAGATGGATTTCATTATATGTAGAAAATCAGGTTGGTGTTCTTCCTAAGATCTCAGGATTATTTGCGGGAAAACTTTACAACTTGGAAAGTTTGACGGTAGGAACGACGGAAGATCCGACAATTTCTCGTATGACAATTGAGACGGTAAGTGATGACGAAACTTTTGAGCAGATTAAGAAACAATTAAATAAATTTGTAGAAGTTATTAAAGTGATTGATTTTACAAATAGCGAAGTTTGTATGAAAGAACTTCTCTATGTAAAAGTGAAAAAATGTACAAGAGAAGATAAGGAAGAATTGTTCCAGATTGCACAATCCTTCCAGGCGAAGATTATCGATTATGGAAAAGACAGCCTTCTTCTTGAATTTGTACAGACCGCTTCGAGAAATGATGCTTTGATCAAGCTGATGAAAGAGGAATTTCAGACGATAGAAGTGGTAAGAGGAGGAAGCGTCGGAATAGAAGCAATCAGTGTAGCAGAAAGATAAAAAACAGAGCACACTCTTGAATTTAATGCTTTACCGTATTATAATAAACAGAAATAGCAAATCTTTTATAGTAGACGGAGGGCGAGACGATGGCAAAGAAGAATATAGACTGGGGCAATATCGGATTTGGATATATGCAGACAGAGCAGAGATATGTGGCGAATTATAAAAACGGTGCATGGGAGAAAGGCGGTCTTACAACAGATGCAAATGTGGTGTTGAATGAATGTGCGGGAGTTCTTCAGTATGCACAGACTGTATTCGAAGGTTTGAAAGCATATACAACGGAAGATGGACATATCGTAACATTTCGTCCGGACTTGAATGCAAAGAGAATGGTAGACAGCGCCAAGAGACTAGAGATGCCTCCATTTCCGGAAGAGAAATTTATGGAAGCTTTGGAGCAGGTTGTAGTTGCGAATGCAGACTATGTACCTCCATATGGTTCCGGCGCTACATTATATATCAGACCGTATCTGTTTGGAACGAATCCGGTGATTGGGGTAAAACCGGCGGACGAGTACCAGTTCCGTATTTTTGTGACTCCGGTAGGTCCGTACTTTAAAGGCGGAGCCAAGCCAATTACACTTCGTGTCTGTGATTATGACCGTGCAGCGCCTCGCGGAACAGGACATATCAAAGCAGGACTTAACTATGCAATGAGTCTGTATGCAATTATGGAAGCTCACCGACAGGGATTTGATGAGAATATGTATTTGGATTCCGCTACAAGAACGAAGGTGGAAGAGACCGGTGGGGCGAACTTTATCTTTATAACAAAAGATAATAAACTGGTAACACCGAAATCTGATACGATTCTTCCGTCCATTACAAGACGATCTCTTGTGTATGTGGCAAAAGAATATTTGGGAATGGAGGTAGAAGAGAGAGAAGTTCTCTTCGAAGAGGTCAAAGATTTTGCAGAGTGTGGGCTTTGCGGAACAGCGGCTGTGATTTCTCCGGTTGGTAAAATTGTGGATCATGGAGAAGAAATTTGCTTCCCAAGTGGAATGGAAGAGATGGGACCGGTTACAAAGAAACTATATGATACACTCACAGGTATTCAAATGGGACATATTGAAGCACCGGAAGGTTGGATAAAAGTAATCAAATAAAGAAAAGAGAGAAATCTCCTTGTGAAATAGGAAAAGCCAGACCTATTCTGCAAGGAGATTTTTTAGTGGAATGTATTGACAAATATCGTAGAAGTGATATATTGAATTTATAAATCGTAAGTAGTAAGTAATAAGTGACAAGTGATAAAAAAGAGACGAAGGAGGAATCGGAATGAAGGATTGGAAATTGTCGGAACAATATGCCATTGTTGCTTTAAATGGATTAGAGAGTTTACATGCTTCCATGGCAAAGGATGCAGTATTACGTGGGATTGCAGCAGCAAAGGTGTTAGAACCATATATCGGGGAAGAGGATTCCGTATTTCTTACAAAATTAGAGGAGGCAGTAGAACGAGCGAAGTCAATTAAGAAAAAGGAAGAAAAAGAATTGGAAGAAGAGATGGCTTCGGTTTTAAAAGCGGAAGGTGTGTTGGAGATTGTACCGGATCTTCTCGGTTGTGATATGGATTATTATACGAGCGGTGTGGAATTGAAAGCATATCGAAGTGAGGAATCTGTGTATTTGAGGATACGTGAAGAATTACGCGCAGAGACCTTAGAAGAAGGAGAGATTTCAAGAGAGTGTGCGTTACTCTTGTGGCTTTTTAGAGAAAGCGGCTGTATCCATGATTTGTTTTCTGTAGAAGAACAGAACAAAGTGCAGCGAAGAATGTTAGATATGGCGGCGCAGGAGCCTATAGTACAGGAATTATGGCAGAGTGAATTTTATAGTGCAGTAGAAAAGTTTGTAGAGAAATTTTTAAGAATAAAAAGAAATCTTTTTAAGAACCCATATTTGCAAGGGGTGAATTTAGTGTTTCCATTTTTAGAAAGAAGAAGTGCGATTTTTATTGACTTTGTCGTGTTTGGTACTGATGTGAAGTCGAGAAGAATTGCAGTCATGGAGCATCTTGTAAGCTTTGGACATTATGTAGAAGAAGTAAAATTGGGAAGTGAGACTCTTTTGAAAATAGATAATGCATATTATCGGATTGTTCCGGGAACACGTACGGCATATAAGGTGCCGATTCAAGGGGCAAGCCTGGTTCCGGTATATTGGTAATAGAAGAGAAAAGAGTGAAGGAAATGTCAAGACAAAGAAGTATGGAAAAAATTCTCGCCTCTGAATATGTGACGATTGGAGAATTGGTAAGATTGACGGGAGTACGTTACAGTACGTTGAAATTTTATACCGAAGAAGGAATGCTTCCTTTTGAACAGGAGGAAGAAAACCTGACGAGACGATATCGAAGAGAAGAGAGTGTTATTTTAATTGAAAAGATTCGGAATCTACGGCAGGAAGGAAAATCTGTTCCGGAGATAAAAGAAATGCTACTTGAGTTTCCGCAAAATGTAATTTAAACATAAATGACTTCTCCTAAAGCACCAATCTGCCCAATTTTAATGAATCAAGAACGGCAGTATTCAGGATTAAAGGCACTTTAATAAGCCCCGCCGGAACCGGACTTTGGGAGAGTTATGCTT
>URRQ01000009.1 GCA_900550235.1 uncultured Lachnospiraceae bacterium
TTATAACAAAGCACGTAAAATAGGAGGGCTGTGGATAAAACTACGGAAACTCAAGGATTTGTCATCTTGACTTTTTTCTTTTGCTATGTTACGATTCTAAGCAGATTATATGAAAAACGCAGTGACGAAAAGAGTACGTTTTTGAAAGCATTACAGAGAATTTCCTAACTCTTGTATCTATGCGGGGGAAGCTGAGAAGGAAAATGTGGAAGAAAGCGGAAGATGGCTTCTGAGCGGTGCACTGAGCTGATTGACAGTAAAGTGTAATGGGTCCGCCCTTTATAGCGGCAGAGTGTGAGCACAGTTTGGTAAAGCATGTGTAAGGCACTCGTTGAGGTTTGCGTTGTGAAACGTAAATAAATAGAAGTGGTAACACGGGTAATACTCGTCTTCTCTGAATTTTCGGAGAAGGCGTTTTTTTATTCCAACGAAAAGGAAAAGGAGAAAGAATATGGCAGATAAGAAAAAATTTTATATGACAACAGCGATTGCCTATACATCAGGCAAACCACATATTGGGAACACATATGAATTCGTACTTGCAGATGCGATTGCAAGATACAAAAGAAGCCAAGGATATGATGTGTTTTTCCAGACAGGAACTGACGAGCATGGTCAGAAGATTGAGTTAAAGGCAGAAGAAGCAGGTGTATCACCAAAAGAATTCGTTGATGGAGTAGCTGCACAGGTAAAAGAAATCGCAGATTTAATGAATACTTCTTATGACAAATTTATCCGTACAACAGATGATTATCATGAGAAACAAGTGCAGAAGATTTTCAAAAAATTGTACGATCAAGGAGATATTTACAAAGGACATTATGAAGGAATGTACTGTACACCATGTGAGTCATTCTTTACAGAATCTCAGTTAGTAGATGGGAAATGTCCGGATTGTGGACGTGAAGTGCAGCCTGCAAAAGAAGAAGCATATTTCTTCAAGATGAGTAAATATGCAGATCGATTGATCGAGCATATCAATACACATCCGGAATTTATTCAGCCGGTATCTCGTAAAAACGAGATGATGAACAACTTCTTATTACCGGGACTTCAGGATCTTTGCGTATCTAGAACTTCTTTTAAATGGGGAATCCCGGTAGATTTTGATCCAAAGCATGTGGTATATGTATGGTTAGATGCTCTTACAAACTATATCACAGGTATTGGATATGATTGTGATGGTGAGAGCACAGAGCAGTTTAAGAAAGACTGGCCTGCAGATTTACATTTGATCGGAAAAGATATCATTCGTTTCCATACGATTTATTGGCCGATTTTCTTAATGGCATTGGATCTGCCGCTTCCAAAACAGATTTTCGGACATCCGTGGTTACTCCAAGGTGATGGCAAGATGAGTAAATCCAAAGGAAATGTCATTTACGCAGATGAGCTTGTAAGCTTATTCGGTGTGGATGCGGTACGTTACTTTGTTCTTCATGAGATGCCATTTGAAAATGATGGTGTGATTACATGGGAACTTATGGTAGAACGTTTAAATTCAGATCTAGCTAATACACTCGGTAACCTTGTAAACAGAACAATTTCTATGACAAACAAATACTTTGGCGGAGTTGTAACAGATAAAGGTGTTGTAGAAGAAGTGGATGCTGACTTAAAAGCATTTGTAGAAAAAACACCGGCGCTTGTAGAAGAAAAGATGGATAAACTCCGTGTTGCAGATGCAATGACAGAAATCTTCAATCTCTTCAAACGCTGCAACAAGTATATTGATGAGACAATGCCATGGGCACTTGCAAAAGAAGAAGATAAAAAAGACCGTTTGGAAACAGTCCTTTATAACTTGATTGAAAGCATTAAAAAAGGTGCGGAAGCAATTGCACCGTTTATGCCGGAAACAGCAGAGAAAATCCTTGCACAGCTTGGCGATGGAAAAGTAACAGAAACACCGGAAATTTTGTTCCAAAGATTAGACCTTGAAGAAGTGATGAAAAAAGTAGAAGAACTTCATCCACCGGTTGTAGAGGAAGAAGTTGTAGAAGAAGATGTGATCGATATCGAACCAAAAGAAGAGATTACATTTGAAGACTTTGGAAAAATGCAGTTCCAGGTTGGAGAGATCATTGCTTGTGAAGAAGTAAAGAAATCAAAAAAATTACTTTGCTCTCAAGTAAAGATTGGAAGTCAGGTAAAACAGATCGTGTCCGGAATTAAGTCACAGTATTCTGCGGAAGAAATGGTTGGAAAGAAAGTAATGGTTCTTGTAAACTTAAAACCTGCGAAACTTGCAGGAGTGTTATCAGAAGGAATGCTCCTTTGCGCAGAAGATGCAGAAGGGAATCTGTCTCTTATGACACCAGAGAAAAATATGCCGGCTGGAGCAGAAATCTGTTAGGGACGTAGTGAATTGTAAAAAGGGTACGTCCCCAATTGGAAAATGGTGTGTCCCTAATTGCGATAAAGGGTGTCCCCGTTACTAAAAGTGGAGTAAAATAGTAGGGGAATTTAGAAAGGGACAGGTTAAAATACAAAAAGGGACATAGTAAAAGTTAATTGGGGACGTAGTAAAATAACAAAATACTACGTCCCCAATTAAGGAGGAAGACATGATATTTGATACACATGCACATTATGATGATGAGCAGTTTGATGAGGACAGAGAGCAGCTTCTGAAAAGTATGGCTGACAATGGTGTGGGAACGATCGTAAACGTGGGTGCAAGTTTGCATGGGTGCAAAGCCTCCGTGGAACTTGCGAAAAAATATCCATTCATATATGCTGCGGTTGGCGTGCATCCAGACCATGTCGGAGATTTGAATGAAGAAACTTTTCAGTGGCTAAAGTCACAGCTTGAGAACGAAAAAGTTGTTGCTCTTGGAGAAATCGGTTTGGATTATTATTGGGATAATGAATCCCACGACGTGCAGAAGAAATGGTTTATCGAACAGTTGAAATTGGCAAGAGAGTTTGATATGCCAATTAATATCCATAGCCGTGAGGCGGCAGCAGACACATTGGAGATTATGAAAGAACACGCACAGGGACTTCGAGGGATTATTCATTGTTTCTCTTATTCAAAAGAGATGGCACGTGAGTATGTGAAAATGGGATTCTATATCGGAGTTGGCGGTGTAGTGACATTTAAAAATGCGAAAAAGTTGAAAGAAGTGGTAGAAGAACTTCCACTGGATCGAATTGTTTTAGAAACAGATTCTCCTTATCTTGCACCAACACCTAATCGTGGGAAGCGAAATTCTTCAATCAATCTTAAGCGTGTAGCTGAAGAAATTGCTCAGATTAAAGGTGTTACAACAGAAGAAGTCATTCGTCAAACAGAAAAAAATGCAAGAGAAGTATACGGCTTGTCATAATAAAGAGTATAAAATACCTGTCAGATTATTTCTGGCAGGTATTTTTGCATATGATATATATTTTTATTTTTTTAATTTTTTGCCATCGTTAAAAGCTTCGCCAACTCTTTCGGTTACTTTATAATAACCGTGAGTATACGGGTCAAATGCAATAGCGTTTACTAAGGACATATCAATCTTATCGTCAACCATAACGCTTTCATCGGCAGTAACGTTGACAACTTGACCAATCACTCCACAGCCATATGTATCATTTTGATATTCTATAAATTTACATTCCATGCAGAGAGGAAATTCATTGATGATCGGAGCGTCTACAAGTTCTGATTTTGTTGCGGTAAGTCCGCTTTCTTTGAGTTTGTCTTCCACCTTATTTCCGGATGCGATACCAAAATAATCGGCTTCAACTACATGGGCGGCATCGGCGATGCTCACAGTAAATGCACCGCGAGCTTTGATATTTTTTACAGTCTTGTGCGTCTCTGTCAGCTTTAGAGCGACACGACCTCTTTCCTGCATCATTCCCCAAGCGGCATTCATAACATTGACGCTTCCATCGTCATTGTACGTTGCGATCATTAGAACCGGCATTGGAAAAATTCCCTCGGTAATATTTAGTTTCTTCCTCATGATATCTACCTCACTTCTATTTAAGATTGACATAAATGGTGCCCTTATATATGATTATAAAAAGAAGTGAGAAAAATACAAGTACTGCTATAGAATTATCACATGAAAGGTGAGAAAAAGGTGGGATTAAACAAATTAACTGAAAGAATATATTTTTTAGAACATGAACCGGAAGTTGACAGACCGATGTTAGCTTATATTAAAGGAGATAAACTATCTTTGGCGATTGATGCGGGATATTCGGCCTCTCATGTTCAGGATTTCTACAAAGAACTTGCGTCAGAACATTTAAAGAAACCTGATTTCACGGTAATTACACACTGGCATTATGACCATACTTTTGGCATGCATACAATCAGTGGGATAAGTATCGCTCATGACAAAACGAATGAGTTTCTTAAACAGCAGCAAGAACTGGCAAAAGATACTCATTACATTGAAGTTCTGAAAAATGAAGATGTTCATTTCAGAAAAGAATATTGTGGACAAGATCAGTTAAACATTGTGCTGTCAGATTTATCTTTTTCAGATGTAATAACTTTGGATTTAGGAGGCATCACTGCCCAAGTATTTCATACTGTATCGCCACATTCAGAAGATACCACTTGTGTTTATGTACCGGAAGAAAGAGTGCTGTTTTTAGGGGATTCAACAAGTGAAGATTTCTTTCATGACGGCTATATGGATAAGGAAAAATTACGTTCTTTGATGCAGATGATTCAATCTACGGATTGTGATTATTGCATACTTAGTCATTGTGAGCCATTAACCAAAGAAGGTTTACTTTGTTATTTGGAAAGTATTCTTTGATTTATATGTGTTATCAGAATCTAAATAGTTTCTGCAAATAGAGAAAGCCCGCTAGCCACAAGGACTAGCGGGTCTCCAGTTTACTTATTATCTAAAGGAATGAGAGTAAAGTGCGACATCCTATTTTAAGGATGTGCTTTACTTTATGAGGGGGGGCGATAGTTGTTTATCAACTATCTTGATGTTAGTATATAAGAAAAATATGTCTAAAATATGTTTTAACAATAAAAGAAATCGAAAATTTCTTAAGAACAGTTTAAGATTTTAATATATCGTTGATATCAAGAGTCAATGTCCCATCTTCCAATTGAAAACATGGCACACCCACGGCTCCTTTTTGCTTTGGTTCATCAAATAAAGGATTTGTATCACGCAACTTTAAGAAGCGTTTGAGATTCCCAATATTGTTTGTCCAATCTAAATATAAATATTGTATATGATGTTCTTTTAAGAGCGCCTCAGCATTTACGCAGTCAGGGCAGGCGTTTGTTCCATACATAATAACTTTCATAATGTTCTCTCCTTTTTTACATGAATATATCACGAAGAAAAGGGAAAATCAAGACATGAAAAAACCTGTCGGCTAACCGGCAGGCTTTTCATTAATTTAAAGGAATGAGAGTAAAGTTTGCATCCCATCTCAGGGATGTGTTTTACTTTATGAGGGGGGTGATAGTTGCTTTAACAACTATCTGACTCTTAGTATAATCGGAAAATGTGTCCAAAGTATGTGCAATATCTTAAGGAAATCGAAAAAATATTAAGATATCATAAATCGGAAATAAAATCCGTAAAAAAATCCAATTTAGTTTCCTGTGGGAAGATATGGACGAAGCACTCCGGCCACATTACTGATTGGCATTGTCTGCAACCATACACGTCCAGGACCTGTAATCAGTGTATTGAAGATGCCTTCACCACCGAATACCATGTTTTTAACACCTTTTACAGCTTGAATATCCATCTGACAACTTGGTGTCAGTGCAGCAAGTTGTCCGGTATCTACCACGATCTGTTGTCCAGGTTGTAATTCATATTCAACGAGATGTCCATCAAATTCCGCAAATACAGTACCATATCCGGATACTCTTTGCAGAATAAATCCTTCACCGCCAAACAGTCCGGAACCTAATTTTTTGTGAAAATGAATGGATAGTTCTATTCCGGCTTCTGCAGCGAGAAAGGCGCTTTTTTGGAAAATCATTTCATTTCCCGGGGAGATTTGGAAAGCTTTAATGGAACCCGGGAAGCTGGATGCAAATGCAATCAATCCTTTTCCGCCTTGTGAAGTATAAACGTTTTGAAAAATCTTTTCTCCGGAAAACATTCTGCCAAATGCTTTTCCGATTCCTCCGTTTGTGGTAGTTTCCATGAGCATGTTCGGGGACATCCACGACATGGCGCCTCCTTCTGTGATCATTTTTTCACCTGCTTCCAAGTGGCAGATTACAACCGGTAAAGTGTCTCCTTTGATCTGATACTCCATAATACGTCTCCTTTCTTAAATGAAATCATATCTTTGCAAAGAAGCAAAGCTTTATAATTTATTGCTAATGATATCGCTCAGAGTGGCAAATTCTTGCAATGTCAACGCTTCTCCGCGAATGCTTGCGCCTCTTCCTAATTCTTCGATAGCTTCTGTAATCAGTTCTTTCGGAAGATGGATCTCTGGCGAATTGTTTAATCCGTTTGCTAAAGTTTTTCGGCGCTGATTAAAGGAAGCGCGAATGATTTTAAATAGCAGTTTCTCGTCTTTTACGCTGACAGGAGGTTCCTGGTGTCTTGTAAGCCGGATGACAGCAGAACCCACCTTTGGTCTTGGCATAAAACAGTTTGGCGGGACGTTTGCCACAATGTATGGTTTGGCATAGTATTGAACGGCAAGGGAAAGGGCGCCGTAATCTTTCGTTCCCGGACCAACCTGCATACGGTCAGCAACTTCTTTTTGTACCATAACGGTGATGCTTTCCACCGGAACATGGCTTTCAAATAATCCCATGATAATCGGCGTAGTAATATAGTATGGTAAATTTGCTACAACCTTAATCGGTTTTCCGTGATTGTAAGTTTCTGCAAGGGAGGCAATATCCACTTTCAATACATCATCATTGATGATCATCACGTTATCGTAATCGGATAAGGTATCTTCCAGGATTGGTATTAATGCTTTGTCGATTTCAACAGCAATGACCTGGCGGGCCTTATATGCCAAATACTGAGTCATTGTTCCGATTCCGGGTCCAATCTCCAAAACGAGGTCATCTTTTGTGATTTCAGCAGAATCAATAATCTTATCAAGTACATGGGTATCGATGAGAAAGTTCTGTCCGAATTTTTTTTGGAATGTAAAATTATATTTTTGTAATACTGCAATAGTATTTTGTGGATTGCCTAAAAATGGCTCTTTCATAAAATTATCTCCTACTTGTTAAGTTTTATATAGATAAGGATACGAGTAAGTATCCGGTTTCATACGCCTAGTATAACATAAAAATATGTTGTATAATACTACTAAAAATGAAGAGCGGAGGAAAAATATGTACAAAGCAGATTTACATTTACATACAAAAGTGTCAGATGGAAGTGAGGATATGGAAGAAATTTTGGATATGGCCAAGCACATGGGAATCACGCATCTGTCCATTACAAATCACGATACAACGCAAAGAACAGAAGAATATATAGAGAAAGCGAAAAAACAAGGAATCCAGGCAATTCCGGGAGTTGAGATGTCAGCGTATGATTCGCAAGCTGGAGTGCGCGTCCATATTTTAGGATATAATTATACAGGGGTATCTCATATAGAAAAGATTGGCGCGGAGACTTTACGAAAACGGACAGAGAATGGCTATCGATACATTGAAGTTTTGAATAAGATTGGGTATCGAGCAGACGTAGAAGAAATAAAAAAATTAACAACGAGCGCTATTTATAAACAACACATCTTAGCATATTTGATGAAAACAGGTCAAACAGATGAAATTTTTGGAGACGTATATTATAAGGAATTCAAAAATGGAGGACCGTGCAGCTTTGATGTGGAATATCCGGACGCAGTAGCATGTGTGCGGGCAATCTGCGCGGACGGAGGAATTGCGGTGTTGGCGCATCCGGGGCAGCAGAATAATTTTTCTCTTCTTCCGAAACTTGTAGAAGCTGGATTAAAGGGAATTGAGTATAACCATCCGTCTCATCACGAGGAACATCGGAGAAAGGTGAGAGAAGAAGCGGAGAAATTCGGATTATTTATGACCGGAGGAAGTGATTTTCATGGGCTCTATGAGAAAACGAAAACAACGCTTGGAGCTTATCCTGCCCATGAATCCAGCAGAGTCTTATTTGAAAAGAAATTTTAAATGAAAAAAGAGCCGGAAAAATCCGGCTCAATATACGAGAAGTCTTATTTACGTCTTCTTTTTTCCATCCAGGCATATAGATCTTGGAATACCTTTTTTCGGTCAATTTCATTTAGAATTTCGTGTCTGTCTTTTTCATAAAGTTTTAGAGAAACATCGGTAAATTCTTTTTTATATTTCTTATAGACCTGTACAACACCTTTTCCGAAGTTGCCAACAGGGTCATCTTTTCCTGCAACAAAAAATACAGGAAGATCCTTTGGTATTTTTTGGAAGTTTTCTTCTTTCAGAAGGTGTTCCATACCTCGAAACATATGATAATAAGCATTTACAGTAAATGTAAAGGTACACCAAGGGTGTTTTAAATAGTTGTCAACATTTTCGGAATTTCTGCTTAACCAGTCCATACTTGTACGGGCTGGTTCAAATTTTTTATTATAGCCGCCAAATGCCATGTTATTAACAAAAGTACTTCGATAGGTCCAGCCTTTGATTGCAGCCACGATACGACACAAGTATTTACCAAGTTTGACAAGAAACAATGGCTGATTGCCGGTACCCATGATGATAGCGCCGGCAAGTCCGCTCCCATGCAGTGTAAGATACTGACGAGTCAAGAATGATCCCATACTATGTCCTAACATAAAGTAAGGAATATCCAGATACTTTTCGGAAGTAAGCTGTCGCAATTGATGAATATCTCCGATTACATACTCATTTCCTTGATCTTTACCAAAATAACCATGCAGTTCTTCCGATAATACAGATTCTCCGTGACCAAGATGATCTTGCCCGACAACGTAATATCCTCTCGTGTTTAGGTAGTTGGCAAATTCGTCATATCGCTCTATGTATTCCACCATACCATGAGAAATCTGAAGGATGGCTTTTACCTTACCTTCAGGAATCCATTCAATGGCATGAATCTGAGTCTGACCATCCTGAGAAGGATAATAAAAATGTTGTTTCATGATAGCTTATCTGTCCTCCATTTTGACATAATCTCTGTAAGGAGCAAGTGGTTTGTATGCCGGACGGATGATTTTGTCCACATTTTTCAATTCTTCCAAACGATGTGCGCTCCAGCCGACGATACGTGCAGCGGCAAAGATAGGAGTGTACAGTTCTTTTGGAAGACCAAGCATTTCATATACAAGACCGCTGTAAAAGTCTACGTTGGCATTGACACCTTTATACATTTTGCGGCGTTCGCTGATGATTTCCGGAGCCATATGTTCCACAGTTTCATAGAGTGCATATTCTTTTTCGTAACCTTTTTCTACGGCAAGCTTCTTTACAAAGTCTTTGAAAATCTCCGCTCTTGGATCAGAGACAGAATAAATCGCATGTCCCATTCCGTAGATTAATCCCTTCTGATCAAAAGCTTTTTTGTCCAAAAGATCGATGAGATATTGACGGATCTGATCTTTGTCTGTCCAGTCCGTAAGTTTTTCCTTCATATCTGCAAACATGGAAGTTACTTTGATGTTGGCGCCGCCGTGTTTTGGTCCCTTCAGAGAAGCCATGGCAGCGGCCATTGTGGAGTAAGTATCCGTGCCGGAGGATGTAACTACGTGGGTTGTAAATGTAGAGTTGTTACCTCCGCCGTGATCCATGTGGAGTACAAGAGCCATATCAAGGACAGTTGCTTCAAATTTTGTATATTTTCGATCTTCGCGAAGCATCATAAGAATATTTTCTGCAGTAGAAAGCTCCGGTTTTGGCGCGTAGATATATAAATCCTGTCCCATACGATAGTTGTATGCATGATAGCCATATACCATCATCATTGGGAATTGGCTGATCAAGTTCAGACATTGACGCAGTACATTTGGAATAGAAGTATCATCTGCGTTGTCATCATAGGAATAAAGATTGAGAATCGATCTAGAAAGACTGTTCATCATATCTTTACTCGGCGCTTTCATGATAATATCTCTTACGAAAGTCGGCGGAAGAGTACGTCTTTCAATTAAAGTCTGTTTAAATTCCTCTAATTCTGTTTTGTTTGGAAGTTCACCAAATAAAAGAAGATATGTAATTTCTTCAAAACCAAAATGATCGTCGGTTAAGAAACCTGATACAAGATCTTTAATGTTATAACCTCTGTAATACAGATTGCCGGCGCAAGGCACTTCTTCACCATTGACGATTCTCTTCGCGCAAACGTCGGAAATATTGGTGAGACCTGCAAGAACACCTTTTCCGTTAAGATCGCGGAGACCTCTTTTGACATCATATTGTGTATAAAGTTCACGATCTATCGCATTATTTTTTTCACAGAGATCAGCAAGCTGTTTGATTTTCGGAGTGACTTCAAATAATGTTTTTGCTAAATCCTTTTTCATACATACCCTCCTTATAGTGTTAAAAATTAAATTTATTATACTCAATTGTCAGAATAATTACAATGAATAAGATATTAAAAGATTCTTAAGAAATTTTATCATCTGCTCTTAAAAAATATCTGATAATCTTGTATACTACAAGGGAGGTGATGAAAATGTACAATATATTAGTATGTGATGATGACAAAGAGATCGTAGAAGCGATCGAAATATATTTGACACAAGAGGGGTATAACGTATTGAAAGCCTATGATGGCGAAGAAGCGTTAAAGGTATTAAAGAAAGAAAATGTAGACTTACTTGTAATTGATGTGATGATGCCGAGACTGGATGGAATTCGGGCAACACTTAAGATTCGCGAAGAAAACAGTCTGCCGATCATTATTCTGTCTGCAAAATCAGAAGATGCAGATAAGATTTTAGGATTAAATGTAGGGGCAGATGATTACGTTACGAAACCATTTAATCCGTTGGAACTTGTGGCGAGAGTAAAATCTCAGATTCGCAGGTATACAAAGCTTGGAAGTACGGTAGTGGACACAAAGAAATCTGTCTATACTGTCGGAGGGCTTACAATTGACGATGACTTAAAAGAGGTAACAGTTGACGGTGAGACCGTGAAGCTTACCCCTATTGAATATAATATTTTATTGTTACTGGTAAAAAATCAGGGAAAAGTATTTTCTATCGATCAAATATATGAAAGTATCTGGAACGAAGATGCAATCGGAGCGGATAATACGGTGGCGGTACATATTCGCCATATCCGTGAGAAGATAGAGATCAATCCGAAAGAACCACGATATTTGAAGGTTGTATGGGGAGTTGGTTATAAGATAGAAAAACTTTAGAAGGGAGTATCTATGAAAAAATGGTATCAATCTTCTGTGTGTAAAGGACTCCTGTTGTTAGCGGCTCATGTGTCTGCGGTAGCGTTGGCGATTTGTATCGGAATCGGTTTATTCTATCCGGGACAAGATTACGGTCAGATTTTCTTGGATAAAGGAACCGGAAAGTATGAAGATACAAGAGGATTTTCCAATGCATTACAAGAAAAAGCATGGGATATTCTGGCTTTGTCAGGTTATAAGAAAGTTCTTTGCACAGAAGGAAAATATGATCCGGAAAAAGTGATTGATATTGAGCAGTTTGCAAAGGATAGCACAGTTGCCAAAGAACCGGGCGAATTGAGCTTCAAACTGAAAGATTTGATTGGACTGGAAGAAAACCGTACAGAGATTCTCGTTTGTCAGAGACCGGAAGAGAGCATGAAATACCATTATTTGACGGAAGAACAATTTATACGTGAAGTAAGGGAAAACGGGTATCGTTTTCCGGAGGAAGAAGAGAGTGGATTTCAAACAGAGGAAGTGCTGTCAGAGATTCAAGACGCCGAGATATCACCACAAGGTGAAGTGGTAGATAAAGATGGAAAACAGGTGTATACCGAAGTCTGGTATATG
This sequence comes from uncultured Lachnospiraceae bacterium, assembly GCA_900550235.1. GTDB lineage: Bacteria > Bacillota > Clostridia > Lachnospirales > Lachnospiraceae > Faecalimonas. The sequence continues at coordinate 11,940 of URRQ01000009.1, forward strand.
GATCATGGAATTTACAAAAATCTAAAAACAGTATCCGGGAAATCCTTGCAGGAACTTGCCAATGAGTCGAAGAAGTGGAATGGAAAACTTAATGAGATGGTTATCATGATCGAACAGGAAGCTGTGGCATTGCAGGATTACTATTCAACTTATGAAAATACTGGAGAGCTGTATGCGAATGGGGAAACGAATTTGAAGTTTCTTTTGATAGATTATGAAACAGGTGAAGTGGAAAGTAATATCGAACGATTCAATGGAGCAAACGCAAAGGAGATAAAAGCTACAGGCGCCGAGGCAATCGATAGCGATCTCACAAGTAAGGGGAAATATGTCGATATCGCTCCAACACTTGCAGATTGTAAGACAAACCTGCCTTCTGATAATATCTCTTTGTATCAATGGAAACGCGGAGTGTCTTCACATTTAAATTATAGTAAAGATTATCGCTTTATAGTCTCTGTGGACACGATGTATCCGATTCAAGATGAGTTTTATGAGCGAAATCAGTCCTATGTAAAATATATGCCGTGGGTAGATCAAGTGCTCATCATTGGCAGTCTGTCTATTATTGTATTTTTAATCTGCCTGATCTGGCTAACAGCTGTGGCAGGTCATAGTAATGGAGAAGACGGAATCAAATTACTGTTTTTTGATAAGTGGAAGACGGAAATCTGGCTTTGCCTTATGATAGGAACCTCGCTTGTGATCGCACTGCCGCTTAATCTTGTAGATGGGTATATATACAACTGGAACGAAGTGTTGCAGAGAGGACAGATTGCGGGAGATGCGATGTTCGTAGTTGGAGCGGCGGCCGCGATGACATGTGCTTGCTTCTTAACGGTATATTTAAGTCTTGTCAGAGTATTGAAAGCAAAGACTCTTTGGAAGAACAGCTTAACGAAATTGTTGTGCAAGATGGTCAAATATATTTGGCAGAATCGAAGCAGTATTACGAAGCTGATCGTAGCAGGTGTTGGATTGTTCCTTGTAAACTTTATGGTACTGACAGGAAGCGGTTTCTTTGTACTTCTTGCCATGGCGGTAGATGTAGCGGCAGTACTTTATCTTGCGAAACTTGCGATTGAGAAGACGCGGATTAAAAAAGGTATTATGAAGATTGCGGCAGGAGATACGGACTACAAAATTCCGGTGGATAACCTGACCGGTGAGAATAAAGAGATGGCAGAGATGGTCAATCACATCGGAGAAGGAATCCAAAATGCGGTGGAAAAGAGTTTGAAAGACGAACGATTAAAAACCGATCTGATCACCAACGTATCTCACGATATTAAGACGCCGCTTACTTCTATTATTAACTATGTAGGGCTTTTGAAACAAGAGCACTTTGAAGATCCGAAGATTCAGAGATATTTGGACATCTTAGATCAGAAATCTCAGCGTTTGAAAACATTGACCGAAGATGTTGTAGAAGCGTCTAAGATCAGCTCCGGCAATATCAACTTGGAATTTATTAATTTGAATCTTGTGGAAATGATTCACCAGACAACCGGAGAGTTTACAGAGAAATTTGAAAAGAAAAACTTAACAGCAGTTGTAACAGTTCCGGATGAACCGGCAATTGTACGAGTAGATGGTCGTCGTATGTGGCGTGTTATCGAGAACGTTTACAATAATGCGGCAAAATATGCGATGCCGGGAACGAGAGTATATGCAGATCTCTCTATGAATAAGAATCTTGTATTATTTTCTTTGAAAAATGTATCGGAATATCCGCTGAATATCACAGCAGATGAGCTGATGGAACGATTTACACGAGGCGACGTGTCGAGAACGACAGAAGGAAGCGGACTTGGACTTTCAATCGCTCAGAATCTAACAAAGATGCAGGGTGGAGAATTTAAGCTTTATGTAGATGGAGATCTGTTTAAAGTTATGATCAGTTTTCCACGGATTCGACCAAAAGTAGAGAAGCCGGAGTGGGCAGAAAAGGCTGAAAAAGCAAGGTCGGAGATGTACAAAGAAGTGGACGAAACAAAAGAGTAATGAAGAGAAAAAAGACAGGGAAAAATTCAAAAAGTTCCCTGTCTTTTCTGTTGCGTTTATGGAGAATTGGCATTACAATAGAAAATGCATATAAAGATATTTTAACAAATTGATATAGATATAGAAGGTATGAAAATGGAAGAAATCAGAGCGGTTTTAGAGCAATGTTTTACATTAGATTTTATAAGCGGAACAATCAGTAATCCACGAGAAAAAGGTGGAGTTACGAAGGTAAAGATTCGCCCGATGCTCGTGAAAGAGAAACTGATATTTCAGTTCGAGGCGTTTGAAAACAATCAGGCATTTCATGAAAATGTAAGCGCAGAAGAGGCTGTGATAAAAGTACAGAAGTATATGGAACTGTTTAAGCAGCTTCAGATGATGACAAAGACAGTAAATTACACAATTTTGGTTAGCAAAAAGGGGAAAGTGACAGTACAGAAAAAAGGAGTCAAAGGAGAGGTCAAGAAGGTAGATTTATCCCATAATCGTTCTAAAAAATATATTTTGGAAGAGGGAGTGAAAGTACCGTTCCTTTATGATCTTGGGGTACAGACGGCAGATGGGAAGATTGTGAAGAGTCGATTCGATAAATTTAGGCAGATCAATCGTTTTCTCGAATTTATTGAAGACATCTTACCGCAGCTTGCGAAGGACAAAGAAGTGACTATTTTAGACTTTGGCTGTGGAAAATCTTATCTCACATTTGCCATGTATTATTACTTGCACGAATTGAAGGGGTATGATATTCGAATTATCGGTTTGGATCTGAAAAAAGATGTGATCCGGTTGTGTAATGAATTAAGCGAAAAGTATGGATATGAGAAACTGAAGTTTTTGAAAGGCAATATTGCGGATTATACAGGTGTTGATGAGGTAGATATGGTTGTGACCTTACATGCATGTGATACGGCAACAGATTTTGCCCTCGCAAAAGCAGTCGGCTGGAATGCGAAAGTAATCTTATCGGTTCCGTGTTGCCAACATGAATTAAACGGGCAGATTCAGAACGATATGTTAGCGCCGGTTTTAAAATATGGTTTGATCAAAGAACGAATGGCAGCGCTCATCACAGATGCGCTTCGCGCAGAGTATCTGGAGGGAGAAGGTTATGATGCACAGATCTTAGAATTTATCGATATGGAGCATACACCGAAGAATATTCTGATTCGTGCGGTGAAGACGGGGAAAAAGAAAGCAAACAAAGAAGAGATAAAAAATTGTGAGAAACAGTTGCATGTTTCTCCAATGTTGGGGAGACTTTTAGAAGATAAAGGGGAGTTATAGATGAAAAAAAGAGTGATTACAGTTGTTGTGCTGCTTCTTGTATTTATAGCAGCGCTTACAGGCTTTAGTATCATTTTGAATCAAGGGACAGATGATATGACAGCAGATATGGGAAGTGCGAAACTTCCGGTGATTTCTTTTGAGGAATCCGGTTATTCCGTGAATCCGCTTGCCGGATACACACAAGAAATGGATATTCCAACGATGAGAGATCAGATTCTGCCGATTTCTGTAGGAACTTCTGTAACAGCGGATATTCAAGGCTATCAAGGAAAGATTCATTCATTCAAGTATGAAATCATGACATTGGATGGAAAAGATGTGTTGAAAAGCGAAACCATAAGTGAAGTGAGTAATACGGTAAAATTAGAATTAGGAGATAGCATTTCCGATGGAAAAGAGAAAGTATTGCGCATCACTCTTGTCACAGAAAATGAAGAAAAGATTTATTACTATATGCGAGTAATTCGAGCAGCAGAGTTTAATGTACAGCAATGCCTTGAATTCGCAGAGTATTTTCATAAAACAGCTATGGAAGAAGGTTCCATTGCAGAGCTGGAAGACTACTATAGTACAGACGGAGCTCCGGAAGGAAATGGATTACAGAGAGTTACTTTGGCTTCGGATCTGAAGAACATTGGCTGGAGAGACCTCAAAGTTCAGACAGTTGGAGATATTATTTGGGAGATTAAGGAAAGCAATGAAACATATACTTCTGTCATGCTCAAATACCAGGTAAAAGCAGGCGAAGAGGAAAAACAAGGAGATTTCTATCATGTGACAGAGTTCTTTAAAGTAAGATTTTTAAGAGGAAGAGCATCGTTAGAGTCTTATGAAAGAACAATGAATGAAGTGTTTGAAGGAAAAGAGAAAAACTTTAGTAAAAACGGAGTGCTCCTTGGTCTGACAGATGACAATGTATCGTATGTAACAAATGAGAAAGGCGATCATATTTCTTTTGTTCAAGAAAGAGAAGTGTGGCATTATGATAAAGAAGAAAATAGAATTTCTTTGTTATTCAGTTTTGCAGATGCAGAAAATGATGATATCCGAAACTACAAAGATGATCATGCGGTAAGAATCCTTGATATGGACGGAAAGGGCAATACGGTCTTTGCGGTTTATGGCTATATGAATCGAGGGGAACATGAAGGTCAAACAGGCGCGGCTATCTATTACTATAATATAGAAGATGGTTATGTACAGGAAAAGGCGTTTATTTCCAGCCGGAATTCAGGGGCGATCGTTCAGCAAAGACTGAGTAATCTGACGTATTATAATAAGACTTCCAATACATTATATGCAGTCTTTGAAGGTACGCTTTATAGGATAAATCTGAAAACACAAGAAAAAGAAGTGATACAGGAGCATTTAAAAGAAGGACAGTATGTTTTTTCTGCGAATGGGAAATATGTAGCATACCAGAAGAATGGAAACTTAAAAGATGCAGATTGTATAGAAGTTTGGAATCTGGAAAAAGAAAAGAGTTTTCTCGTAGAAGTTCCACAAGAAGAGCTGATTCGACCTCTTGGATTTGTAAAAGAAGATATTGTGTATGGAGTAGGTAGGGAATCTGATGCTGGAAAAGATGCAGCAGGCGAAGAAGTGATTCCATTTTACAAATTAGAAATACGGAATGGGAAGAATGAAGTTGTAAAATCTTACCAGGTGGATGGGATTTATATCAAAGATGCTTGGGTTTCTGATAACATGATTACAATGGAACGGGCTGTGAAGTATGAGAATGGATATAAAAATACAACGCAGGATTCCATTACAAATAATGAGGAAAAGAAAGAAAAAGAGATACAACTGGAAAAATTATCATCAAAGGCGAAAGGTTTCCAGATGCGACTTACTGATAAGAACGGAGTTAAGGACAGAAATCCGAAATTGCTCAAACCTAAGCAGATGCTTTTTGAACGTGCGGTTATGATAGATTTTGAGAAGTCGGAATTGGAAGGCAACTATTATGTATATGGAATGGGAAAACTTCAAGGAATCTATGATAAAGCCGGAATTGCCATTGGCAAAGCAGATACAGTACGAGGAGTAGTTGTGACATCGAATCAGACGAAGATGTGGGAGAGAGGAAACAGAATGCTATCTTATCAGATAGAAGATATATCTCCATTAGCGCTAAATCCGGGAGAAAGTTCCTTGTCAGCTTGTTTGAGACAGATGTTTTTCTATGAACAACAGAATGTAAATGTACAGGAAGAACTTTCGAAAGGGAAATCGGTGCTGGATCTTCTCGGGGAATATTCCGGAGGAGAAGCGGTTGATCTGACGGGTTGTACGTTAGAACAATTATGTTATCTAGTTGGAAAAGGAACGCCGGTTCTTGCAATGACAGGAATGGATCGTGCGATTTTACTTACAGGATATAGTGAGGATTCTTTTACATATATCGATCCGTCCAGCGGAAAAAAAGTAACGGCAGAAGAGAAAGAAGTTAAAAAGATGACGGCGGGCAGCCAAAATGCATTTTATGGATATGTAAAATAAGATAGAAAAGGAACAGCAGAGTGAAAAACTGCTGTTCCTTTTTGTTAAACCATTTTCTCTTTTTTAAAAATCTTATAACTATATTTATTCAATGCAGTCAATAAAATCATGCCTAGCACACCACATCCAAGAATTTCTCCAATGCTGACTGTCAGCATCATGAGTGGAATTGGAAGATTGACTCCATAGCCGTATGCCAATACGAACGGAACGATAACTGTGTTGGCGAGAATTGGTGGAAGCGGTGCAAGAAATTTATTACAGTTACGAAGAGCATAAGTAAAAATTGCTCCAATCAATGTTGCAACGCTTCCAAAGATAATGTCCGGAAGGATTGCTCCGCCTAAAATGTTGGCGATCAGACAGCCAATGGCAAGTCCAGGGATAGCTGCCGGGGTAAAGAATGGAAGAATCGTAAGCGCCTCTGCAATACGAAGCTGAACTTCTCCATAGCTGATCGGTGCAAAAATCATTGTGAGCACCACATAGATGGCTGCAATCATTGCGGCCTGTGTCATGAATGTTACTTTTTGATTTTTCATATTCTGTTTTCTCCTTTAGTTTTGTTTTACGTGTGGAAGGTCTCGAACACACGCGCCTAAGCGGTTACGAAAGATATCCGGCGGATGTCTTTTGTAACATCCCGTTACGCCGGAAATCGGCGAAACCCTTGTAAGACCTTGTTTTTGTGGGCTTTGTAACGTGGGTTAGTATAGCACAAGGAGATAGAAAAAACAAGAATAGTACAAAAAAAGTACAAATTACAGTAAAGAAAAGACGGCATGAGCGCCGTCTTAAAAAGATAGTGTGGAAAAATCAATGGTTAATTCCGGATAGATGCCGGGAGTAATGCTATCGACAAAAGTATATTCATTGGTATCTTCAGATGCAAAGTTATATACTGTGATTCTGTCCTTTTCAATATCTACAATCCAATATTCACGAACACCGGCAGTGCGATATTTGAATAATTTGGTATAGTAGTCCATGCGTCTGCTGCTAGGAGAGACAATCTCGATAATCCAGTCCGGGGCGCCGTTACACCCTTTGTCTGTCAGTTTATTTTTGTCGTAGATCACAGAAATATCCGGTTCAACGTAGTTTGTTTGATTTTCATTCAAAAATACAGCAAATGGAGCAATGTCGACTTCACAAGAACCATTCTCGCGTTTGATGTAGTTATTGATAGTGGTAGCTAGTTCCACAGTAATACGCTGATGTTTTCGGCTTGGCGGTGTCATGAAATAAATCTGACCATCAATCAGTTCAGCACGCTCTCCATTTGGAAGCGCATAAATATCGTCAATAGTATAGAGCCTTTGTTGTGGTAATGGCATTATAACACATCCTTTCTTTAAGAGAGTGTTGACAGTTACGAAAAAGGTTATAATCTTTTTGTATTTTTCTTCATCTTACGAATAAAGTATATCATATAATCAATACGGTGTACACAGTGCGAGAGCGGTAAGCTTTTTAGAAAAAGATACCTTCTCAGATTGCGGGAAACTGACAGTCATGGTATACTATATAGAATAGTGAAATTATAGCGAGAATAAAGGAGTTTTGAGGTATGGAATTAGTAACAGTAAAAGAGTTATACAAGGGCCGTGAGCAGTACCTCGATCAAGAAATTACTGTCGGCGGCTGGGTAAGAAGTATCAGAGATTCTAAGACATTTGGATTTATTGTTTTGAATGACGGTTCTTATTTTGAAAATTTACAGATCGTATATCACGATTCTATGGATAATTTTACAGAAATCAGTAAGTTAAATGTAGGTTCTGCAATTATCGTAAAGGGTACATTAGTTGCAACACCACAGGCAAAACAGCCATTTGAGATTCAAGCGACAGAAGTAACAGTAGAAGGTGCATCTGCTCCGGATTATCCACTTCAGAAGAAACGTCATAGTTTCGAATACTTGAGAACAATCTCACATTTACGTCCAAGAACAAACACATTCCAGGCAGTGTTTCGTGTACGTTCATTGATCGCATATGCAATCCACCAGTTCTTCCAAGAGAGAGGATTTGTATATGTACACACACCGATCATTACAGGAAGCGACTGCGAAGGTGCAGGAGAGATGTTCCGTGTAACAACAATGGATATGGAAAATGTTCCGAAGACAAAAGAAGGCGAAGTGGATTACAGCCAGGATTTCTTCGGAAGAGAGACAAGTCTTACAGTAAGTGGTCAGTTAAATGCAGAGACATATGCGCAGGCATTCCGTAACATTTATACATTCGGACCAACATTTAGAGCAGAGAATTCCAATACAACACGTCATGCGGCAGAGTTTTGGATGGTAGAGCCGGAGATTGCATTTGCAGATCTTGAAGACGATATGAATCTTGCGGAAGCAATGTTAAAATATATCATCAATTATGTTCTTGAGAATGCACCGGAAGAGATGAACTTCTTCAACGCTTTTGTGGATAAAGGACTTTTGGATCGTTTGCAGAATGTGGCAACATCTGAATTTGCGCGTGTTACGTATACAGAAGCAATTGAGATTTTGGAGAAAAACAACGATAAATTTGATTATAAAGTTTCATGGGGATGCGATCTTCAGACAGAACATGAACGTTATCTGACAGAACAGGTATATAAACGTCCGGTATTTGTAACAGATTATCCAAAGGATATCAAAGCATTCTATATGAAGATGAATGAAGATCAAAAGACAGTTGCAGCAGTAGACTGCCTCGTACCTGGTATTGGAGAAATCATCGGTGGAAGCCAGAGAGAAGACGATTACGACAAACTCCTTGCACGTATGCAGGAAATGGGAATGAAGGAAGAAGAGTACCAGTTCTATCTGGATCTTAGAAAATACGGTTCTACAAGACATGCAGGTTTTGGTCTTGGATTTGAAAGATGCGTAATGTATTTGACGGGAATGTCTAACATCAGAGATGTAATACCGTTCCCAAGAACTGTAAATAACTGCGATTTATAAGAGAGAGAATGGGGCGTGGGAAAGATTTTTCCACGCCCTTTAAAAAACAAAGAGGAAATGAGTATGAACATATTAGTAGTAGATGATGAGAAAGAAATTGCGGATATAGTAGAACTTTATTTAAAAAGTGATCAGTATAATATTTTCAAATTCTATACAGGGGAAGATGCACTTGCATGCATCAAGAATACGAAAATTGATTTGGCGATTTTGGACGTGATGCTTCCGGATATTGATGGATTTGAGATTCTGAAAAAAATCCGCGAAAAGTATACATTTCCGGTCATTATGCTGACTGCAAAAGTAGAGTATATGGATAAGATTACGGGACTTACATTAGGAGCAGATGATTATATTCCAAAACCATTTAACCCATTGGAACTTGTGGCAAGAGTAAAGGCGCAGCTTCGACGTTATACACAGTATAATGATGTTGGGAAAAATGAAGGGGATATTATCGACTTTGGCACGTTGTTTTTGAACCGAACTTCTCATGAATGTATATATTACGATAAGGAACTTACATTGACACCGATTGAATTTGATATTTTATGGTTACTTTGTGAGAATCGTGGAAAGGTGATCAGTTCGGAAGAGTTGTTCCGAACAGTATGGAAAGAACAGTATTATAAAAACAGCAACAATACAGTAATGGTACATATCCGGCATTTACGAGAAAAAATGAGTGAGCCGACCGGAAAATCAGATTTTATCAAGACCGTATGGGGAGTTGGATACAAAGTTGAAGAATAAATATCGCAAATTAAAATTAAGTGTTTTATTGCAGACTGTTTTCGTTACAGCGTTAACAGTTCTCGTAGGAACCTTTCTTCTGCGTTATGTGATTGACGGTGTATATAATGATAGCTTTGGAACGGCATTTGTTACGATTTTGACTCGTTGTAATGTAAGCCAGGAGAAGGCGATTGCATTATATTGGAAATTAATTGGAAATAACAAAGATTTATTTACGGTATTAGGATTCCTGTTATTATTTTCTTTGTTTTTCTATATTGCATTATCACAGATGACAAAATATCTGCATCAGATTGAAAAAGGGATTGAAAATATTATTTCAGAATCGAAAGAACCGGTGCATTTGATCACAGAATTAAAACCGATAGAGAATCGTTTGAATGAGATTAAAGAGACATTGAAACGTCAAGAATTGGAAGCGGAAGAAGCTGAGAACCGGAAGAATGATTTGGTCGTGTTTTTGGCGCATGATTTGAAGACACCGCTTACTTCTATTGTAGCGTATTTGAGTATGTTGGATACTCATCCGGATATGCCGATAGAAGAGCGAGCGAGATATACTCACATTTCTTTGGAAAAGGCGATTCGTCTAGGTGAACTGATCAGTGAGTTTTTTGAAATTACAAAGTTCAATCTGCAAAACATAGAACTTGAAAAAGTGGAATTGAATCTGAGTATGATGCTGGAACAACTGGCAGATGAATTATATGCGGTATTACGTGAGAAAAATTTAATCTGCAAAGTATATGCGGAGGAGAATCTTGTAGTAGAAGGTGATCCGGATAAGCTGGCGAGAGTATTTGATAATTTATTGAGGAATGCCATTTCGTATTGTTATCCGGATACGTTAATTGAGATTTTGGCAAAAGAAGTAGATGGGGCTGTAGAGATTACGTTTGCGAATCGAGGCGACCAGGTTCCGGCAGAAAAATTAGAACGATTGTTTGAAAAATTCTACAGAGTAGACGATGCCAGATCCAGCAGTACTGGTGGTGCGGGACTTGGACTTGCAATTGCGAAGGAAATCGTAGAGTTGCATGGTGGAACAATCCGTGCAGAAAGTGACAGAGAGCAAACGCGTTTTATCGTGTGTTTGCCAAAGGGGGAGGAGCATGAAGTTTATACACATAGCAGACCTGCATTTAGGAGCAAATCCAGACGCAGGAAAAAGATATAGCGCTCATAGAGCAAAAGAAATTTGGGATACTTTTGAAAAAGTAATTCAGCAATGCGAAAAGAAACAAATTGATTTGCTTTTGATTGCTGGAGACTTGTTTCATCGACAGCCTTTGCTGAGAGAGCTGAAAGAAGTGGATTATCTTTTTCAAAAGCTTACAAAGACAAAGGTAGTTTTGATCGCAGGAAATCATGACTATATGAAATGGGATTCTTATTATCGGACGTTTCAATGGTCGAAAAATGTTTTCCCGTTGTTCGGAGACCGGCTTCAATGCGCGGAATTTCCGGAGTTGGAAACTGCGGTGTATGGGTTAAGTTATCATAAACGTGAGATCAAAGAAAATGTTTATGAAAAAGCAAAGCCATGGAAGAAACAGAAATGTGAGATTTTGCTTGCTCACGGAGGAGATGAGAAGCATATTCCGCTACAAAAATCAGGACTTTTGGCATTAGGCTATGATTATATCGCTTTGGGACATATCCATAAGCCGGGAATCGTGGAAGAAGACAAGATATTATATGCAGGAGCTTTAGAGCCGATTGATAAGAATGATACTGGAGTACACGGTTATGTCTATGGAGTGTGGGAGCAAGGGAAAATGCATGTGAAATTCATACCTTTTGCAATGCGAGAATATATCCATATGAATCTGCCTGTAAACAAAAATATGACGCAATTTGAAACGAAGGATCTTCTGAAACAAAAAATTCAAGAACAGGGAATACAAAATATTTATAAAGTGATCCTGACAGGTTTTCGAGGAGAATATACAGTGTTTGATACGGATGATATGGATCCGTTTGAGAATGTTTTGGAAGTTGTAGATGAGACAAAGCCTGCGTATCGGTTTGATAAATTGCAGGAAGAGAATCGAGATAATCTTCTTGGGAATTATATTGAGGCGTTATCAGGATTTCCAAAAGACAGTATAGAGTATATGGCGCTCTATGAAGGGGTAGAGGCGCTTTTAGAGACAAAAAGGGGATAAGATATGCGGTTTCTTGAAATAAATGTGAAGAATTTCGGAAAAATCAGTGGGAAGAGATTAGAGTTTGGAGAAGGACTCAATATTATATACGGAGAAAATGAATCTGGAAAAACGACACTCTATACATTTTTGAAAAGTATGTTGTTTGGAATGGAAAGAGGGAGAGGGCGTGCGGCTGCAAATGATGAATTTAGTCGTTATGAGCCTTGGGAAAATCCAAATTTTTATTCAGGTGTACTGAGATTTGAATGTGGAGGAAAACATTTTCGTTTAGAAAGACATTTTGATAAATACGCGAAAGCAGCTTCTCTAATCTGTGAGGATGACGGAGAAGAATTTTCTCTAGAGCATGGAGATTTGGAGATGCTTCTTGATGGATTGACACAGGAAGGATTTGAGAATACAGTTGCAATCGGGCAGTTAAAGACAGAAACAAATCAGAGCCTGGCGGCGAAACTTCAAGATTATGCGACGAATTATTATTCCACAGGGAATGTAGAGATTCACTTGGAAGAAGCATTGAAGCATTTGAAAGAAAAACGAAAGAATGTGGAAAAACATTTTCGTGAAGAACTGATTAAGGCAGATAGGAAGAGAGAACGAGTGACGTTAGAATCTTCTTATGTGTGGAGAGACATTCATAAATTAGAGCAGAAAATTTCTAATATCGAAGAACAAATGGATGAAAAAATTCAAACGGAGCAGAAGACACAGGAGGCTCCAAGATGGAGAGTACATCCGTTTGAAGTGATTGGGATCTTAGGTTGCTTGATTGCCATTTTTCTTCTTGTTCCGGGGCCGTGGAATTATCTGATCATGATCGTAGGGGCGTTGGCAGAAGGAATTTATGTTTGGAACCGTACGAAAGATGGGAAGAAGAAAAAGAACGAGATAAAAGAAATCAATCGAGAGATGGAACAACTTCAATGGGAGAAAGATCATTTGACAGAAGCTTTGCGTGAGAAGCAGGTAGAGCATAGCAATTTGGAGGAGTACTTGGAAGAACTGCAAGGAATGAGTGAAGAAAATAAAGACTGGGAGAAGAAACAGCAGGCGCTTGATCTTGCATCTAAAAAGCTTACAGAATTGTCCTATCAGATGCAAAAAACTCTCGGACATAATCTCAATGAAAAAGCTTCAGAAATCATAGAGTGTATTACAGGTGGAAAATACCAGCGACTTTTCATCAATGAAAATCTGCAGATGGAACTTTTGACCGAAGAGAAGAGAGTTCCGATCAACCGGGTAAGCCGGGGTACGATAGAACAAGTATATTTTTCACTTCGTATGGCGGCAGCAGACGTTCTTCATATAGAAGAAATGCCGATTATTTTGGATGATACCTTTGTGTTTTATGATGAGAAAAGATTGGAATATATGCTGAAATGGCTTGCGAAAAGAAAGCGGCAAGTGCTGATTTTTACTTGCCAAAAGAGAGAAAAAGAGGTGCTTGATAAGTGCGGTATTGCGTATCACAATATTGAATGGAAATAAAAAAACGTTATGCAGACGGGCGGTGGCTGCATAACGTTTTTTGTTTGGAATTGATTATTGAATCTTTTCTCCGCGTTTGTATCTTTCTACTACGTTCTGGATACGTTCATTTGGATCCAAAAGGCTGCTGATAGAACCATCATGATTCAATGTATCGATCATAAGAGCGATATATTTGCTCATATCACAGTTGATGTAATATGGTTTGCTTAACAGTTCCGGTGTCTGGTAGATTAAGTTTGTTGTTAAAATACCATGAATGATACCTTCTTCGTAAGCTTTATCAAATTTTGCAAGACCATTTGTAAAGAGACCAAATGTTGCGGCAGCAAAAATACGTTTTGCTTTTCTTGCTTTTAACTGTTTTGCAACGTCAATGATACTATCTCCGGAAGAAATCATATCGTCGATGATAATAACATCTTTTCCTTCGACATCAGAACCTAAGAATTCGTGTGCGACGATAGGGTTACGTCCGTCTACAATTCTTGTATAGTCACGACGTTTGTAGAACATACCCATATCCAATCCAAGAACGTTTGCGAGATAAATAGCACGTCCTGTAGCTCCTTCGTCCGGGCTGATTGCCATCATATGTTTGCTGTCAATCTGAAGATCCGGTACAGTACGGAGAAGTCCTTTTACAAATTGATATGTTGGACGAACTGTTTCAAATCCGCTAAGAGGGATTGCGTTTTGTACTCTTGGGTCATGTGCGTCAAAAGTAATGATATTATCTACGCCCATGCTTACAAGTTCTTGAAGCGCTAAAGCACAGTCAAGAGATTCACGTCCGCTTCTTTTGTGCTGGCGGCTTTCATATAAGAAAGGCATAATAACATTGATACGTCTTGCTTTTCCGCCGATTGCAGCAATGGCTCTTTTTAAGTTCTGATAGTGGTCGTCCGGTGACATACGATTTTCATGTCCGGAAAGAGAATATTTAATATTGTAATTACATACATCCACCATCAAATACAAGTCTTTTCCTCGTACAGATTCGTTGATGATTCCTTTTGCTTCTCCGGAACCAAATCTTGGTACCTGAGCATCGATGATGTAAGAATCTTTTAAGTATCCATTGAATACTTCAGAATCTGTAATTTCGTCTGCTTTTTCCTTACGCCATTTTACAAGGTAATCGTTGACTTTGGCACAGCGGTCTTTGCAGCCGATTAATGGAATGATTCCAAGTGCTCCTACTGGAATGTTTTCATAATTGAGATCTTTACGGTGTAACATTAGTGTTCCTCCCTATTCATTAGTTTCTTTTTAATGCGAATGTCATCGCCAATTAATTTGAGCATCCTGTAGTTACTTGTTATGCGAGAGAATGTACGTTCAGAATAGTACTCTACAAAGGTATCTAATGCAAGGTTCGTAGAAATAATTGTAGATTTTCTTCTGAGAAGCCGTTCATTCAAGCATAGGAACAACCGGGATGTAGTAAATGCGTTAGGAAGCTCTGTTCCCAGGTCGTCAATGATGAGTAAATCGCAGTCAAAGATATGAGCGTTCATAGCTTCGGCCGCATCATCTTTTCCGAATTTACTTTTTTCGAAGATGTCGAATAATTCAAAAGCGGTAAAGTAAATGACGGAATAAGTTTTATCAATCAATTCCTTGGCAATACAGTTGGAGAGAAATGTTTTTCCGACTCCCGTATCTCCATAAAGGAATAAATTGCGAGGTTCTTCACCAAAATGCTCTGCGAATTGTCTGCAGACTGCAAGTGCTTCGCGCATTGTGGTAAGAGAGCTTCGTCCGGTTTTTGGATCCACATAATTATCGGAGTAGTAATCCAGACGAAAGGTATCAAAATTTTCTTTTTTAAGAATTTCTTTTAAATTCGATTGCGCATAAAGCAACTCAATAGTTGCTTTTTTGAAACAAGCACATTTTTTATTGCCAATATATCCGGTATCTTTACATAAAGGACAATCATAAGATTCTTCCAAGTAATATTCCGGATAACCATATTCTTTTAGAAGAGCTGATTTTTCTTGTCGAAGCGCTCCAATCTGCGAGCGGAGCGTATCCAAAGCGCTTGTATCGCCATCTAAAAGTTTTTTTGCTTGTTGCACACTAAGAAAAGAAATGGAGTTTTCCAATTCCTTTACTTTCGGTATTTTATCATAGATTTCTTTGTAGTGCTGAAGTAAAACAGTCTGATTGCGCAGCTGCTTTTCTTCGTAACTGCGCATGATCAGATCATATTGAGCATTCGTTAGTGCCACGATAATCTCCCTTTACTGACTTAAGAGTTGTTTTTCTAAAGAATCATAGTCGTAAGTACGACCTTCAAAGTTGTTGAATTTATTTTTACCGGAAGAACGGGATTCGGACTTTCTTGAAGCAACAGTTTGCTTATGTGCCAAATCAAGACGATCCAAATCAGATAAATGATGGACATTGGAAGTTCTCCACTTTTTTAAAATAGAGTCTGCATATTCGAAATTTGGCTGATGAAGTTTGGCCATTGTTCGATTACAAGCTTCTATCACAATGTCCAATGTAAATCCATACTCAGATGTCCATTTGTTAATATATGTAAGTTCCGGTGCTGCAGGCCCTCTTCCTTTGATCCCGAATGCATTTAAAACGGAATAACAGTTTTTGTTATAAAAAGAAGAATGGTTTTTTGCCTGATCTACAGTTGAAATGTTAGCTTCGGACCACGCAAGAGCAACTTTTTGAATATAATGCATACTTTTATGACCATTTTCTACACAATATTCAATTAGATACTCTACCAGGTCTGCTGAAAAATGAAGCCCATCATAAAAATAGTTAATTGTTTCTATATCTTTTGGAGAAAGTGTTTTCCCAAGATACTGTTCCGCAACAAAAAGCAGAGACTTCAATTCCTTACGATTGCGAAATGGTTCGATATTTGTAGGCTCTGAAGGGGAAGGTTCAGAAGCAATAACTTTTGCAGGAACAGGTTCGGGAATTGTTTCTATAACCGCCTCTTCTACAGTTGCCTCTTCTACAGATGCAGATCCCATAGCAATTCCGCTGATATTGCCACTGGCATCATATTCAATTCCAAGAAGTCCTTCTTTCTGCCAATAATTCAATGCCCTTAAAATATCTTTTTCTGTATTTTGCAGGCAATCCGCAATCGTTGAGATTGTAAGAGGCATACATGGATTGTGCAAATGGCGAAGCAAGAATAAATAAACCTTCACAAATTCTCCATTAGCATCTACCATATGCTGATCTATAAATTCATTCTCGATCAAAGTCGAGTCCGTCTGAAATTGATTGCGTAATTTTAAAGTTTTCATTGTATCTTCTATCCCTTCAATTATAAATATACTCTGCTTGTGTATGCGTATTATAACACCAGAATTGTTTGGGACAAAGAACTTTTACGTGGAAAACCCAGCTTTTTTGTGGATAAAAAAATTGGGGATAATGGGGATAACTATTGGGAAAGAATGGATTCTCCAACGTTTACAACGTCTCCGGCCCCCATAGTTATCAACAAATCACCGTGGATACATTTTTCCATGACAAATTTTTCTACATCAGAAAAACTTGGGAAGTAATATACATCTGCTCCGGATTTTTTCAATTCTTCTGCCAAAAGTTCCGAAGACATTCCCAAAGTGTCTGTTTCTCGTGCGGCATAGATATCAACAAGAATGATATGATCTGCAAGAGAAAGTGCTTCTGCAAATTCATGGAAGAATGCTTTTGTACGTGTATAAGTATGAGGCTGGAAAATACACCATGTCTCTCTGTGTGGATAATGATTCACAGAAGTCAGAGTTGCTTTAATCTCTGTTGGATGGTGTGCATAATCGTCAATAATCGTTACGCCATTTTTTTCGCCCTTGTATTCAAAACGTCGGTTTGTTCCTGTGAAAGATAGAAGTCCTTTTTGAATAGCTTCCATAGGAACAGCTGTAAGTTCACCGGCTGCAATGGCGGAGAGTGCATTGGAAACATTGTGGTCTCCGGTTACAGAAAGTGTAATGTGTGCTGCAAATTCGCCATAGCGGTAGAAATCAAAAGAAGTACGTCCCATGTCATCGTAAGTGATATTTTGAGCAGAATAATCTGCACATTCTGTCAAGCCATAGGTGATGACGCGGCAGGAAAGACCTTCTGTGATCGTATCCATTTTTTCGATTTCACGATTGATAATAAGAGTACCGTCTTCTGGAAGAAGTTTTGCAAATTCGTGGAAAGAATTGCGAATATCATCAATATCTTTGAAGAAATCCATATGATCTTCTTCTACGTTTAGGATAATGCTGATCTTTGGAAAGAAATGTAAGAAACTATTCGTGTATTCGCAAGCTTCTGTAACGAATACGTCGGAATTTCCTACACGGATATTGCCATTGATGGCTTTTAAAATTCCACCGACAGAAATTGTCGGGTCTTTTTCTCCTGCCAAAAGAACGTGGGACAGCATGGAAGTTGTTGTGGTTTTTCCATGAGTTCCGGCTACTGCAATCGGTGTTTTATAGTTTAACATAAGCTGACCTAAAAGCTCAGCTCTTGTAAGCATAGGAATATTTTTCCGCTTTACTTCTTTGAATTCTTCATTATCTTCGTGAATAGCTGCAGTATAAACGACAACGTCGATTCCATCAATGATATTGGATGCTTTTTGACCGTAAAATACAGTAGCGCCTTTTTCAGTTAAGTGATCTGTCAGGGCAGATTCTTTATTATCTGAGCCGGAAACGGTAAATCCTTCTTTTAAGAGGATTTCTGCAAGTCCGCTCATGCTGATGCCACCAATACCTATAAAATGCACATGGATCGGCGTCTGAAAATTTATTTTATACATAAAATACACTTCCTATTCTATTTTTTTTCACTTTTTAATCATATTTTCCCATTTACTCTTATATTATAACTATTGTATGGAAAAAAGCCAAGCCATTTCCTTTTGTTATATTTAGATAAAAAAATTCAAAATTATGAAAAATATTTGTAAAAAATGTTCACTAAATGAAATGGTTATGCTGTAATGATAACACTATTACTGGAAGAGGGGCGATGACATGATAAAAAAAGAAATGATTGCGATGCTGTTGGCAGGTGGACAAGGCAGTCGTCTTGGTGTCCTGACTGCAAAAGTGGCAAAGCCCGCAGTTGCTTTTGGCGGTAAATACAGAATTATTGATTTTCCGCTAAGTAACTGTATCAATTCGGGAATTGATACAGTCGGAGTATTGACACAGTATCAGCCATTACGACTGAATACACATATTGGAATCGGAACCCGTGGGATTTGGATCGTAACGTAGGAGGCGTAACAGTATTGCCGCCGTACGAGAAGAGTACAAGCAGTGAATGGTACACAGGTACGGCAAATGCGATTTACCAGAATTTAGATTATATGGAAACATACAATCCGGATTATGTTTTGATTTTATCTGGTGATCATATTTATAAAATGGATTATGAGGTTATGCTTGATTTTCATAAAGAAAACAATGCAGACGTTACGATTGCAGCAATGCCTGTTCCGATTGAGGAAGCAAGCAGATTTGGAATTGTAATTACAGATAGTGAAAAGAAGATTGAAGACTTTGAAGAGAAACCGAAGAATCCGAGAAGTAACCTTGCGTCTATGGGAATCTACATATTTAGTTGGCCGGTACTTCGGGATGCGTTAAAAGAATTATCCAGTCAGCCAAATTGTGATTTTGGAAAACATATTATTCCATATTGTCATCAAAATCATAAAAGACTGTTTGCATATGAGTATAATGGTTATTGGAAAGATGTAGGAACATTAAGCTCTTATTGGGAGGCCAATATGGAGCTGATCGATATTATTCCGGAGTTTAATTTATATGAAGAATTTTGGAAGATATATACAAATTCCGGTTCACTTCCACCGCAATATGTTTCTGAAAACTCAGTGGTGGAGAGAAGTATCATCTGCAACGGTGCGGATATTTACGGAGAAGTACATAATTCAATTATTGGCTCCGGCGTAACAGTTGGAAAAGGAACAGTAATCCGGGATTCCATTGTTATGAGCGATACTAAGTTTGGTGAAAATTGCGTGGTAGATAAAGCAATCATCGCAGAAGATGTCGTGATTGGAGACAATGTTACACTCGGAATAGGAAGTGATGTACCGAATAAAGTGAGACCGGATATTTACAATTCGGGTCTTGTGACGATCGGTGAGAAGACAGTCATTCCGTCAGATGTCCAAATCGGAAAAAATACCGCCCTTAGTGGTGTTACATCCAAAGAAGATTATGTGGGTGGAGTGCTTGAAAGTGGTGAAACATTAATAAAGGCAGGTGACATGTAGTATGAAAGCAGTAGGAGTTGTTTTGGCAGGTGGAAATAGCCACAAGATGCGGGAATTGACACATCGTCGTGCAGTTGCAGCTATGCCAATATCAGGAAGTTATAGATGCATTGATTTTGTACTCAGCAACATGACGAATTCTCATGTTCAAAAAGTGGCAGTATTGACACAGTACAATTCAAGATCATTGAACGAACATTTGAATTCCTCCAAATGGTGGAATTTTGGAAGAAAACAAGGAGGATTATTCGTATTTACACCAACGATTACGAATGATAATGGGTACTGGTACAGAGGAACCGCAGATGCGATTTATCAGAACCTTGATTTCTTAAAAAGATGTCATGAACCATATGTAATCATTGCTTCAGCAGATGCTGTATATAAATTAGATTACAATGAGGTACTGGATTACCATATCAAGAAGAATGCAGATATTACAGTTGTATGTAAAGATTTAGAACCGGGAGAAGATGCGAGTCGTTTTGGAACGATCAAGATGGATGAAGAGTGTCGTATTCATGAATTCGAAGAAAAGCCAATGGTGGCAAATTCACATACGATTTCTACCGGAATCTATGTTCTTAGAAGAAGACAACTGATTGATTTGATCGAGAGATGTGCCGAAGAAGATCGGCATGATTTTGTAACAGATATTTTAATCCGTTATAAGAATTTGAAAAAGATTTATGGCTATAAGATGAAGAATTACTGGAGCAATATAGCAACAGTAGATTCATATTATCAAACGAATATGGATTTCCTAAAACCGGAGATTAGAGAATACTTCTTCAAGCAATTGCCGGGAGTGTATTCAAAAGTATCTGATCTGCCGCCGGCAAAATATAATCCGGGTGCGGTTGTAAAGAATAGTCTTGTGGCAAGTGGATCAATTATCAACGGAACGGTTGAGAATTCTGTATTATTTAAAAAAGTATTTGTCGGAAACAATTGTGTAATCAAGAATTCCATTATTTTGAATGATGTATATCTTGGCGATAATACATATATTGAAAATTGTATTGTGGAAAGTCGAGACACAATTCGGGCAAACACTCGCCACGTTGGAGAAAACGGCGTGAAAGTGGTTGTAGAGGAAAGCGAGAGATACGCATTGTAATAAATAGAGGGAGGCAAAAGATATGCAGATTACAGATGTACGAGTTAGAAAAGTGGCAAAAGAAGGGAAATTAAAGGCAGTAGTATCCATTACAATGGACGAAGAATTTGTAGTACATGATATTAAGGTCATTGAGGGTGAAAAAGGATTATTTATTGCAATGCCAAGTAAGAAAGCAGTTGATGGAGAATACAGAGATATTGCACATCCAATCAATTCTGATACAAGAGAAAGAATTCAAAGTACAATTCTTGCAAAATATGAAGAAGCATTACTTGCTTCAGATGAAGAAGTATAAGAAATAAAATGAGATGACTAGGTCCGGCAGGGAATATCCTGCCGGATTTTTAGTGTCGAGACACCAAAAAAAGACTTGACTTTCTCATAAGGTATGGTATTCTAGAGACATTTCCTGTGGAATTCTTTCCGCAGAATCATTCAAGCTGAACGGCATCTTTTATTTCGGGCTTATTTCTGAGCATGCTCCGATTGAAAAAGAAAAAATTAACAACGTAAAGGAGGAACTCTATGCTATACTAGAAGAAGCATAGTCAATTAAGGAATAGTAATATGAGAGAAAAGATTAAAGTATTATACGAAGATGAGTCGATTCTCGTCGCTTACAAGCCTGCGGGAGTGGCAACACAGACAAATAAGACAGGTGAAAAAGATATGGAAAGTCTTTTGAAAAATTATATTTATAAGCAAAAGAAAGTGAAAGAGGTTCCGTATTTGGCAATTATTCACCGATTGGATCAGCCGGTAGAAGGTATTCTTGTATTTGCAAAAGAAAAAAATGCAGCGAAAGAATTGAATCGACAGCTTCAGACGAAAGGTTTTGGAAAAGAGTACAAGGCAATCGTATGCGGAAAACTTCCGGAAGAAAAAGGAAAACTTAAGGATTATATGATCAAAGATACGAAAGAGAATCGGGCATATATCTGCTCGAAGGAACGAGAAGGAGCAAAAGAAGCGGTTTTGTATTATGAACTGTTAGGAGAGAGGCAAGACGGAACAAATCTTGTGCATATTTGTCTGGAGACAGGAAGATTTCATCAGATTCGGGTACAGATGGCCAATATAGGCTGTCCGCTTTTAGGAGATGCAAAGTATAATCCAATGGTAGAGAAATCGGGGCGTTGGGAACAAATAGCCCTTTGTGCCTATAGACTGCAGTTTCGACATCCTCGGACAGGGAGATTGATGGAATTTGAAATTGAACCGAAAGGAGAAGCTTTTCGTGAAAGGGCACTTGACAAAGAATGAAAATTCCCGTAAAATTACGAGTAATCATTCATAAAAGTGACGCTGAAGAGGGATAGTATATACAGGATATGCTACAGAGAGAAGCCGGTTGGTGAAAGGCTTTGCGAGGAATGTATAGAACCTGCCTTGGAGTCTCTGTGTGAAAGCGCAGCGCATGCCAGCGTTATGGGCAGCAGAGAGAATTGCGAGATACAGGTATATGGCTCGCGATTAATTAGGGTGGTACCGCCGAGATTTTCGGTCCCTTATGGGATTGAAAGTTTCGGTGTTTTTGTTTATAAATCATATTTTTACGAAGAAAACTTTCAGTCCGTAACTGAATTATAGATTAAGAAAGAGGAGAGAGTGCTATGGCAAAGGAAAAGAAATTTGTAGAAGCAATCACATCAAGAGATGAAGATTTTGCACAATGGTACACAGACGTCGTAAGTAAGGCGGCTTTGTGTGACTACACAGATGTAAAAGGTTGTATGGTTTATCTTCCAAATGGTTATGCAATCTGGGAGAAGATGCAGGCAGACCTTGATAAGAGATTCAAAGAGACAGGCGTTGAGAACGTATATCTTCCAATGCTGATTCCAGAGAATCTTCTTCAGAAAGAAAAGGATCATATCGAAGGATTCGCGCCAGAAGTTGCATGGGTAACGCATGGGGGTAATGAACCGCTTCAGGAAAGAATGTGTATCAGACCAACATCTGAGACATTATTCTGCGATCATTGGAGCAAGACAGTACAGTCTTACAGAGATCTTCCGAAAGTTTGGAATCAATGGTGCTCCGTACTTCGGTGGGAAAAAACAACAAGACCTTTCTTACGTTCCAGAGAATTCTTATGGCAGGAAGGTCATACGATCCATGCGACATACGAAGAAGCAGAAGACCGTGCACTTTTAATGCAGAAAGTATATAAAGAATTTATCGAAGAAAGTCTTGCAATTCCACTCGTTGCAGGTAAGAAAACAGACAGTGAAAAGTTTGCTGGTGCAGAAGATACGTATACAGTAGAAGCATTGATGCACGATGGAAAAGCATTGCAGGCAGCAACAAGCCATTTCTTCGGAAGCGGATTTGCAGATGCATTTGATATCAAATATTTGGATAAAAACAATGAACTTCACAGCGTATACGAGACATCTTGGGGATTAACAACAAGAATGATTGGCGCGATCATCATGGTACATGGTGATGACAGCGGTCTGATTCTACCTCCAAGAATTGCACCGATTCAGACACGTGTGATTCCAGTTGCACAGCATAAGGAAGGCGTTCTTGAAAAGGCAACAGAGCTTATGAACGCATTAAAAGCAGCAGGATACACTGTGAATATGGATGCATCTGATAAGAGTCCGGGATGGAAATTCAGTGAGCAGGAGATGCTTGGAATTCCAACACGTATCGAAATCGGACCAAAAGACATTGAAAAGAATCAGGTTGTTGTTGTAAGAAGAGATACTCGTGAGAAGATTGTTGTTTCTATGGATGAGATTACAACAAAACTTGGAGAAATTTTGGAGACAATCCAAAAAGACATGTTTGACAAGGCAAAAGCATTCCTTGATGCACACATTGATACAGCCGTTACAATGGATGAGATGATTGAAAAATTCCAGGAGAATCGTGGATTTATCAAAGCAATGTGGTGTGGCTGCGAGGAATGTGAAGAGGAGATCAAAGCTGCAACAGGCGGAGCGTCTTCACGATGTATTCCACCGGAGCAGGAACAGTTGTCAGATACTTGTATTTTCTGTGGAAAACCAGCGAAATATATGGTGTACTGGGGAAAATCATACTAGAATAATAAGGATGCAAAAGAGGATTGTGGGAGCACAATCCTCTTTAAGGATGTGAAGATAATTATGAAGATTATTTTGCCGGATAAAGTAAAGACAATTATCAATACTTTGTGCAGTCATGGATATGAAGCGTATGCAGTTGGTGGATGTGTTCGAGATTCTCTTCTTGGACGAGTGCCCGGAGATTGGGATATTACAACTTCAGCACAACCGGAGGAAACTAAAAAGTTATTTAAAAGAACATTTGATACGGGAATCGAACATGGAACAGTAACAGTATTGATTGATGGAGAAGGCTTCGAAGTTACGACATATCGAATTGATGGAGAATATGAAGATAGCCGTCATCCTTTGGAAGTGCAATTTACGAGAAATTTGGAAGAAGATCTGAAAAGAAGAGATTTTACGATCAATGCAATGGCTTATAATGATGAAAGCGGAATTGTAGATATTTTTGGTGGAATGCAAGATTTAGAGCGAAAAATCATACGGTGCGTTGGAAATGCAGAGGAACGTTTTGGGGAAGATGCCTTGCGTATATTGCGAGCTGTACGCTTTGCGGCGCAACTTGGATTTGAAATTGAAGAAGAGACAAAAGAAGGAATCAGAAAACTTGCTCCAACGCTTGCGAATATAAGTGCAGAACGAATTCAGGTAGAATTGGTGAAAATGTTAACTTCGGCAAATCCTCAATTGGTTCGAGAGGCATACGAATTGGGGATTACAAAGATTATTCTTCCGGAATTTGATCGGATGATGGAGACAGAGCAGGAAACACCGCACCATATTTATAATGTAGGAGAGCATACGATTCAAGCAATTGGAAATGTTCGAGCAGATAAGGTGCTGCGGCTTACGATGCTATTGCATGATATTGCAAAGCCCGATATGAAAACTGTTGATGAATCAGGAAAGGCTCATTTTAAAGGACATGCTTTCGAAGGAGAAAAAAGAGCGAAAGAGATTCTTAGAAGATTAAAATTCGATAATGATACTATGCGTAAAGTGACAAAACTTGTAGGTTTTCATGATGATAGAATACAGGCAAGAACAAACTGTGTGAGACGTGCGATGAATAAAATGGGAGAAGATCTGTTTCCGCTTTATTTAGAAGTTGCAGGTGCAGATATACTTGCGCAGAGTGAATATCATAGAGAAGAAAAATTGAGAAATCTGGAAGAAGTCCGCAATTGTTATGAGGAAATATTAGAAAAGAAGCAATGTGTTTCTTTAAAAACTTTAGCAATTACAGGAAGTGATTTGATTGCATTAGGGATGAAACCGGGTAAAGAAATTGGAGAAACATTAAACTGGTTATTGGACTTGGTAATTGAAGATCCAGAATTGAATGAGAAAAGAATATTAGAAGGGAAAGTGTCGGTGAAATAGTCCGGCACTTTTTGCATACTTGCCCTATTTTAGACATACATTAGAGAGAACAGTAAGAAATAGGGGGATATTATGAAAGATTACGGATTAGAAGTGCTGGAACAGTATGATATAGAGGTGAAGGAAGTTCGAAAAGTCAGGGGAGCTTTTCTGTGTGATACGGATGAGGGAGAGTTGCTTCTGTGTGAAACGAAAGTATCAGATAAAAAAACAGCCGGTTTGGAACGTTTGACAACACACATCATACATCACGGCTATTCAAAAGTGGACAGTATGTGGATGAATAGAGAAGGGGAATGGATTACAAAAGCAGGTGATGGAACACGCTACATATTGAAACAATGGTTTTTGGGAAGAGAATGTGATGTAAAAAAAGAGCGGGAAGTGCTGGAAGCGGTGCGGAATCTGGCAAGACTTCATAAAATAATGAAGCTTCCGGAAGAAGAGATTCTTGAATTTGAAAGTAATGATATTCGAGATGAGTTCCAAAGGCACAATAGAGAACTTAGAAAGATTAGGACATTTATTCGAAATAGAACGGGAAAAGAAGAATTTGAACGAGTGGTGTTGGAGAATTTTGAAGAAATGTATGCATGGGCAAAACATGCCGGAGACAGGCTTGCCGAGTCGGGGTACGAGAAACTTGTGGCAAGAAGTCGGGAAGAAGGTACAGTAGTTCATGGAGAATATAATTACCATAATATTCTTATGACACAGCAAGGAATCGCGACAACAAATTTTGACCATTTTGCAAATGGAATACAAGCTTCGGATTTATATTATTTTATGAGAAAAATCTTGGAAAAGCATGAGTGGAATGTGGAGCTTGGAAGAGCGATGATGCGGGCATATCAGGATATTCGTCCACTCTCTGAAGAAGAGCAGGAGTACTTGGCAATCCGCTTTTCTTATCCGGAAAAATTTTGGAAAATCATGAACTCGTACTATCATTCAAATAAAGCATGGATCCCGGAAAAGAATGTTGAGAAACTACGGATTGCAATTCAGCAAAATGAGAAGAAGAAACGGTTTTTGGCGAGTATATTTTCTTTTCATTTATAGAAGACTGGTGTATAATATAAGGTAGAAATTACAGGAGGTACGAAAATATGGATTATCAGAAAGTGTATGAGGAATGGATTTCCGATTCATATTTTGATGAAGGTACAAAAGAAGAGTTGAAGGCAATCGCAAATGATGAGAATGAGATCAAAGAACGTTTTTATAAGAATTTGGAATTCGGAACAGCAGGTTTGCGTGGAATCATCGGTGCAGGGACAAACCGTTTGAATATCTATACGGTTAGAAAAGCAACACAAGGTCTTGCAAATTATATTTTGAAAAGAGATGCGAAGGATAGAGGAGTTGCAATTGCCTATGATTCTCGTCGTATGTCACCGGAATTTGCTGATGAAGCAGCGCTTTGCCTTGCGGCAAATGGAATCAAAGCGTATGTTTTTGATGCTCTTCGTCCAACACCGGAACTTTCTTTTGCAGTAAGAGAATTGCATTGTATCGCAGGAATCAATATTACAGCCAGTCATAATCCACCGGAGTATAATGGATACAAGGTATATTGGGAAGATGGTGCACAGATTACGCCGCCTCATGACAAAGGAATTATGGATGAAGTGGAAGCGGTAACAGATTATGCGAATGTGAAAACAATGTCCTTAGATGCAGCGAAAGAAGCAGGATTATATGAAACGATCGGTGCGGCGATTGACGATTCTTATATGGAAGCGTTAAAGAAACAGGTGATTCATCAAGATGCGATTGACGCAATGAATAAGGAACTTAAAATTGTATACAGTCCGCTTCATGGTACAGGAAACGTACCGGTTAGAAGAGTGCTGAAAGAACTTGGATTTGAAAATGTCTATGTAGTAAAAGAACAGGAACTTCCGGACGGAGAGTTCCCAACAGTTTCTTATCCGAATCCGGAAGCGGAAGAAGCATTTGAGTTGGGCTTGAAACTTGCAAAAGAAGTAGACGCTGATCTTGTACTGGCAACAGATCCGGACGCTGACAGATTGGGTGTTTATGTAAAAGATACGAAGTCAGGAGAATATCAAGTACTTACAGGAAATATGTCAGGCTGCCTTCTTGCAGATTACGAGATTAGCCAAAGGAAAGCGTTAGAAGGACTTCCGGCAGACGGTTGTCTTGTAAAATCAATCGTTACTTCCAATATGGCAGATGCGATTGCAAAAGAATACGGAGTCAGACTGATCGAAGTGTTGACAGGATTTAAGTATATCGGCCAGCAGATCTTGGAATTTGAAACAACAGGAAAAGGAACCTATTTGTTTGGATTTGAAGAAAGCTATGGATGTCTGATCGGTACGCATGCGAGAGATAAAGATGCGATCGTAGCGACAATGGCTCTTTGTGAGGCTGCGGCTTATTATAAAACATTGGGCAAGACTCTTTGGGATGCTATGATCGACATGTTTGACAAATATGGATACTATAAGGATGACATTAAGGCGATTACATTAAAAGGTATCGAAGGACTTGCTAAGATTCAGGAAATTCTCGAGACTCTTAGAAAAGAACCACCAACAGCATTTGGAGAATTCAAGGTATTGAGAGCAAGAGACTATAAAGCGGATACGATCAAAGACCTTGAGACAGGAGAAGTTGTTCCAACCGGACTTCCAAGTTCCAATGTATTGTATTATGATTTGTCGGATGATGCATGGGTTTGTGTAAGACCATCCGGTACAGAACCGAAAGTAAAATTCTACTTTGGAGTGAAAGGAACTTCGTTAGAAGACGCACAATTAAAATCTGAAGGTTTGGGCAAATTCCTTCTTGAAATGATAGATAAGATGCTATAAATGCTTGACAAATGGGCGTAAAATCGGTATAACAGTATTTAGAGCCGTCCACGGAGATTGCTTAGGAATTTATAGAATCCAGCGTGATTTTGTAGACATAATTATAGGAGGTATATATCCATGAACAAAACAGAATTGATTGCAGCAGTTGCTGACAATGCAGAATTATCTAAGAAAGACGCAGAAAAGGCTTTGAAAGCATTTGTTGATGTAGTTACAAGCGAACTGAAAAAAGGTGAAAAAGTTCAGTTAGTTGGTTTTGGTACATTTGAAGTAAGTGAAAGATCAGCAAGAGAAGGAAGAAATCCGCAGACAGGTAAGACAATGAAGATTGAGGCTTGCAAAGCTCCAAAATTCAAAGCAGGTAAGGCTTTAAAAGATGCTGTAAACGAATAAAGAAAAGTTTAAAATAGAGGACAAGACGTCCTCTATTTTTTGTGGCATGGGCAATTTTATAGTATAGAAGCATAACAGGAGGATATATGAGATTAGATAAGTTTTTGAAAGTTTCCCGTTTGATCAAAAGAAGAACGGTCGCAAATGAAGCATGTGATGCGGGGAGAGTTCTTGTGAACGGAACAGTAGCGAAGGCTTCTGTAAAGGTAAAAGTGGGAGATATCATTGAGATTCAGTTTGGAACAAAAAGTGTCAAGGTAGAAGTGCTGGATATTCAAGAGACAACAAAAAAAGAAGAAGCAAAAGAACTGTTTAAATATTTGTAAAGTATCATAATTTCACGCGCCCTTTCATATAATAAGAGAAAGGAACAAGTTGTCTGAAAAGCAGCAGAAAGGGTGTGTACATAATTTGGAAGAAAGACAGATGCCGAAAGCACATAAAATAGTGATCAACAATCGGAAAAGTAGTGTTGTGACAGGAGTATTAGATGTGCTTTCTTTTGATCTGAATGAGATTTTACTGGAAACAGAGCAGGGAATGTTGATGGTAAAAGGAACAGACATGCATGTGAATCGTCTCAGTCTTGAAAAGGGAGAAGTAGATCTTTCCGGAAATATTGACAGTATTGCATATTCAGAAATTCATGCGAAAGGAAAAACAAGCGAGAATTTGATCGCGAAGTTGTTCCATTAAAATAGTATGCTGGGCTTGGAACAAGAATTGGATATATTTGTACATGCAGTAATTTCAGGGATTTTTGTATATGGAAGTTATACGGGGATAAGGCTGATACGAAGACTCATAAAGCATAGTATTTGGGCGATTTCCGTAGAAGATTTTCTTTTTTGGGTTGCGACAAGTCTGTATCTGTTTATTTGCATATATAAAACGAGTGGCGGAAGTGTGCGTTGGTTTTTTGTGGTGGGTGTTCTGATCGGGATGGCATCTTTAGCGTTTGGAATATTTTTGCTGGGGAAAATGTGGAGGAAAATCAAGAAAAGTGTTGATAAATCTTCCGAAACAAGATAAGATATTTTTATATTATGGATTGAGCTTGATGATAGAAAACGATAAATGAGGAAGATAAATGAAGAAAATGAAACAAAAAAGAGCGCGTGAACGCCGTAAGCAGCAGCTTCAGCACCACAAGCGAAGCGTATTACTCGTTGTTTCTGCATTGGTACTCTTGATCGTGGTCATAGCAGTAGACAGTTTTTCGCTTCGTGCGAAGAACAATGCATATCAGAAGCAGGAAGCAGAGCTTAGAGATCAGATTGAAGAGGAAGAACAGAAAGCAGAAGATATTGAAGAGTTTGAAGAGTATGTAAAGACTGATAAATATGTGGAAGATAAGGCGAAGGAAAAACTAGGACTTGCATACCCGAATGAGATTTTATTTAAAGCAGAATAAGAGAAAATTACAAAAGATAGATTGTGTGAACGCGCAATCTATCTTTTTTTGATATTGAAGGGAGAACGATATGAAGACAGGATATAATCCGTATGTAGTACAGATGGATAAATTTGCCACATCATTGCATCATTTATCTGATACATTTTTAAGGCTGGAGGAACATAGAGGCGGATTGACACAGACGGAAACAGAAAATATTTTTTTGGAAATTGATGAGAAAGTTTGTAAAGATTGCGAAAAACGACATTGGTGCATGGGTGAAAATACTATTTTTACATATCAGATGGTGTACGAGATTTTGTCGGCAGTAGAAGAGTCGGGATTAGAACTGGATATAGAGATTAAAAAGAAATTACAAAAGAAATGTATTCAGGCTCCAAGATTTTTGCGGGAGACTCTGGAGATATTTCAAGGGGCGAAAAAAAATCTTTTGTTCAACAACAGGCTTGCTCAGAATCGAGAAGGCTGTGCAGTACAATTAGATTCTTTTGCAAAAATGATTCGTCATGCTACAAGAGAACTGGATGCGGCAATATTTTCAGACGAAGCAATGGAAAAAAGGATACAAAGCCGTTTTCTCAAGATGGGAGTGCGGCTTTTAAGCAGCGTGTTTCTTGTGACTCCGGAAGGGAAATATGAAATTCATGTGACGGTTCGATCGAAAAAGGGTCAATGTGTTACGACAAAAGAGCTGCTGAAGAATCTGTCGGCGGCAGTTGGAAGAAAAATGATTCCTCAAGAGGGAGAGAGGCCGATTATTGGTCAGGAATACTGTACGCTTGTGACAATGGAAGGACCCAAATATCATACGCTGCAGGGGGTTGCGAAGATTGGAAAAGGGTGCGAGAAAATATCCGGGGATAATTTTTCGATGCTGGAACTTCCGGGTGGAAAAAATGGAATGATTCTTTCAGATGGAATGGGTTCCGGAGAGAGAGCATTTCGAGAAAGCGCGATGGTAGTCGAAATGTTGGAAGAGCTATTGACTGCCGGATTCCCGAAGGAGACGGCGATTCAGATGATGAATACAGCGCTTGTTATGGGGCGGGAGGAAATACGTTTTTCTACAATTGATATGAGTGTGTTTGATCTCTATACAGGTCAATGTGAATTTGTGAAAGCAGGAGCGTCTACTACATATATTAAAAGAGGAGAGAAGGTAGAAAGAATCAGTTCCACCAGTCTTCCGATCGGCGTCGTACAGTATTTGGAGATTGAGACAACGAAAAAGCAGCTTCAAAGCGGCGATTTTGTGATTATGGTAACAGACGGAGTGTTGGATTCTCTTCCGGTAGGAGAGCAGGATTTGCTGATGGAGATGATCATTGGAGGGACGAAAGGGAATAATCCGAAGGAGATGTCGCATTATATTTTAGAGCAAGTGTTGGAGTGGACGGGGGAAGAACCGTTGGATGATATGACAGTGGCAGCGGCTGGAATCTGGAGTTTGGAAAAATAGAGGGAGGACTTGCATTTTGAAAAAGAATTCTATATAGTTGAACTATCAGTATAGAAGGATTTTAAGAGAATGGTGAAAAAAGTTGCTGCCTTTGTGGCAGAATATGAAATGATAAAAGAACAGGATAGAGTGATAGCAGGCATATCCGGCGGAGCAGATTCGGTATGCCTTCTTTTGATGCTCTTGGAATTAAGAAAGAATATTTCTTTTGATATCGTTGCGGTTCATGTGAATCATGGACTTCGAGGAGATGAGGCGCTTCGTGATGAGCATTATGTGAAAGTGTTATGTGAAAACTATCAGATTCCTTTGGAAATCTATCATAAAGACGTAGAATTATTTGCACAAAAGAGGAAACAATCATTAGAAGAAGCGGGAAGATATGCAAGAATAGAAGCGTTTCAACAGGCGGTTGCGAAATATAAGGGTACTAAAATAGCGCTTGCCCATCATATGAATGACAATGCAGAGACGATGCTTATGAATCTTGCCAGAGGAAGCGGGCTTGCAGGACTTACAGGAATCCGGCCGGTAAACGGTATTACGATTCGTCCGCTTCTTTGCCTAGAGAGACAAGAGATTGAGAGCTTTTTGACATCTCGAAAGATTTCTTATTGTACTGATGTGACGAATGGTTCCGATGATTATACGAGAAATCGGATTCGTAATCATGTGCTTCCGTTTTTAGAACGAGAAGTAAATGAGAAGACGGTAAGTCATATGGCAGATACAGCGGAACAAATTTTGAAAATTTGGGAATACATGGAAGAAGAAACAGAGATTTATTATAAGAAAGTCGTAGAAAAGACAGAGAAAGGCCTTCTTATTAAAAAAAGTGAGTATATGGGGATCCCGGAAGTTTTTCAAGGGCCGCTTTTGAAACTGGTATTGAAGAAGATGGCACAAAGGGAGCAGGATATTCATAGAATCCATATTTTGAGTCTGGATGAGTTAATGGAAAAGCAGACGGGAAGAAAAATCAATCTTCCGTATGGAATTGTAGCAGAGCGGTGTTACGAAGGAATTCGGATTCTGAATGAAGAAAAAAAAGAAGAACATATCGTCTGTGAAGTGATAGATTTTGAACGGGAATCCGGTTTGCATATCAATGATCAGGTGTTTTCTTTTGAAATCTTGAAAACTGATGCCAGGCAGGAGGAAAAAGTCTACACGAAGTACTTTGACTATGATATAATAAAACGTACGATAACACTTCGAACTCGTAGAGCCGGAGATTATATTACGATCGATGGGGAAGGAAGAAAACAGAAGCTAAAATCATTTTTTATTAATGAGAAGATTCCACAAGAGGAAAGAGACCATATTCTGCTATTGGCAGAAGGAAGTCATGTGCTATGGGTAATTGGTTATCGGCGAGGGCATGCATATTATGTGGGTCCCAATACAGAAAAAATAGTGAAGATTACAATGAACAAAGGAGAAGATAAAGATGGCAGAGACAATTAAAGTAATGATTCCAGAAGAAGAAGTAGACGCAAAGATTAGAGAGTTGGCAGAAAAGATCAGCAAAGATTATGAAGGAAAACAAGTGCATCTTGTTTGTATCTTAAAAGGAAGTGTATTTTTTACATGTGAGCTTGCAAAGAGAATTACAGTTCCGGTTTCTATGGATTTTATGAGCGTAAGCAGCTATGGAGATGGAACAAAATCAAGTGGTGTTGTTAGAATCGCAAAAGATTTGGATGAGACTTTGGAAGGAAAGGATGTTCTCGTGATTGAGGATATCATTGATTCAGGAAGAACTTTGTCTTATCTTTTAGAGGTTCTCAGTAAGAGAAATCCGGCAAGCATGAAGCTTTGTACGCTTTTAGATAAACCGGATCGTCGTACGCATGAGGTACATGTAGATTATGTGGGATTCAATATCCCGGATGAGTTTGTTGTAGGCTATGGTCTCGACTATGCTCAGAAATATAGAAATCTACCATACATCGGTGTTGTAGAAGGTGTGGAGTAGGAAGGAGTAACAAAAATTGAATAATAATAAGAACAAAGGCATGAGTGGATTTTCGCTGATGCTGCTTATCGTCATGTTTGCGCTTGTGTGGTGGTCTTTGTCTCAAAGCACAAACGGAAGACAGAACTATACGTACAAAGAGATGAAAGCGGATATTGAAAGCGGTGAGGTGAAAGAGGTCGTAATCGCGCCGGATGAGGGTGGAGTTACCGGTAAGATTAAAGTAACAACAGACAATGGTGAGCAGAAATCGCTTTACGTAGTAGATTTGTCGGAAGTGAAAGAGCTTTTGGATGAAGAAGATGTAGATTATGAGACGCTTGGAGTTCCGAAGGAGAGCTGGTTCATGACGACGGGATTTCCTACGCTTATCACAGTTGGAGCTGTCTTTTTTATCTTTATGATGATGAATCGTCAAGTAGGCGGAGCAGGCGCCAAGGCAATGAATTTTGGGAAGAGCCGTGCAAAACTAAGTACAGATAAGGATCGTAAGATTACATTTGACCAGGTGGCAGGGCTCCAAGAGGAAAAAGAAGAACTGGAAGAAATTGTAGATTTCTTAAAATCTCCAAAGAAATATATTCAAGTAGGCGCACGTATCCCTAAAGGAGTTCTTCTTGTAGGACCTCCGGGAACAGGTAAGACTTTGCTTGCGAAAGCTGTAGCAGGAGAAGCGGGAGTACCGTTCTTTTCTATTTCCGGTTCTGATTTTGTGGAAATGTTTGTAGGTGTGGGAGCTTCGCGTGTTCGAGATTTGTTTGAAGAAGCGAAGAAAAATGCGCCTTGTATCATCTTTATCGATGAAATTGATGCTGTGGCAAGACGAAGAGGAACCGGTCTTGGCGGCGGACATGACGAGAGAGAGCAGACGTTGAACCAGCTTCTTGTAGAGATGGATGGATTCGGAGTCAATGAAGGAATTATTGTGATGTCTGCTACAAACCGTGTAGATATTTTGGACCCTGCAATTTTACGTCCGGGACGTTTCGATCGTAAAGTTATGGTTGGAAGACCGGATGTAAAAGGAAGAGAAGAGATTCTTCGCGTACATGCGAAGGGAAAACCGCTTGGTGATGATGTGGAATTGCAGCAGATCGCACAGACAACAGCTGGGTTTACGGGCGCGGATCTTGAGAATCTTCTAAATGAAGCTGCGATCATAGCGGCAAAAGAAAATCGTGTCTATGTACAGCAGGCAGACGTAAGAAAAGCGTTTGTGAAGGTTGGAATTGGTGCGGAGAAGAAGAGCCGTATCATCTCGGAAAAGGAGAAGAAGATAACGGCGTATCATGAAGCAGGTCATGCGATTTTGTTCCATGTACTTCCGGATGTTGGACCTGTATATAGTGTGTCCATTATCCCGACAGGCGCCGGAGCAGCCGGTTATACAATGCCTCTTCCGGAAAAAGATGACATGTTTAATACAAAAGGCAAGATGCTGCAGGATATTACGGTATCTCTTGGAGGACGTATTGCCGAAGAACTTATTTTTGATGATATTACAACCGGAGCGTCACAGGACATTAAGCAGGCAACTGCAATGGCAAAATCTATGGTGACAAAGTTTGGTATGTCAGAGAAGCTTGGTCTGATCAACTATGACAACGATAGTGACGAAGTAGTGGTTGGACGTGATTTTGGTCACATTTCCAGAGGATATGGAGAAGAAGTGGCCGATGAGATTGATAAAGAAGTAAAAAGAATTATTGATGAATGCTATCAGAGAGCAAGAACGATTATCGAACAGCATAAGTCTGTGCTTCATGCCTGTGCAGATGAGCTTCTCAAAAAAGAAAAAATTACGAGAGAAGAATTTGAAGCATTGTTTGAGGAAACTGTATCTGAGGCATAAAGGGAGAAAGTATGAACAGACGGGCATTATTCAGTGATGGTACGGCAGGTTATATATGTCCATTTGAACCGATGGAGGGCGAAAAGGTCTCCATTCGGTTTCGTACTGCAAAGGATGACGTAGATAAAGTAACGATTATATCGGGCAACGAGAGAATCCCCATGGTAAAAAAGGAAACGGTAGGCGAATTTGATTTTTATTATGGGGGAAAATGCCTTGGAGGGGAAACGTTTTATTATCAATTTGAAATTGTGAGTGGAAACAAGCTTTGTTATTTTAATAAATGCGGAGTTTCAGACCATAATGTATATCGATATTATTTTTCTATCACACCGGGATTTTCTACGCCGAATTGGGCGAAAGGAGCGGTGATGTATCAGATCTTTGTGGATCGTTTTTATAACGGAGACAAAAAGAATGATGTGGAAAATGGAGAATACGTTTACATAGGGGAACCGGTAACGAAAGTGACGGATTGGAATAAGTATCCTGAAGCCATGGGAGTGCGGGAATTTTACGGCGGAGATTTGCAAGGAGTATTTGAAAAGCTGGATTATCTGCAGGAGCTTGGCGTGGAAGTGATATATTTCAATCCTTTATTTGTTTCTCCGTCAAATCATAAGTATGATATTCAGGATTATGATTATATTGACCCTCACTATGGAGTGATTGTAGAAGATGGCGGTGAGATTGTAGGCCACAATGTTAAAAATAATGTGCACGCAAGTATGTATCAAAAGCGAACGACATCGAAAGCGAATCTAGAGGCGAGTAACCAGTATTTTTGCCGGTTGGTAGAAGAGATTCACAGGCGAGGAATGAGAGTTATCTTAGATGGGGTGTTTAATCATTGCGGTTCTTTTAATAAATGGTTGGATCGAGAACATATCTATGAACGTCAGGAAGACTATGAAAAAGGAGCATATGTTTCTAAAGATAGTCCATATCATGATTTCTTCCATTTCACAGAAGATGAAGAATCGGATTGGCCGTATAATGGACATTATGATGGTTGGTGGGGACATGATACCTTGCCGAAATTGAACTATGAAGGTTCTGAAAAATTAGAAGAGTACATTTTGAATATCGGGAAAAAATGGGTATCACCGCCGTATAACGTAGATGGTTGGAGATTAGATGTTGCGGCGGATCTAGGCTATAGTAATGAGTATAATCATCAGTTTTGGAAAAAGTTTCGAAACGTGGTGAAAGAGGCAAATCCAAACGCGATCATTCTGGCGGAACATTATGGAGATCCGAGCGAGTGGCTTCAAGGTGATGAATGGGATACGGTGATGAACTATGATGCATTTATGGAGCCGATTACGTGGTTTTTGACCGGTATGGAAAAACATAGCGATGAGGAGAGACCGGAACTTTGGGGGAATGCCCAGTACTTTATAAATTCCATGAATCATCATATGGCTGCGCTGAAAACATCTTCGCTACAGGTTGCGATGAATGAGCTTTCGAATCATGATCATTCACGATTTCTTACAAGGACCAATCATATGGTGGGGCGTACAGGTACATTAGGACCGGAAGCTGCGAATGAATATGTTAGTATTCCTGTGATGAAGGAAGCTGTCTTGATGCAGATGACATGGATAGGAGCGCCGACGATCTATTATGGTGATGAAGCCGGTGTATGCGGGTTTACAGATCCGGACAACCGAAGGACATACCCATGGGGAAATGAGAATCAAGAGTTGTTAGCTTTTCATAAAGAAATGATTCGGATTCACAAGTCGTATGATGCTTTTCGGACAGGATCTATTATGATGCTGTACGGAGAACAGGATGTGCTTGCTTATAGCAGGTTTACGGATAAAGAACAGTTTGTGATCATTGTAAATAACGGAAGTGAACTGACAACAGTTACGGTTCCGGTGTGGCCGACCGGGTTGCCACAGAGAGGTGTGATGAGAAGACTCATTTATACGTATGATCAAGGATATACGATAGAACATGAGGAATATTTGATTCGTGATGGTGAAATCGTGCTAAATATGGGCAAATATTCAGCGATTGTCTTGAAGAATTATGAGTTGTAAAAATAATTCTTGCATTTTAATTAGAACTATGATAGAATAACAAATTGTTGGGACACATGTTCCAACATATGGATGGGTTCCCGAGTGGCCAAAGGGGGCAGACTGTAAATCTGTTAGCAACGCTTTCGGTGGTTCGAATCCACCTCCATCCATTTGAAAGAAAATTCTTTCATTCTTAGTATATTTTTGTTATAATATACCTAATTTCATAATGACGCGGGGTGGAGCAGTCTGGAAGCTCGTCGGGCTCATAACCCGAAGGTCGTAGGTTCAAATCCTGCCCCCGCAATTTAGACTTTTAAGTCTTATGCCCAGATAGCTCAGTTGGTAGAGCAGAGGACTGAAAATCCTCGTGTCGCTGGTTCGATTCCGGCTCTGGGCATTTCATTTTGGAAAGTAGTATGTTTTCCAGTATGAAATAAATAATTTAATAATATGGGGTATTAGCTCAGTCGGTAGAGCACTTGACTTTTAATCAAGTTGTCCGGGGTTCGAATCCCCGATGTCTCAGCCTTAAGAAGTGTTAGAAATAACACTTCTTTTTTTGTGTAGAAATGAAATAAATTGATAGAATTGAAGAAATGTTTGATAAACCTCTTTGAACTTGTTTAAATACACTAAAACGGATAAAAAAGTAGTTGATATTTTATCTATCATAGTGTATAATACAAAACAATGTGAAGTTAGAAGAAAAAGAGGAGGATTTTATCATGTCGAAGAGAGAAGATATCCATAAAGTACTTATTATTGGTTCAGGTCCTATTATTATTGGTCAAGCGTGTGAATTTGATTATTCAGGTACACAGGCTTGTAAAGCACTCAAAAAATTAGGGTATGAAATTGTATTGGTGAATTCTAATCCGGCAACAATTATGACAGATCCAGAGACAGCTGACGTTACTTATATTGAACCGTTGAATGTTGATAGAATAGAACAAATTATTGAAAAAGAAAGACCAGATGCTTTGTTACCAAATTTAGGTGGACAGTCGGGTCTTAATTTATGCTCTGAGTTAAATGAAAAAGGAATTCTTGATAAGTATGGAGTTCAGGTAATAGGCGTTCAAGTTGACGCAATCGAGCGTGGCGAAGATAGAATTGAATTCAAAAAGACTATGGATAGTCTTGGAATTGAAATGGCAAGAAGTGGAGTTGCATACTCCGTAGATGAAGCTCTTGCAATTGCGGATAAATTGGGATATCCGGTTGTTCTTCGTCCGGCATATACGATGGGAGGCGCAGGCGGAGGGCTTGTATATAACAAAGAAGAATTACGTACAGTTTGTGCCCGCGGACTGCAGGCAAGTCTCGTTGGACAGGTTCTTGTAGAGAAATCTATTTTAGGATGGGAAGAGCTAGAACTCGAAGTTGTCCGTGATGCAAAAAATAACATGATTACCGTATGCTTTATTGAGAACATCGATCCGCTTGGCGTACATACAGGAGATTCTTTCTGTTCAGCTCCAATGCTTACGATTCCGGAAAGTGTACAGAAGCGCCTTCAGGAAAAATCTTATAAAATCGTAGAATCCATTCAAGTAATCGGTGGAACAAATGTACAGTGGGCGCATGATCCAAAGACAGACAGAGACATTGTTATTGAGATTAATCCTAGAACTTCCCGTTCTTCTGCACTTGCATCAAAAGCGACTGGATTCCCGATTGCTCTTGTATCAGCTATGCTTGCAACAGGTCTTACTTTGGATGAGATTCCATGCGGAAAATACGGAACTTTGGATAAATATGTACCGGGTGGAGATTATGTAGTAATCAAATTTGCACGTTGGGCATTTGAAAAGTTCAAAGGTGTGCAAGATAAGCTTGGAAC
Source organism: uncultured Lachnospiraceae bacterium (assembly GCA_900550235.1). Taxonomy (GTDB): domain Bacteria; phylum Bacillota; class Clostridia; order Lachnospirales; family Lachnospiraceae; genus Faecalimonas. Next base: position 50,812 of record URRQ01000009.1, read on the forward strand.
ACAGATGCGAGCAGTTGGAGAAGTGATGAGCATTGGAAAAACATACAAAGAGGCTTTTCAAAAAGCAATCCGAAGTTTGGAGACAGGTCGTTATGGGCTTGGATATGCAAGAAACTTCCATGAGAAATCAAAAGAAGAATTGTTGAAAATGCTTGGAAATGCTTCAAGTGAGAGACATTTTATCATGTATGAAGCGCTTAGAAAAGGAGCGACGGTGGAAGAAATCCATGAGATTACAAAAGTGAAACATTGGTTTATTGAGCAGATGAAAGAATTGGTAGAGGAAGAAGAAAATCTTTTGACATATAAAGGAACAATTCCTTCTGACGAAACGCTTGTGCAAGCGAAAAAAGATGGATTTTCTGATAAGTATTTGAGTCAGATTTTAGATGTGGAAGAGTCTGAAGTCAGAGAAAAGCGACTTTCTATAGGTTTGGAAGAAGCATGGGAAGGAATTCATGTGAGCGGAACAGAAAACAGCGCTTATTATTACTCTACCTATAATGCAGAAGATAAGAATCCGGTAAGTACAGAAAAACCAAAGATTATGATCTTAGGTGGCGGACCAAACAGAATCGGTCAAGGAATTGAATTTGACTATTGTTGTGTACATGCATCTCTTGCACTTAGAAAGCTTGGATTTGAAACAATTATTGTAAATTGTAATCCGGAAACAGTCTCTACAGATTATGATACATCAGATAAATTGTATTTCGAACCTCTGACTTTAGAAGATGTATTAAGTATTTATAATAAAGAGAAACCTGTAGGAGTAATCGCACAGTTTGGAGGACAGACTCCATTGAATTTGGCAGCAGATCTTGAAAAAAATGGTGTGAAGATTTTAGGAACTTCTCCGTCTGTAATCGATCTTGCAGAAGATAGAGATTTATTCCGTGAAATGATGGAGAAACTTGAAATACCAATGCCGGAATCAGGTATGGCAGTTAATGTAGAAGAGGCGCTTGAGATTGCAGAGAAAATTGGGTATCCGGTTATGGTACGTCCTTCTTATGTACTTGGCGGACGAGGAATGGAAGTGGTATATAATCCGGAAAGTATGGAAGAATATATGCGGGCAGCAGTTGGTGTTACACCAGATCGACCAATATTGATCGATCGATTCTTAAATCATGCATTAGAATGTGAAGCAGATGCAATCAGTGATGGAACACATGCATTTGTACCGGCAGTAATGGAACATATTGAGCTTGCAGGAGTACATTCCGGAGATTCGGCATGTATGATCCCATCTCGACATATTTCTGAAGAAAATATTAGAACAATCAAGGAATATACAAGAAAGATTGCAGAAGAAATGCATGTGGAAGGTTTGATGAATATGCAGTATGCGATTGAAGACGGAAAGGTATATGTGTTAGAGGCCAATCCAAGAGCATCCAGAACAGTACCGCTTGTTTCCAAGGTATGCAATATTCGTATGGTGCCGTTGGCGATTGAAATCGTAACTGCAGAACTTACAGGAAGACCATCACCGGTTCCGAGCTTGAAAGAGAAATGTATTCCATATTATGGGGTAAAAGAAGCTGTATTTCCATTCAATATGTTCCAGGAAGTAGATCCGGTATTAGGGCCGGAAATGCGTTCTACAGGAGAGGTGCTTGGACTTTCTCACTTCTTTGGAGAAGCATTTTTCAAAGCTCAAGAGGCAACACAGAAGAAGTTACCTCTAAAAGGAAAGGTATTAATCTCTGTAAGAGATAAAGATAAAGAAGAAGTTGTGGAAGTGGCGAAGGACTATGTGGCAGAAGGATTCCAACTGTTTGCTTCCAAAGGAACATGTGCATGTCTACGTGAGGCAGGACTGGAAGTTACTTATGTGAAAAAACTTCAAGAAGGAAGACCGGATATGCTAGATCTTATCACAAATGGAGAGGTAGACCTTGTTATCAATACGCCAATTGGTAAGGAAGCACATGAGGACGACAGTTATCTTAGAAAAGCTGCTATTAAAGCAAAAGTTCCATATATGACAACCATTGCTGCGGCAAAAGCTACAATCAGCGGTATCAAATCTATGAAAAAACCTGGATGCGGTAATGTAAAATCATTGCAGGAATTACATGCTGAGATTACGGAATTATAAAAGGAAAAATAAGAAAGCAGCTGCTCTTTGATGTAACATCAAAAGGCAGCTGTTCTTTTTGTACAAAAATTTTATGGCATCTTGTGAGAAATTGCCGGAAAAGATAAGGTGATATTAGTTCCATAGCCGGGTTCACTTGTAATTTGAAAAGTGTTTTTTCCGGGATATAGGATATTGAGACGCTCTTTTACATTGGCAAGTCCGATTCGTGTTGCTGATTGGTGAGAGGCATTTTCATTTTTCATTGTTTTGGCAAGCTGCAAAGCATCCATACCATCACCGTTATCAATAATTTCACAAGATAGTTCTTGATCAATTAATGAAATGAATATACGGATGACTCCGGTTTTTGTTTCTTGAAATGCATGAAAAAATGCATTTTCGACTAGTGGTTGTAGAAGCAGATTTGGTATTTCAAGGGGCATACATTCATCATCTACAAGGACTTCGGCCTTTACCAATCCTCCATATCTTGGTTCTATGATTGAGATGTAGTTTTTTACATTTTTTACTTCATCTGCAACAGTGACCATCGTATTGTTTTTTCCAAGAGTGCTGCGCAGTAATGATATGAGAGCATCTATAATTGAGCAGGCATTGAAATCATTTTGTATCTCTATCAAGTGTTTCACACTATTTAAAGTATTATAGAGAAAATGTGGATTAATCTGCATTTGTAATAGATCCAATTCATCTTTTCTTTGTTTTTCATGTGCAGCATTTAATTCATCAAGATAGGAATGCAAGGTATCTGTCATTTTATTGTAAGATGTAGTGATCATTTTTATTTCTGCAGCGCCTTCCAATTCGGTTGTAGGTGTTGGGATATCCTTTGCTCCGGCCATATGATCTGCAAGTTTTCTGAGGGGAAGAAGATTCTTGCGTACAATCCAAATTATAGAAAAGAATACAAGTATAAGTGCCATTAAAATAATGAGGATTGTTGTAAATTCAGGGAAAAAACTTTTATAAATAGCCGATGTAGTAATTTTACTGATAATATATGAATCGTAGTAGGATATATAGCGAGATAAAATTATATCCCGATTTTTATCTCGTGTATAGTCTAAATTTTCTTTTTTATTTTTCTTTGCGATATCCAGTAGTTCATTATTTTTTAGACCAACATCTTCTGAATGATTGCTAGAGAGTATCGTTCCATCGGATGAAAGCAGTAAAATGTTATTATTTGCATTTACAATACTTTGGTAAAACTGTTTTAGGCTTATTTCAGGGATAGATATAAAAATTCCACCGCAAAGAGTACCATCTGCCTTAATTAAAGGCTGACATCCGAGTATAACAGCTGAATTTTCAGTAGAATATGAAATTCCTTGTGAAAGGGAATCATACACAATTCGATTGTTTTTCCGTGATTTTTGAAAAGCAGGAAGCTTTAACATATCTTCTGCTTTCATAGTTGGACCACCGTTTCCGGAACAGATTACAAATCCATTGACACCGGTAATGGTAATCTCATAATTAACCATTGCGTAAGGATTTGTTTTGAATAGATTTGCAATCTGATGTCGGACATTATATTCATCTAATACATTGTTGATTGGTTTCATTAAAAGATCTCCCAAATATGGTTTTTGCAAAATATTAGAGGAAATCTGGTAAATATGACTATGTACTAACTGAAGAGTAGCATCAGTTTGTTTTAAAATATCATGATTTGCTCGTATGGAAGCTTCTTCTGTTTGGCGGATATAGATTGCAGATACCGTCAATGTAGCAAATAAAAGAATAATGATCGTAATCGAAAAAATCGGCATCAATAATGTAAAAAGTATGGAGTTGTGCTTTTTTAAATATTTCATAAATTTATGCTCCTATGTCTGAGATATCATGCGGTTTCGATATTGAAGCGGGGTAATTCCAACAGATTTTTTAAATATTTTTCCAAAATAGCTTTGATCAGTATAGCCTATAGTTTCGCTGATATAGCTAATGCTGTAGGAAGTATTGGCAAGCATCTGTTTTGCTTGGCGGATACGAGTATCATTTAAATGCTCACTAAAATGTTTTCCAGTATTTTGGCTGATGTAGGCTGAAAGATAAGAATAATTCATATGGAGATAATTTGCTACATCATATAATGTTATTTGTTGAGAAAAATTATCATCAAGATAATGTTTCATTGCTTTTATAATAGGATCTTCTTTTTTAGGAGAGACGCAGAGAGAAGCAAGTTCTCTAAAAGCGCCTGCAATAGCATCATATATTTGTGTAAATGTGAGTGCATTATCAATCTGTTTGAAAAGCTTTAGCTCTATCAAACTTAATGACTGTGTTTGTTCTGTAGATTTTCGGAATTCTTTTAATGTCATATAAAAAGTGTGTTCTGCAAATTTGCGAAATCTGTACGGGTGAAAAGTATTCTGATTTTTATAAGTCTCTAAATAATTTAGTAAAAAGCGGCAGGCATCCTGTAACTGTCCATTAGAAATATAGGAATAGTATTCTTCTGAATTAAAGGCTTCTTTTGCAGAATAAGTTTCAGGCATCTCTGATTGTGAGAAGCACAGTTTGTCTTCATATAATATAGAATATTTGGTTATTTCATACATTTTTTCTGCGATTTCTTTTATTTGAGAAAGTGAATGAAATGGTAAACTTAATGCACAGCTGGTGTGACGTATATATTTTCTTAAATTATCCAAAATATTTTTTATTTGTAAATCAGAGTTAGTATCTGGGTATCCAATCAGGCAAATTGCGTGATTTAGTGTGGTATATGCAGCAAATACAGGAAGTTCGGAAGCAATAATAAACATCTCTTCTTGCAGATGATTTTCTGATTGAAAATCAGGCTGTGGGGAATCAATGAACAAAAGTAAGTATTGTTCAAAAGATATTCGGTTGCTTAGATAAGAACGTAATTCGTTGTAAGGGGGCTTAGCATATCCATCTAAAATCTGTCGGATCAATAGTCCGAATGTTTTCTCTGTTTCTGAAGAAGCTGATTTTTGTTTGGTGGAAAGAATTCGTTCTAAGCATGCGAGAATCTGCTCTTTTGAAACCTGACTTTTTAATATATAATCAGCCGCTCCGTATTGGAAAGCTTTTCTGACTTTGTCGTATTCGTCGAAATTACTTAGCATAATAACGGGAGGACCATTGTTAGAATGAAGTTGACGGACAAATTCCACACCATTTAAAATCGGCATTACCACATCGCAAAGAACAATATCAGGATTTAGTTCAGCACATAAATCAAGCCCTTCTTGTCCGTTAGATGCTTCCCCGATAATTGTATAGCCACAGGCATTCCAATCCATCATATATCGTAGTCCTTGTCGAAATATAAATTCGTCATCAATGATTAGTAATTTTTTCACAGTAGTCACCCTCTTATTTTTTTATTAAAAGCGTTCATTTGAAAGTAAATTGATTATATCATAAATGAATCTAAGGGAGCAAAGAGAACAAAAGAAATCAGAAAAAAGGCAAAATAAATACGAAAAAAATATTTAAATTTTGAAAAACAAAAAATACAACCAAAAAATATACAAAAAATCCTATATTTTTAGTGAATTGTTTTATACTATATAAGCATCAAACATGGTCATGAAAAAAGAAAGAGAGAGGGAAATATCATGAAAAAGAAGATAGTTGCAATGCTTATGGCAACAGCGATGATCGTGACAGGTTGCATAGGATGTGGAAGTTCTGATTCTGAGAAAAACGAAAAGAAAGCAGAGGATAACGGAAAGAAAAAAGTAACGGTTTGGGCTTGGGATGTTGAGTACAATATACCTGTTATGGAAGAAGCGGCAAAGCGTTATGAAGAAAAACATCAGGATGTAGATATTGAAGTGATGGAATATGCATATGATGACATTACACAGAAAATTAATACAAATTTGAGCTCGGGGATTACAGATGGGTTGCCAGAGATTATTTTAAGTGAAGATGCTAATGTGCAAAAATATCTTCAGTCATATCCGGGAGCATTTTTGGATATGAAAGATAAAGTAGATTTTTCTAATTTTGCAGATTATAAAGTGAAAGTATTATCTTTGGAGGAAGGAATTTATGGTGTTCCATTTGATATCGGAACAGAAGGTCTTTTCTACCGTAAAGATTATATGGAACAGGCAGGTTTTTCTGAAGAAGATCTTACAGATATTACATGGGATCAGTTGATTGAAATTGGAAAAACATTAAAAGAAAAAACAGGAAAAAATCTTATGACGTTAGATCCAAACAGTATGACAATCATGCGAGATTTTATGCAGTCATCAGGTACATGGTACTTTACACCGGAAGGAGAAATTAATATTGCAGGAAATCCGGTGATTGAAGAAGGAACAAGAATATATAAGGCTCTTATGGATAGTGGAGTTATCAAATTGACAACAAGTTGGGGTGAGATGGCAGCAGCATTAAACAATGGCGATGTTGCAACGATTACAAGTGGTTGTTGGATTGTACCTACAATTACAGCTCAGGAAGATCAATCAGGCCTTTGGAGAGTTACAAGAATGCCTAGACTAAATGTAGAAGGCGGTTCTAATTATGGTAATCGTGGAGGTTCTAACTGGCTTGTATTAAAAGATTCTGAAAATGCAGAGATTGCAGCGGACTTCTTGAATGAGATTTATGCAAATGATGTAGAATTTTATGAAACAATTTTAACAGATATCGGAGCAATCGGAGCTTATATACCTGCACAGTCAAGTGATGCCTATAATAAGCCGGTAGAGTATTTTGGCGGTGAAGCAATTTGGGCTAATTTTGCAGAGTGGGCAAAGAGTGTACCTCCAATCAATGTAGGTGTATATTCAGATGAAGCAGATTCTGTTTTAATTTCTAATATGCCGACAGTTTTGGATGGAAGCGTAAAAATTCCGGATATGCTGAAGACAGCAGAAGAACTTCTGAAATCACAAATTCAGTAATAAGAGAATTCTCTTTAAGAGATAAGAGATGGAGCGATATATATGAATAAAAAGAACACCGGAAAAATCCGGATTCATATCAATGGATGGGAATTTGTTATCCCCTCCATTGTATTATTTTTGTGGCTTACTTTGTGGCCTATGATTAATGCATTTTTGATGTCATTACAAAAAGGAAAAGGAACGGTAACACAGTTTGCCGGTATTGAAAACTATATTCGTCTGTTCCATGATCCGGTTTTTATAAGCAGCACGAAAAATACCATTCTTTATTTTGTAATTCAAGTACCGATCATGCTTATTTTGGCATTGATGATTTCATCTATGTTAAACAATCCGAAACTGAAATTCCGAGGTTTCTTTAGAACAGCAATATTTGTACCTTGTGTTACAAGCCTTGTAGCATACTCCTTATTGTTTAAGAGTATGTTCGCAGTAGACGGAATTATCAATAAAGCGCTTATGGGACTTCATATTATTGATTCACCGATTCCGTGGTTATTGGATACATTTTGGGCGAAGATTGTAATCATTGCAGCAATCACATGGAGATGGACAGGATATAATATGATTTTTTATTTGTCCAGTTTACAAAATATAGATGGAGCAATTTACGAAGCGGCAGAAATTGACGGAGCAAACAGTTGGCATAAATTCCATTATATTACAGTACCTCTTTTAAAACCGGTTATTCTTTTAACGGCAATTATGTCTACAAGTGGAACGTTGCAGTTATTTGACGAAGTGGTTAATATTACAAACGGTGGTCCGGCAAACAGTACCATGACGATTTCACAGTATATTTATAATCTTTCATTTAAATATGCACCGGATTTTGGATATGCAGCAACGGTATCCTATGCAATATTCTTCATGGTAGCGCTGTTGTCTTTAATCCAGACGAAAGTGAGTGGTGATAACAATGACTAAAGTGAATGAGAAATATTCTGGGAAAACAAAAAAGAGAATATCGTATGGCTTCCAATATGCTTTTCTTGGGGTGATTTCCTTGATTTCTATTTTTCCGTTTATTTGGATGATAATCGGAGCAACAAATAAAAGTATGGATATTACCATGGGAAAGATGAGTTTTGGGAATCAGTTTTTTATAAATTTAAATAATTTGCTGAATGCAGGAGATCTTTTGACATGTATTAAAAACTCTGCGTTTTTGAGTATTATAATGACTGTGTTAAGTATGCTGATCTGTTCTATGGCAGGTTATGGATTTGTTGTATTTAGAAGTAAGGCGAAAGAATTTTGCTTTTCTATCATTCTTTTGTCTATGATGATTCCATCTTCTTCTATTGTAATTCCTATGTTTAAAATGTTCAGTAAAATGGGATTATTAAATACAAAGATAGGTGTAATTCTTCCGGCTTTATCAACGGCATTTTTGATTTTCTTTTTTAGACAGAACACGAAAAATTTTCCATTTGAAACAATACAGTCAGCAAGGATTGATGGGTTGGGAGAATTAGGAATTTTCTTTAAAATTTATATGCCTATGATGAAATCTACATATGCAGCAGCAGCAATCATTACATTTATGTCAAGCTGGAATAATTATTTGTGGCCTTTGATTTCTTTACAGACAAAAGAGCAGCGTACTTTACCGCTTATGATCAGCTCTTTAGGAACAGCATATACACCGGATTTTGGAATGATTATGGTAGGAATCATTATTACAACAATTCCTTCAGCATTAATTTTCTTCTTAATGCAGAAAAGTTTTGTAGACAGTATGATGGGATCTGTGAAATAATATAAAAAATGAATATGAAGGAGGATAAAGAGGATGTTTGAACAAAGGTTGGAAATGCTTCAAAATCCACAGTGTTTCGAAGAAAACCGTATGGAGTCAGTGTCTGATCATCGATGGTATGAAACAGAAGAGGAAGCAATTAGACAAGAGGCGATGAAGCTTCGATATAGTTTGAACGGAATCTGGAAATTCCTTTGGGCACCGAATCCGGCATCTGCGCCGGAAGTTTTTGAGAAACCGGAATTTTCCTGTCAGGGATGGCAGGAGATTCCGGTTCCTGCACAAATGGAATTAAACGGATATGGACATCCGCAATATACAGATACAAGTTATCCATGGGACGGAAGAGAGCAGGTGAATCCACATGAAGTTCCGATAGAGGAAAATCCGACAGGGTGCTATGTCAAATATTTTTCGCTGCCGGAATGTTTTAAAGGGAAAAGAATCCAGCTACATTTTGAAGGAGTGGAAACAGCCTTTCATTGTTGGATCAATGGACATTATGTGGGATATAGTGAAGATAGCTATACACCCGCAATCTTTGATGTAACAGATTATATGCATGACGGAAGCAACAAACTTGCAGTAGAGGTATATCGTTTCTCTACCGGAAGCTGGTTGGAAGATCAGGATTTTTGGAGAATGGGCGGTATCATTCGTGAAGTAGCTGTAACAGCGGTTCCGGATTTACATATGCGTGACATTGATGTGGAAGTGGATTTGACAGATGAGTATAAAAATGGAGTTGCAAATGTAAAGATTACTGTCGATAAATCAGAAGGTGATTTTGATAAAGAAAATTATAAGTTATTATGGAAATTAAAAAATATAAAAGGAGAAGTTATATTAGATGGAGAAGAAACTATTGATTCATCTGCAATAAAATTTTCTGCTTTTGTAAAAAATGTTTCTTTATGGAGTGCGGAGTGTCCAAATCTCTATCAACTTGTATTGACGGTAGTGGATCGTGATGGAAAATGCATAGAATCATCTGCCCAATATGTTGGATTCCGAAAGATAGAAATCAAGGGATCTATTCTCTATATGAATGAAAAACGATTATTATTGAACGGAGTAAATCGTCATGAATTTTCTGGAAGAAAAGGAAGGGCTATCGGGGAAGAAGAAATGCTTTGGGATATCCAATTCTTAAAACAGAATAATTTTAATGCGGTGAGAACATGTCATTATCCAAATCAAAGATTATGGTATGAACTATGTGATAAGTATGGAATCTATGTGATGGATGAGACTAATTTGGAGACTCATGGAACATGGCATATGAAAAATTTTGATCATACTCTTCCGGGAGATTTTCCTGAATGGAAGGAAGCATGTATGAAACGTGCAGAGGCTATGTTAGAACGAGATAAAAATCATCCTTGCATTTTCTCTTGGAGTGTAGGAAATGAATCTTGGAGTGGACAGACATTATACGACATGAGTGAATATTTCCGAAAACGTGATGCATCCAGACCGGTACATTATGAAAATGTCTGCCATGACCGAAAATGGGGTGGAACAACGGATTTTGAAAGCAGAATGTATGCTACTCCAAGTATGGCAGAAGAGTATTTAAAAGATTATCCGGAAAAACCATATATTCTTTGTGAATATTCTCATGCTATGGGAAATTCATGTGGAAATTTGAAAGAGTATACAGATTTATTCGATAAGTATCCACAATATTGTGGTGGATTCATATGGGATTATATCGATCAGGCATTATATAAAAAGAATTGCTTTGGAGAAGAATATCTTGCATATGGAGGGGATTTTGACGATCGTCCGACAGACTATAATTTCTGTACAGATGGTTTAATCTATGCGGATCGAACATATTCTCCAAAAGTGCAGGAAGTAAAATATCTTTATCAGCCATATCGTTTGTACCCAATGGAAGACGGTATAACTGTGGAAAGCAGACAATTATTTGAAGATGGTTCTCTTTATACACTTTGCTATAAAATAGAAAAAGAAGGAAAAATACTGAAATTGGGAAATCTTCCATTTTCTATAGAACCGGGCGAGAAAAAGAAATTTTTATGTGACTTGTCTGTGCCAAAAGAATTTGGTGAGTATGTAATTACAGCTTCTTTGATTTTAAAAGAGGATACATGTTGGGGAAAAGCAGGGCATGAACTTTGTTGGGGACAAAAACTTGTGGAAAACTCAGAGAAAGAGACAGCATACTGTGGAAAGGAAGAAGAGATTCAGATTATCGATGGGGATACAACATTTTCTGTAAAAGGAGAAAATTTCTTAATCCAATATCAGAAAAGAAGTGGAAAACTTACATCTCTGAATATTGGTGGAAAAGAACTGGTCTATGATCCGGTAAACACGGTGAAACCGGAATTTTGGAGAGCGCCGACTGACAATGACGAGGGAAATCATATGAAAGAGCGTTGTGCATTTTGGAAAACAGCATCTCTCTATCCGGATATTAAAGAAGTGAAATGTGTTTCCAAAGACAATACAGCGGTTATTTCTGCTGAATACCATCTTGGACAGAACGCGGTATGTAAGATGAAACATGTGGTTCATAGCGATGGTACGATTGAGATTCAAGAAGAATTGGAAGGAACAGAAGGGTTACCGGAACTTCCATGTTTTGGAGTATCCTGGAAGTTTCCAAAGACATTTTCTAATGTAAAATGGTATGGAAAAGGACCGGAAGAAACATATGTGGATCGGTGTGATGGTGGAAAATACGGGGTTTATGAGACAACGCCGGAAGATAGCATTCCAGGTTATGTGATTCCGCAGGAATGTGGAAATCATGTGGAGACAAGGTGGATGACGTTGACAGATGAAGATGGGGTAGGTGTGAAGATTACGAGTGATCATCCATTTGAATTCTCTGTGCTTCCATATACATGTCATGAGATGGAACAGGCAAGGCATTTGTATGAATTGCCAAGACCTTATGCAACGGTTCTCCGTTTATTACAGTATCAGACAGGAGTTGGAGGAGATAATAGCTGGGGAGCGTGGGCGCACGATGATTATGTCTTGAAATCCGGTGGAAAGAAAGTATTTAAAATAAAGGTAGAAGTGAAGTGAAAAGTTTATTTCCACTTTGAAAAAGAGAAGAATGAAAGTGGCAAT
>URRQ01000010.1 GCA_900550235.1 uncultured Lachnospiraceae bacterium
GAGGTATTCTTTTTGGTCAATTTCCTTTACTCTTTAAAGTATACAGGAAGCTCCTGTCCGTTTAATCCTAAAGCTCTTAGGTCAGCTCCTTTTGGAAGGATATAACGAAGTTCAACATGTTTGTTTTCCAAAGTTCCCTTTTGTCCGGATTGCATGGGATCACAATAGTATACTCGAGTTCTTCTTGTGCCGTCTGGACTATGTTCCATCGCTTCAGCGGCTGAGAATTCACTCCCCCGGTCGGTCAGTAGGATATGGACATATTTGCGGAATAGCATCTTCCCAAGAATGGATTCTAACAAGTCAACTCCGTTTTTCATGGCAATGGCTGTTTTCTCTTCCTGGTAAATGGCAAAAAGGAGACCGGCTTTTACAAACTTAAAGGTTTGTAAAAAAGGACCATTCGATTCATTGTTGTAAACGGTATCCATCTGTACAACGAAAACATCGGGATTGTCAGAAAGGTATGTTTTGTAATCCCGATACGTTCTGCCTTTTAGATACTTGTTATCTTTTCTTTTTTTGTAAACCTGAGCTTTCTTTTTTGGAAGCTTTCTGCTGAGTTGTCGTCTGAGATCCAACGAAGTAATCCCGGCAAGTTCGCGGAATACACCGGATTCAATGTAATTATAGAGCGTTTTCTCGGAAATATTTAACTCAGGATGGTTGGCAAGTATCTGATAGGGAGAATGTCCCTGCTTAAGAAGAGGAGCGATAACAGCAGCCATAGATTTTGCTTCCTGAACAGTAAGATTTACCCCCTGACGGGAATCGATGAGGGTTGTACGGTAATCCATTTGTGCATCTTCAGGGCAGTATTGGAATTTATCAAATCTGCAGCGAGACCAAAGGGAGCAACCATTACAAGCACCCGGAGAGCGATCGCGCCTGGAGCAACGGAAAGGGATGTATTCCGGGCAATCGAGTGTGCAGTTACGACCAAAGGCACATTTACGGTAGTTATTACATTCCAAAGGCATTTTACATTTATGTGTAAGCACACGATGTAGTTTGATTTCTTTACCAACCGTGGATTTGTCTTTGCCGATAGTCTGGGCGATGGCAGTCTTGGTGGAATTGTTAGTAATACCAGTAAGAATGATTCTCCGCTCTTCTAAAGTTAAATGTGAAAAAGCATTTGTAGTTTTCATATGACACCAGCCTTTCTGCGACTGTCACAAAGGATAGTGTAAGACTAAATGCTACATCTGTGGAAGTGGAAATGAGTGAAAGACTAAAATCTACTTCGTTCTATTCAAAGTGGAAATAAACTTTTCACTTCACTAAAATGAAAATAAAGTAAAAAAGTTGTTGACGTAATATGCGAGATATGGTATTATAAATTTCGGGTCAAGAAAGACCAAATGAAAATAATATGCGCGAGTGTCGGAATTGGCAGACGAGCTAGACTAAGGATCTAGTGATCAATGCGATCGTACGGGTTCAAGTCCCGTCTCGCGCAGCTAAAGAAGGATTGAGAATTTCTCAATCCTTTTCTTCTACTCATTTTCTAATTGTTTATGTTCTCGAAGAAGACGAAGATAATGATGTGCTTCTCTGAGAAGGTGATCGGCAAACAGAGGTAGCATGATAGATTTTAATTCGCATTCAGTTGAACCAACGGTCACATCTTGTTTAAAGTCACGAAAGTTTTCAGTCGCAGTAAGAGAAGTGTATTCGCTTTTCTCTTTCAGATCCAGTAGATCGGCATAGATTTCAGCAAAACAATTGGATTGTACGATTTCTTTGTTTTCAGAAGGATCCAAAAGTCCACGCAGAGTAAGGGCATGATCCATCATAACATGATTCCAAAATTCTTGATCTATAGTATGAGCATTTTGTTCCATATCCGTACATTTTTGTGTATCAAATGCAAGTAAGGCATCGCGGTATGCGAGAGATTCATGCAACATATGTTGAAGAAGAGAAGGATATAAAACAGTAAACATCGTGCAGGATTTCACGTAGTTGAGAACAGATTCCTGAAAACGAATAAAGCCATTTAGAAGAAGCAGTACTTGTTGATTTGTCTGCTGTATATGGTGGGATAATTCTAGCGTAATCTTAGGGGAAGAGGTGGAAACAAGAGTTTCTTCCATGTGAGTGATATTTTTGTTGATCGGAATTCCGGTTAATTTTTCTGTTTGTTGTTCTGCCGTCAATGTACATCCCGTTACGAGTTCACAAGAATTCAATAGTTCGGGACGGATGGTACGGCTTCCCAGCCGGATTACACGAGACAGTAGTTGCTCAAATTGCTGTTTGAAACGAAGAGAACTGTGAGAAAAATCCTTGTTTGTCTCTGTGAAACCGTAGGAAAGAAAAAGAGCATGTTCTTTCATAATACGTAGAAAAAAGAGATGAAGTTCTATGGAAGATTGCGTATAAGCTTCCCGTTCAGTCATAGATACCTCCCAAATATAGAATGTTATGCTTTATTTTATGAGAAAATGCAGAAAATGTGAGAAGAAATTGGAAAATAAAAAAGGAAATCGGAAAGGTTTGCAGAATATTATTAGTAGGAGCAATTGTTGGCGTGGAATATGTGAGGTGGCCTATGACGATTCGAGAACAATTGGAAGAAAGAGAATTGGAATATTTAAGTCCATATGCAATGTTAAGCAGTAAATCAAAAGGACGTGAAAGAGAAGAGGAACAGTGTGATCTTCGTCCGGTTTTTCAAAGAGACAGGGACAGAATATTGCATAGCAAGTCTTTTCGTCGTTTGAAACAGAAAACGCAAGTCTTTCTTTTACCGAAAGGGGACCATTATCGTACGCGGCTTACCCATACATTGGAGGTGTCTCAGAATGCGCGAACCATCGCGAAGGCCCTTCGATTGAATGAAGACCTTGTAGAAGCAATCGCTCTGGGACATGATCTTGGTCATACTCCATTTGGTCATGCTGGAGAACGGGCGTTAAACCAAGTCTGTCCAGGTGGATTCAAACACAATGAACAAAGCGTACGTGTGGTGGAGCTTTTAGAGAAACATGGCAAAGGCTTAAATCTGACATGGGAAGTGCGTGATGGCATCTTAAATCATAAGACGAGTGGACGTCCGGCAACTTTAGAAGGTGAGATCGTGCGTCTTTCTGATAAGATTGCATATATCAATCATGATATTGATGATGCAATTCGAGGAGGAATCTTAACACCGGAAGATATCCCGTTGAAATATCGTCAAGTGCTTGGAGAAACAACGCGTATGCGTCTAAATACCATGATACACAATGTAATTCGGAACAGCGAAGGAAAACCTAAGATATCCATGTCTGGAGAAGTGGAAGAAGCAACAAAAGGACTTCGTAAGTTTATGTTCGAAAATGTGTATCTGAATCCTCGGGCGAAGAGAGAAGAACATAAAGCGGTAGAAATGATTCAAAATCTGTATGGATATTATATGGATCATATCGAGCAACTTCCGGAAAAGTATTTAGAAATGATTGATCGTGGGGTCAGTACAAAAGAGCAGAGTGTCTGCGATTTTATTGCAGGGATGACAGATGCATATGCTGTAAAGAAATTCCGAGAATATTTTATTCCGGAAGGCTGGGAAGAATAGAAGGAGGAAACATCCATGTATTATCCGGATGAACTGATAGAGGAAGTACGATCTAGAAATGACATTGTTGATGTGATTTCCGGATATGTAAAGCTTACAAAAAAAGGAAGCTCCTATTTTGGATTATGTCCTTTTCATAATGAAAAATCGCCTTCTTTTTCCGTAAGCAGGCAAAAACAGATGTACTATTGTTTTGGCTGCGGAGCGGGAGGAAATGTATTTACATTCATTATGGAATATGAAAACTATACATTTGTGGAAGCGTTAAAAATGTTGGCGGAAAGAGCCGGAATTGAATTACCGGAAGAGGAGTATTCAAAGGAAGCAAAAGAAAAGGCGGATTTGAAAACGGCAATTTTAGAAGTAAATAAATTGGCGGCAAAATATTATTATGCACAGCTTAAAACTGAACAAGGGAAACTGGCACATGATTATCTGACAGGAAGAAAACTAAGCGAAGAGACAATCACAGCGTTTGGTCTTGGATATTCTACGAAGTATCGTGATGATCTGTACAGATATTTGAAGACAAAAGGATACCGTGATGAGGTGATAGCAAAAGCCGGCTTGATCAGCATTGATGAAAAACAAGGCGTATATGATAAATTTTGGAATCGAGTGATGTTTCCGATTATGGATGCCAACAATCGTGTAATCGGATTTGGCGGTCGTGTGATGGGAGATGCAAAGCCAAAGTATTTGAACTCACCGGAAACGATTGCTTTTGACAAAAGTAGAAACTTATATGGATTGAACCGAGCCAGGACATCGAGAAAACCATATTTTTTAATATGTGAAGGCTATATGGACGTCATTGCGCTTCATCAAGCTGGTTTTACCAATGCGGTGGCATCGCTTGGAACAGCTTTAACTTCAGGTCATGCTTCCTTGATCAAACGATATGTGAACGAAGTATATTTAACATATGATAGCGATGAAGCTGGAACAAAAGCGGCGCTTCGTGGAATTCCGATTTTGAAAGAGGCGGGAATTACGGCAAAAGTTCTTCGAATGGATCCGTATAAAGATCCCGATGAATTTATAAAGAATTTGGGGGCAGAGGCCTTTGAAGAGAGAATTCGCCAAGCGAGAAATGGATTTATGTTTAGTCTGGAAATCCTGGAAAAAGACTATGATATGAATTCGCCGGAAGGAAAAACCGAGTTTTATAATGAAGTTGCCAAACGGCTTTGCAATTTTGAAGAAGAGATTGAACGAAATAATTATATAGAAGCAGTAGCCAAAACATATCATCTTGGATATGAAACACTTCGAAAGCTTGTGGCAAAAATGGCTGTAAAAACAGGTCTTGCAACACCTGCATCCCGGCCAAAACAGGCATTGAATCGGGAAAAGAATAAAGAAGATGGAAACCTTATTTCACAAAAGGTATTGATTACCTGGCTTTTGGAAGATGAAAAAATCTTTCGTCAGATAAAAAAATACATTACTCCGAAAGATTTTACGGAGAAGTTATACACAACTGTAGCGGAACTTCTTTATCAGCAATATGAAAATGGAGCTTTAAATCCCGCGCAGATCATGAATCATTTTACAGATGAAGAAGAGCATCGAGAGGTTGCTTCCTTGTTTCACACGAAGATTAAAGAATTGACGACAAAGAGTGAGCAGGAGAAAGCGTTAAAAGAAACGATTATTCGAGTGAAGAATCATAGTATTGAGCACGCGACTCAGATGTTAGAGCCTACAGATATTCAAGGATTGCAGAAACTGATGGAAGCCAAACGAGAGCTACAGAGCCTTCAAAAACTGCATATTTCTATTGAATAAGGATAAAATAAAAGCAAACGAGAGGATGGATACGAAATGGAAGAAAATATTGTAAAATTCGAAGATAAACTAAAGGAACTTGTTGCGTTAGCAAAAAAGAAAAAGAATGTACTGGAGATTCAAGAAATTAATGATGCATTGGCCGAGATTGAGCTGGATCCGGAGCAGATGGAAAAAGTGTTTGAATTTTTGGAATCTCAAAACATCGACGTATTGAGAATCAGCGGAGATGTAGATGATGTAGATGACGATTTGGAGATCGTCATTGCAGATGAGGACGAAATTGATGTTGAAAAGATTGATCTTTCTGTTCCGGAAGGAATCAGTATTGAAGATCCGGTTCGTATGTATTTGAAAGAAATTGGTAAGGTACCGCTTTTGAGTGCAGAAGAAGAAATTGAACTTGCAAAGAGAATGGCAGAGGGAGATGAAGATGCTAAGAAACGTTTGGCAGAAGCGAACCTTAGATTAGTTGTAAGCATTGCAAAACGTTATGTAGGTCGTGGAATGCTGTTCCTTGATTTGATTCAAGAAGGAAATCTTGGTTTGATCAAGGCAGTTGAAAAATTCGATTACGAAAAAGGATTTAAGTTTAGTACGTATGCAACATGGTGGATTCGTCAGGCGATTACAAGAGCTATAGCAGATCAGGCGAGAACAATTCGTATTCCGGTACACATGGTAGAAACTATCAATAAACTAATCCGTGTATCCAGACAGTTATTGCAAGAGCTTGGAAGAGAACCGTCACCGGAAGAAATCGCAGAAGAATTGGACATGCCGGTAGATCGAGTACGTGAAATCTTAAAGATTTCTCAGGAACCGGTTTCTTTAGAAACACCGATCGGTGAAGAAGAAGACAGCCATCTTGGTGATTTTATTCAGGACGATAATGTTCCGGTACCTGCAGAGGCGGCAGCAGCGACTTTATTAAAGGAACAATTAGATGAAGTATTGAATACATTAACAGATAGAGAACAAAAAGTGCTTCGTCTTCGTTTTGGTATGAATGACGGCCGTGCGAGAACATTGGAAGAAGTAGGAAAGGAATTTGATGTTACACGTGAACGTATCCGTCAGATCGAAGCAAAAGCGCTTAGAAAATTACGCCATCCAAGCAGAAGCCGTAAGTTAAGAGATTATCTTGACTAGGAGAAGAGATATGGAACTTTCGAAGAGATTACAGGCTGTGGCAGAGCTTGTTACGCCGGATTTAAAAGTTGCAGATATAGGAACAGACCATGCATATATTCCGATTTGGCTTGTAGAACAGAAAAAAAATCCATCTGCAATAGCAATGGATATCAATCAAGGTCCGCTTGAAAAGGCAAAGGAAAATATTGCGTTGCATGGACTCTCTTCCTGTATTAAGACACGACAATCTGATGGAATGAAACAATTGGAATCAAAAGAGGCAGAAAGCGTTGTGATTGCCGGTATGGGCGGAGGCCTTGTAATTAAGATTTTAGAAGATGTGAGAGAACGAAATCTTGGAATCAAAGAATGGATATTACAGCCACAGTCAGAGATAAGAAGAGTCAGAGAGTATTTGAACGAGTCGGGATATCAGATTGTAAAAGAAGATATGGTATTGGATGAAGGGAAGTTTTATCCAATGATGAAGGTTGTGAAAGGCGGCCGGGAAGTTTATTGCGAAGAAGAACTTTGTTATGGTAAGCTTCTATTGCAAAGTAAAAACCCGATACTAAAAACATTTTTGGAAAAAGAATTGGAACTTAAAAATGGAATATACCAAAAACTAAAAAAGACTTCAGGACAGAGCGCGCAAAAGCGTGTGATGGAGTTGGAAAGTGATATTTCGTTGATTCAGGAGGCGTTACATATCTATGTTTTGTAAAGAAATTATAGAAAAAATAGAAGAGACTTATCCTAAGAATCGAGCCATGGATTGGGATAATGTCGGACTTTTGGTTGGATCTACAGAAAAGGAAGTATCTAAGATTTTTATCGGACTGGATTTGACAGATGAGGTTATTGAGGAAGCGATAAAATGGGGGGCAGATATGATCGTCACTCATCATCCCCTTATTTTTTCGCCGTTGCGTTCAGTAACGAATCAGTCTTTTATTGGAAGACGAGTCATTCGATTGATACAGCATGATATAGCATATTATGCGATGCATACAAATTATGATATTCTGCGAATGGCGGAACTTGCTTCAGATATTATTGGACTTCAAGAAGCGGAAGTGTTGGAAACGGTATTTCAAGAAGAAAAAGCAGAGGGAATCGGTAAAATCGGACTGTTTGCAGAGGAGATGACATTAGAAGAATGTTGCAAACTTATCAAAGAACGTTTTCATTTGGAAACAGTAAAAGTATTTGGCGATTTATCTCAGAAAGTAAAAAAAGCTGCAATTTGTCCGGGTTCCGGTAAAAGTGTAATCAAGGAGTCTTTGAAGAAAAAAGCAGATGTGTTGATTACAGGGGACATTGATCATCATGAAGGCATAGATGCAGTTGCAAGAAATTTGATGATCATAGATGCAGGACATTATGGATTGGAACATATCTATATAGAAGATATGCGAAAATATTTAGGAAGAAGACTTTCCGGGATAGAGATAAAAGCGATGGATTTGAAAGCGCCATTTCAAGTGATATGATCAGCGGATAGAAAAGAGGGAAGTATATGGCTAGAGAGATGTGTACAGTATATATCGGGAATGAGGAAAAAGTATACGAGAAGGGGACGACGTATGAGCAGATTGCGGCAGAGTATCAAAAACAGTATGCTGATGATATTGTGCTTGTATTCTCAGATGGTAAGCTACAGGAACTTCCGAAAAAGATAAAACCAGGATGTCGGATTGAATTTGTTACGACGGCATCTGCTGTTGGAATTGCTACATATAGAAGAAGTATGTGTCTTCTTCTTGTGAAGGCGATTTATGATGTGGCAGGGAGAGAGAAGGTAGAAAAAGTAAGAATCCAATTTTCTGTAAGTAAAGGATATTACTGTACAGTAAAAGGTGAATTTGAAATTACAGAAGAATTTCTTGCAGACGTACGAAGAAAAATGCATCAGATGGTAGAAGAAAGCATTCCTATCAAAAAACGTTCAGTTCGTGTAGATGACGCTATTGCCCTGTTCCGAAAATACGGAATGTACGATAAGGAACGATTATTCAAGTATCGTCGTGTTTCTACGGTGAATCTGTATAGCATCAATGGATTTGAAGATTATTATTATGGATACATGGTTCCAAATACTTCCTATTTGAAATATTTTGAATTGTTCGCATATGATGAAGGGTTTGTACTTCAAATGCCTGAGAAGAAAGCACCAAAGGAAGTTCCGGAATTTCGTCCGCAGCATAAATTGTTTGGTATTTTGAAAGAATCGACCGAATGGGGCGATATGATGGATATTGAGACAGTTGGAGATCTGAACGATCAAGTGACAAAGAGAGATGTAAGTGAAGTAATCCTTGTGCAAGAAGCGTTGCAGGAAAAGAAGATAGCAGATCTTGCAGAGCAGATCGCGAAGAAACCATCTGTCAAATTTGTCTTGATTGCAGGACCTTCTTCTTCGGGGAAAACAACCTTTTCGCATCGATTATCCATTCAGCTGAGAGCACAAGGAATGAATCCGCATCCGATTGCGGTAGATAATTATTTTGTGGATAGAGAACATACACCGAAGGATGAAAATGGAGAATATAATTTTGAATGTTTGGAAGCGATTGATATAGAGCTTTTCAATCAGAATATGATGGATCTTCTCGAAGGAAAAGAAGTTTTACTTCCTACATTTAATTTTAAGACGGGAAAACGTGAGTATAATACGAAACCACAGCAATTAGGTGTAAATGATATTCTTGTAATAGAGGGAATTCATTGTCTGAATGATGCGTTAACATATAAATTGAATGCAGATAATAAATTTAAGATTTATATTAGTGCATTGACACAGCTTAATATTGACGAGCATAACAGAATCCCGTCTACAGACGGCAGACTGTTAAGGCGCATTGTCAGAGATGCAAGAACGCGAGGAACATCAGCACAGCAAACGATTGCTATGTGGCCGTCGGTTAGAAGAGGAGAAGAAGCGAATATATTCCCATATCAAGAGCAAGCAGATGCAATGTTTAATTCTGCGCTCAATTATGAATTGGCAGTATTAAAACAATATGCAGAGCCGATTTTGTTTGGCATCGATAAAGATTGCAAAGAATATGTGGAAGCAAAGAGATTATTAAAATTCTTAGATTATTTTGTAGGAATCAATGCAGAATATATTCCGCAGAATTCTTTACTGCGTGAGTTTGTTGGTGGTGGCTGTTTCCATATCTAAGAAACAGCCGTTTAGTGATCTGGTGGAAAGAGAAGACGCATATCTTCCGGAAGAGGAACTGTAAAAATAAGTGGTTCCTTTGTGATCGGGTGGGCAAAAGACAATTGATAAGAATGTAATGCTTGTCTTTGGATGATCGAATAATCCGGATTATATAAAAAGTCTCCCGGTAGAGGATGACCGATAGATTTCATATGCACACGAATTTGATGGGTACGCCCTGTCTCTAGTTTTAGGGAGACGAGGGAGTATCCATTTTTGTATGCAAGTCTTTTGAAATGAGTCCTTGCAGGGTCGCCTGTTATGAGATTCACTTCTCGTTCAATTGTAGAACCGTCAACTCTTCCGATTGGTTTGTCAATGATTCCTTGATCCGGTACAAAGCCTGTAGCAATGGCAAGATATTCTCGGTGAACTTCTCGGTTTTTAATCATAGTTGATAAAAGCGAGGCGCTGTACATATTCTTTGCAAGTATCAAAAGCCCGGTCGTATCCTTGTCCAAACGATTCATACAACGATAAACAAAAGGTTCTTTTCGTTCCTGATATAGATAGGCAACTGCATTTGCCAAGGTGTTGTCATAATTACCTTGAGAAGGGTGGATGGGTGTATCAGCTGCTTTGTTGATCACCATGAGATCGTCATCTTCGTAAAGGATAGAAAGAGCGAGCGGGGAGGGAACGATATTATCAGAAGTTGTTGTCTCAATAAGAGTAATCGTGAGAATATCGTTTTCGTGAAGGATATCCCGTACTCTGCCCCATTCGTTATTGAGTAAAATTCCACGTTCTGTCCGTTTTAAATGTGTGATTATCGGAGAAGAATACTGATGATGCTTTAAAAATGACAGAATGTTTTTCCCTTCAAATTCTACAGGGATAGTATAAGTAAAAATACGATTCATATGTGTAATTTCCTATTTGTCGTGTTTGTAAAATTCTGTAATCTTGTCCATACGTGCACTCATGTTCAATAGCAGCATATCTGCGAGTGTAAGAGCAGTCATAGTCTCAACGACAACAACTGCACGAGGAACAATGATTGGATCATGGCGACCATGAATGATCAATTCGGTATTGTTACCATCTTCCGTCACAGTCTGTTGTGGCTGGGCAATGGATGGGGTAGGTTTGAATGCGGCACGAAAGATGAGGTCGCAACCATCACTCATTCCTCCAAGCACTCCTCCGGAATGGTTACTTTTCTTTATGAGCGTTCCATTGTCGTTACAGAAACAATCGTTATTTGTGCTGCCTTTGGAAGAGGCGGCTGAAAATCCGTCGCCAATTTCGAAACCTTTGACTGCTCCGATAGACAGAATAGCTTTTGCTAAATTCGCATCCAGTTTTTCGAAAACCGGTTCGCCAATTCCGATCGGCATATTTTTGACGACACACTCTACGATTCCTCCTGCGGAATCCAAATCATGTATACAAGAATTCAAATATTCTTCAGCTTGCTTGGCATAGGAATTATTTGGCATGTATAAAGGATTGCAAGAAATATCAGAATAACAGTATTGGTTTGAAGGAATTGAAATCGGACCAATGGATTTGGTATAGGTTAGAATTTCAATCCCCATTTCTTTTAACAGTTTGGAGGCAATTGCTCCGGCTGCAACGCGCCCAATCGTTTCGCGACCGGAAGAACGACCGCCTCCGCGATAGTCACGAACACCGTATTTATTTTGGAAAGTATAGTCTGCGTGTCCCGGACGATAGCAGGAGGCCAGATTTCCATAATCTTTGGAATGTTGATCTTCATTAAAAACAAGAAGAGAAATAGGTGTTCCGGTAGTCACGCCATGAAAAGTACCGGAGAGAATCTCAATTCTGTCATTTTCTGCTCTTTTTGTTGTATATTTACTCTGTCCCGGCTTGCGGCGGTTTAGATAAAGTTGTATATCTTCTTCTGATAAAGGCAGACCTGCGGGGCAACCATCAATGACCACTCCAATTCCTCTGCCATGCGACTCTCCCCATGTTGTGATTTTAAAAATAGTTCCGTATGTTGATCCGGCCATAATGCACGTCCTTTCTTTTGTTTGTTACATAAGTATTATAGAATAAGCGCAAATGTATCGCAATTATTAATTTTTGAAATTTGCTATATACAAGTGGAAAATGAAGTATTATAATACTAAAGATAGTGATTTTTTATGGATTAAAAGGGGAGAAACACTAAATGAGCGATTCTAACAAAAAGAGAAAAAAAGTAAGACCGAAACAAAATACTGTAATAGAAGAAGAAAAAGAACTGGTTTTTCTATACGATGATGATGAAGTAAATCCGAATTATAATAAAGAAGCTGACATGGAGAGAAAAGCAAAAAAGGCAAAAGTGAAAAAAAGAGTCGGCATTGTATGCGCATCTGTTTTAGGTGCAATCCTCGCAATATATCTCGGAATTGCTTTATTCTTTCATAGCCATTTTTATTTTAACACAACAATCAATGGAAATGATTTCAGCACAAAAACAATTGAAGATGTAGAAGAGTACATGGCTGGACAAGTTGATGGATATGTACTGTCACTTATAGGGAATGACAATACAACAGAGACAATTACGGGAAAAGAAATCTCCATGAAATATAAAAAAGGAGAAGGTTTGGCTAAAGTATTGGAGTCACAAAATCCATTTTTATGGCCAAAGTCACTTTGGGAAAAAGAAGATCTTCATGTAGAAGTTGGTGTAGAGTATGACAAAAAAGCGTTGGATACAAAGATTGCTTCATTAAAAAGTGTATCCAATCCAAAACCAACGAATTCCGTATCAGCAATGCCGGTATTTGATGGAAATCAATTTACAATAAAAAAAGAAGTGTACGGGAATAAAGTTGATATCACGACTATGACGAAAGCGATAGAAGATCATTTGAACGGTTTTGTAGATACTTTAAATATGGAAGAAGAAAAATGCTATGTTCAGCCTAAGTTTTTATCAGATGCCAAGGAAGTGGCAGCAGCACGAGATAAAATGAATCAGTACATCAAAGCCAGTGTAACTTATGATTTTACACCACATACTGAAGTGGTAGATAAGGCGGTAATCTCCGGCTGGCTTACGGTGGATGGAGACATGAATGTTACATTCCAAAAGGAGAAAGTGAAAGAGTATATCAAAGGACTTGCGTCGAAATATAATACGTCTGGAAAACCACGTTCATTTGTAACTGCAAATGGTAATACGGTAGAAGTTCGAAACGGAGTATACGGTTGGAAAATCAATCAGGATAAAGAATATGAGAAACTGGTTGCAAATATTGAAGCCGGAGAAACTGTAAAGCGTGAACCGGAATACAGCAGACGGGCGAAAAGCCATGAAGGAAATGACTTTGGAAATACGTATGTTGAAATTGATTTGTCAAGTCAGCGTCTTTGGTTTATTAAAGATGGACAGAAGATGATGGAGTCGGACATTGTTACCGGTAATCCAAACAAAGGAAATGCCACACCACAAGGGGTATATACAGTTACTTACAAAACTAAAAATGCAACACTTCGTGGTCCAAAACAGCCAGATGGAAGTTATGAGTGGGAATCACCGGTATCATTTTGGATGCCATTTAATGGAGGAATTGGTATGCATGATGCAAACTGGCAATCCGCTTTTGGTGGATCCAGATACAAAACGCATGGTTCCCACGGCTGTGTCAACATGCCTTACGAAAAAGCAAAACAGGTTTATGGATATATTGATGCAGGAACAGTAGTAGTTTGTCACTATTAATGAGAAGCGCGCATCGTGAAGATGCAATAAGAATGGAAAAGGATGCATGAATTATGTATAAAATTTTGAAAAAAGACGGTCTTGCAAAGCGGGCAAGACTGGAAACGGTACATGGAGTCATTGAGACTCCGGTATTTATGAACGTAGGAACAGCAGCAGCAATCAAAGGCGCTGTTTCTACAGAAGATTTGCAACAGATCAAGACTCAGGTGGAGCTTTCCAATACTTACCATTTACATGTACGTCCAGGAGATCAAGTCATAAAAAAATTAGGCGGTCTTCATAAGTTTATGGTATGGGATAAGCCAATCCTTACAGATTCTGGCGGGTTTCAAGTGTTTTCTTTAGCGGGTCTTCGTAAAATCAAAGAAGAAGGAGTATATTTTCAGTCTCATATTGATGGTCGCAAGATTTTTATGGGGCCAGAGGAGAGTATGCAGATTCAATCAAATTTAGCTTCGACAATCGCTATGGCATTTGACGAATGTCCATCCAGTGTTGCAAGTAGAGAGTATATTCAAAACTCTGTGGATAGAACAACAAGATGGCTTGCAAGATGTAAGAAAGAAATGGCGAGATTAAATTCTTTAGAAGATACGATCAATAAGAATCAGCTTCTTTTTGGAATCAATCAAGGAGCTATTTTTGAGGATATTCGAATTGATCACGCAAAGCGCATTTCAGAGTTGGATTTAGACGGATATGCACTTGGAGGTTTGGCAGTAGGAGAATCTCATGAAGAGATGTACCGAATCCTGGATGCAACGGTTCCATATCTCCCGGAAAACAAACCGACATATCTGATGGGAGTTGGAACTCCGGCAAATATTCTGGAGGCTGTAGATCGTGGTGTAGATTTCTTCGACTGCGTATATCCGAGCAGAAATGGTCGGCATGGTCATGTATATACAAATCATGGAAAAATCAATCTCTTCAATGCAAAATATGAATTGGATGATCGGCCAATTGAAGAGGGGTGTCAATGTCCTGCTTGTCAGAAATACAGTAGAGCCTATATCCGTCATTTATTGAAAGCAAAAGAAATGCTTGGAATGAGACTTTGTGTCCTTCATAATCTATATTTCTATAATACGATGATGGAAGAAATCAGAGAAGCTATCGAACAAGGAAGATATAAAGAATATAAGAAACAGAAGCTTGACATGATGTCCGGAAAATAGTATTATGGTAATATCGTTAAATTTTAGGAGGAAGTTAGAATGAATGGTATTTTAGCATCAGGCGGAATGGGATTCGTAGGAATTATTCTTATGTATGTAGTAATCATCGGTGGATTCTGGTTTTTACTTATGCGTCCGCAGAAAAAAGAACAGAAAAGAATTCAGCTTATGCTTTCTGAATTAGCTGTTGGTGACACAGTACTGACAACATGTGGTTTCTATGGTGTAGTAATCGATGTACAGGAAGATGATGTAGTTGTAGAATTTGGTAACAACAAGAACTGTCGTATTCCAATGCAGAAAGCTGCTATTACACAGGTAGAAAAGCCTGCAATTGAAGGGTAATTAGATAAGTAATTTAAAAGGAATATGCAATCCGCATATTCCTTTTTTTGAAAAAAGGAGGTAACACCATGAGAGTGGAAGAAAGAATCGCAAAATTGCGCGAGCAGATGAAAGAAAGAGGGATGGATGTTTACATTGTTCCGACAGCAGATTTTCATCAAAGTGAATATGTAGGAGAACATTTTAAAGCAAGAAAATTCATGACAGGATTTTCCGGTTCCGCAGGAACAGCAGTATTCACGATGACAGAAGCACGTCTTTGGGTAGATGGAAGATATTTTATTCAGGCTGCTGCACAGATTGAGGGAACATCCATTGAGATGATGAAGATGGGAAAACCGGGAGTACCAACAATTGATGAATATTTAAAAGAAGCAATTCCGGAGAATGGAACGCTTGGATTTGACGGTCGTGTTGTTGCGATGGGAAATGGAAGACGCTATGAAGAAATCGTAGCAGAAAAGAATGGGAAAATCGTATATGCCTATGACCTTGTTGGGGAAATCTGGGAGGATCGTCCAGAGCTTTCTAAAGAGCCTGTTTTTACTTTGGAAGAAAAATATACCGGAGAATCTACAGCAAGTAAGTTAAAAAGAATCCGTGAAAAAATGACAGAGAATGGGGCGACTGTTCATGTTCTTACAACATTGGATGATATTTGCTGGACACTCAATATTCGTGGAAATGATATTGAATTCTTCCCACTTGTACTTTCTTATGCAGTGATTACAATGGATCAGATGCATTTGTACATAGATGAGTCTAAATTAGATGAGGAAATCAAAGCTTCTTTTGCAAAAGACGGAATCGTGCTTCATCCATACAATGATATTTATGAAGATATCAAAGCTTATGGGGCAGAAGAGACATTCTTAATCGACCCAATCCGTTTGAATTATGCGTTATACAGCAATATTTGCAAAGATGCGAAAAAGGTAGAGGCACAGAATCCGGAAGAGGTGTTCAAGGGAATCAAAAATAAAGTTGAGATTGAAAATATCCGTAAAGCGCAGATTAAAGATAGTGTTGCTCACGTTCGTTTTATGAAATGGCTCAAGGAGCATGTAGGAAAAGAAACGATTACAGAGATGAGCGCTTCAGATAAATTAGATGAATTTCGTGCAGAGATGGGTAACTTTATCCGTCCAAGCTTCGAACCAATTTCTTCTTATGGTGAACATGCTGCTCTTTGCCACTATACATCTTCCCCAGAGACAAATGTGGAATTAAAAGAAGGAAGCGTATTTTTAACAGATACAGGAGCAGGATTCTGGGAAGGTTCTACAGATATTACGAGAACTTACGCTTTGGGCGAAATTCCGGATATTATGAAAGAACATTTCACATTGATCGTTATGTGTAACCTTGGTCTTGCAAGCGCCAGATTCGTAAAAGGATGCAGCGGAAGCAACTTAGATCCATTTGCAAGAAAACCGCTTTGGGACAGAGGACTTGACTTTAATCACGGAACAGGACACGGAGTCGGATATCTTCTGAACATCCATGAAGGTCCGTTAAACATCGGTTGGGGAAGCCGCGGAAGCAATATTGTGCCATTACAGGAAGGTATGATATTTACAGATGAACCTGGTAT
This sequence comes from uncultured Lachnospiraceae bacterium, assembly GCA_900550235.1. GTDB lineage: Bacteria > Bacillota > Clostridia > Lachnospirales > Lachnospiraceae > Faecalimonas. Next base: position 16,528 of record URRQ01000010.1, read on the forward strand.
TTATATTGAAGGTTCTCATGGTGTTCGTTTGGAAAATGAACTTCTTGTACGTGAAGGTGAGAAGAACGAATATGGACAGTTTATGTATTTGGAACCACTTACATTCATACCATTTGACTTGGATGCAGTGAAAGTAGAGATGCTGTCAGAAGAGTACAAAAAACTTTTGAATGAATATCATGCAGCGGTATATGAAAATATAGCGCCATACTTAAATGATGAAGAAAAAGCATGGTTAAAGAATTATACAAGAGCAATTTAAAAGGAAAATAGTAGTTGCTGGAAGCATCGTTTCAGAGCTGAGAAATCAGTTGTGGGGCGATGCTTCTTTTTGTATGAACCAAAAAAACAGAGCACTCTCTAAAAATTCACACTTTTGCGTGTTAAAGGGTTGAAATGTGAGAAAAAATGAGATATTATTAATCAAAATACACTTTTTATCACAGACAAGAAGAAGGCTTAGAAGTAAGTCTTGAAGAGAGGGAATGCATATGAGATTGAAGATTGGCATCATCAAAGGTGATGGAATTGGACCGGAGATTGTAACGGAAGCAATGAAGGTTTTGGATAAGGTTGGAGAAATATATGGACACAAATATGAGTATAAACAGCTTTTATTAGGCGGGGCGTCCATTGATGTACATGGTGTTCCGTTGACTGAAGAGACAATTATAGAAGCGAAAGCTTGTGAGGCAGTTTTGATGGGTTCCATTGGTGGGAATACACAGACCTCGCCGTGGTATAAGTTGGAGCCATCGAAACGACCGGAAGCCGGACTTTTAGGAATCCGAAAGGCATTGAATCTGTTTGCCAATCTGCGGCCTGCGGTGTTGTATGATGAATTAAAAGGTGCATGTCCGCTTAAGGAAGAGATTACAGAAGGCGGATTCGATATGATGATTATGAGGGAATTGACAGGAGGACTTTATTTTGGAGAACGTAAGACCGTAGAAGAGAACGGTATTATGACAGCATATGATTCTCTTGCATATAATGAAAACGAGGTACGCCGCATTGCCAAGAGAGCGTTTGATATTGCAATGAAACGAAGGAAAAAAGTAATCAGTGTGGATAAGGCGAATGTATTAGATTCTTCCAGACTTTGGAGAAAAGTGGTAGAAGAAGTAGCAGAAGATTATCCGGAAGTGACGTTGGAGCATATGCTTGTAGATAATTGTGCAATGCAGCTTGTGAAGAATCCGAAACAATTTGATGTGATTCTTACGGAAAATATGTTTGGAGATATTTTGTCGGATGAAGCAAGCATGGTGACCGGATCCATTGGAATGTTGGCATCCGCAAGTCTGAATGAGACGAAATTTGGACTTTATGAGCCAAGTGGAGGTTCGGCTCCTGACATTGCAGGAAAAGGAATTGCAAATCCGATCGCTACGATTCTTTCAGCGGCTATGATGTTTCGCTATTCTTTTGATTTAGATCAAGAAGCAGAGGCGGTAGAAAAAGCGGTGGAAAGAGTGTTAAAGGATGGGTATCGTACCATTGACATTATGTCAGAAGGTAAGACATTAGTGAATACAGCAGAGATGGGTGACTTGATCTGCGATAGAATCAGATAAACAGTACGGAGGTAATGAACATGAGAAGTGATACAGTAACAAAAGGAATGCAGCAGGCGCCCCATAGATCCTTATTCAATGCGCTTGGTTATACAAAAGAAGAATTGGAAAAACCGTTAGTCGGAATCGTATGTTCCTATAATGAGATTGTTCCGGGACATATGAATCTGGATAAGATTGCAGACGCAGTGAAGATGGGAGTCGCTATGGCAGGCGGAACTCCGGTTATGTTTCCGGCTATTGCGGTATGTGATGGAATTGCAATGGGACATATCGGAATGAAATATTCCCTTGTAACGAGAGATTTGATCGCGGATTCCACAGAAGCAATGGCGATGGCACATCAGTTTGACGCGCTTGTTATGATTCCGAATTGCGATAAAAATGTACCGGGACTTTTGATGGCAGCAGCAAGAATCAATGTGCCGACTATTTTTGTAAGCGGCGGACCAATGCTGGCAGGAAGGGTAAAAGGTTGTAAAAAGAGTCTTTCCAGTATGTTTGAAGCGGTAGGTTCTTATGCAGCCGGAACTATGACAGAAGAAGATGTGACAGAGTATGAGAATAAAGTATGTCCGACATGCGGTTCCTGTTCCGGTATGTACACAGCGAACAGCATGAACTGTTTGACAGAAGTGCTTGGTATGGGACTGGGAGGAAACGGAACGATTCCGGCAGTTTATTCCGAAAGAATCCGTCTTGCAAAGCATGCAGGAATGAAAGTAATGGAGCTTTGGGAAAAGAATATCCGCCCAAGAGATATTATGACGGAAAATGCAATTTTAAATGCATTGACTGTAGATATGGCTTTGGGATGTTCAACAAACAGTATGCTTCACCTTCCGGCAATCGCTCATGAGATTGGAATGGATTTTGATATTACTTTTGCAAATGAAATCAGTGCAAGGACACCAAATCTTTGTCATTTAGCTCCTGCAGGTCCAACTTATATGGAAGATCTGAATGAAGCGGGCGGTGTCTATGCGGTGATGAAAGAATTGACAAAGAAAGATCTTCTGCATTTGGATTGTATGACAGTTACAGGTAAAACGGTAGGAGAAAATATCCAATATGCAGTCAATCGAGATCCGAAAGTTATCAGACCGTTAGAAAATCCATATAGTGAGACTGGTGGACTTGCAGTCCTTACTGGAAATCTTGCACCGGACGGAGGCGTTGTGAAGCGTTCGGCAGTTGTTCCGGAGATGATGGTGCATGAAGGACCGGCAAGAGTATTTGATTGTGAGGAAGATGCTATTGATGCGATCAAAGGCGGTAAAATCGTAGCAGGTGATGTGGTGGCCATTCGTTATGAAGGACCAAAAGGAGGACCGGGAATGAGAGAAATGCTGAATCCAACTTCAGCGATTGCAGGAATGGGACTTGGTTCTAGTGTAGCGTTGATTACTGACGGACGTTTCAGCGGAGCTTCTAGAGGCGCTTCCATTGGTCATATATCGCCGGAAGCAGCAGTAGGAGGACCGATTGCACTTGTAGAAGAAGGAGATCGTATTAAAATCAACATTCCGGAGAATAAGATAGAGCTTCTTGTCTCAGAAGAAGAGATGGAAGCAAGACGCACCAAATGGCAACCAAGAGAGCCGAAGGTTACGACAGGTTACCTTGCGAGATATGCGGCTATGGTTACTTCAGGAAACAGAGGAGCCATATTGGAAGTTCCGAAACACTAAATGAAGGGAGATACAAAGATGCAGCTTACTGGAGCAGAGATAGTAATAGAATGTTTGAAAGAGCAAGGTGTGGATACCGTTTTTGGATATCCGGGCGGCTCGATATTGAATGTATATGATGCATTATATAAGCACAGCGATGAGATTACACATATTTTAACATCCCATGAACAAGGGGCGGCTCATGCGGCAGACGGATACGCTAGAGCAACAGGAAAAGTAGGAGCATGCTTCGCAACAAGCGGACCGGGAGCAACGAATCTTGTAACGGGAATCGCAACGGCATACATGGATTCGATTCCAATGGTAGCCATTACATGTAACGTAGGAGTTTCCCTTCTCGGAAAAGACAGTTTTCAGGAAATAGACATTACCGGAATTACACTTCCGATTACAAAACATAATTATATTGTAAAGGATGTCAATCGACTTGCAGATACGATTCGAAATGCGTTTCGAATTGCAAAAACAGGACGTCCGGGACCGGTGCTTGTAGATATTCCAAAAGATGTTACAGCCAATCTTGCAGAGTATGTAAAATCAGAACCGCTGGAAGTGAAGTCGGTATCAAATATTCGGGAAGAGGATGTGGAAACGGCATTAGAGATGATAGAACATGCACAAAAACCATATATTTTTGTAGGTGGTGGAGCGGTGCTTTCCGGTGCAAGTGAAGAATTGTATCAATTCGCACACAAAATTGATGCGCCGGTAGCTGATTCTTTGATGGGAAAAGGAGCTTTTCCGGGAACAGATGAATTGTACACTGGAATGCTTGGGATGCATGGAACAAAAACATCGAATTTTGGAGTTAGTCAATGTGATTTATTAATTGTAGTGGGTGCAAGATTCAGCGACCGTGTGACAGGTAATGCGAAGAAATTTGCAAGTAATGCGAAAGTTCTGCAGATCGATGTGGATCCTGCAGAGGTAGATAAAAATATTATGACACATGCCAGCATTACAGGAGATATCAAAGAAGTTTTACAAATATTAAACGAAAAGCTTCCTGCATATTCTCATCCGGAATGGCATAAAACTATCAGTGATTACAAAGAAAAATATCCGCTTACCTATCATCATGAGAAGCTGACAGGGCCGTTTGTAGTGGAAGAAATCTATCGTCAGACAAATGGAGAAGCTATCATTACAACAGAGGTAGGACAGCATCAGATGTGGGCGGCACAATTTTATAAATATACAAAGCCAAGAACATTCTTAACATCCGGTGGTCTTGGGACAATGGGATACGGACTTGGTGCATGTATCGGTGCAAAGATCGGTATGCCAGAGAAAACGGTAGTGAATATTGCAGGAGACGGTTGTTTCCGTATGAATATGAATGAGATTGCGACGGCGGCAAGATATAATGTTCCGATCATTCAGGTTGTGGTTAACAATCATGTACTTGGAATGGTACGGCAGTGGCAGAATTTGTTTTACGGACAACGTTATTCAGCAACCGTATTAAACGACGCAGTAGATTTCGCGAAGCTGGCAGAAGCAATGGGAGCAGTTGGAATTACCGTGAAAACAAAGGCAGAATTTTCGGAGGCATTTTCAAAGGCGCTTACGATGGGACGACCGGTTTTATTGGATTGTCAGATCGATTGTGATGACAAAGTATGGCCGATGGTTGCACCGGGTGCTCCTCTTAGTGAGACATTCAGCGAAGAGGATTTGAAGGAAAAAGAATAGCGAAAAGCAGAGAAAATCAGAAATCAGGAGGGATTCATATGGGCAGAGTATATAATTTTTCAGCAGGACCGGCAGTACTTCCGGAAAAAGTGCTGCAAGAAGCGGCAGCAGAGATGTTGGATTACAATGGAACCGGAATGTCAGTGATGGAGATGAGTCATCGCTCAAAAGCGTTTGAGGACATCATTAAGACAGCAGAAAAAGACCTTCGTGAACTTATGGATATTCCGGACAATTATAAGGTACTGTTTCTACAAGGCGGCGCTTCTCAGCAATTTGCCATGATACCAATGAACTTGATGAAAAATAAGGTGGCAGATTTTATTGTGACCGGTCAGTGGGCAAAGAAAGCATATCAGGAAGCCGCAAAATACGGGAAAGTGAATAAGATTGCTTCTTCAGAAGATCAGATCTTTTCCTACATACCGGATTGCTCAGACCTTCCGATTTCAGAAGATGCAGATTATGTATATATTTGTGAAAATAATACGATTTACGGTACGAAATTCAAGACGCTTCCAAATACAAAAGGTAAGACACTTGTGGCGGATGTTTCCTCATGTTTTTTATCAGAACCTGTAGATGTGACAAAATATGGAATCATCTATGGTGGAGTACAGAAAAATATCGGACCGGCCGGAGTGACGATAGTCATTATTCGTGAGGACCTGATTACAGAAGACGTACTTCCGGGAACACCAACAATGTTAACATATAAAACGCATGCAGATGCGGCTTCTCTTTATAATACGCCGCCTGCATACGGCATTTATATTTGTGGAAAAGTGTTCAAATGGATCAAAGAAATGGGCGGCTTGGAAGCCATGAAAGCACACAATGAGAAAAAAGCGAAGATTCTCTATGATTATTTAGATGAAAGTAAACTTTTCAGAGGTACTGTTGTAAAAGAAGACCGGTCTCTTATGAATGCTCCGTTTGTTACAGGAGATGCAGATCTCGATGCAAAATTCGTTAAAGAGGCAAAAGAAGCAGGCTTTGAGAACTTAAAAGGTCACAGAACAGTTGGAGGAATGCGTGCAAGTATCTATAATGCAATGCCGATTGAAGGTGTAGAAGCATTAGTTGAGTTTATGAAAAAATTTGAAAAGGAGAATCTGTAATATGTATAAATATCATTGTTTAAATCCAATTTCTCACGTAGGTCTTGACAGATTCACCGGAGAATATGAAGCAACTGCCGAGATGAAAGAGGCAGATGCAGTTTTAGTAAGAAGTGCAGCAATGCACGATATAGAGCTTCCGAAAAATCTGAAAGCAATTGCAAGGGCAGGAGCCGGCGTAAATAATATTCCGCTTGACCGCTGTGCAGAAGAGGGAATCGTTGTATTCAATACACCGGGAGCGAATGCAAACGGTGTGAAGGAGTTGGTGATTGCGGGACTTCTTCTTGCTTCCCGAGATATTGTGGGAGGTATCCAGTGGGTACAAGAGTATGAAGAGGATGGAAATATTGCAAAGCAGGCAGAGAAACAGAAAAAAGCTTTTGCAGGTCATGAGATTCAAGGTAAAAAACTTGGCGTAATAGGTCTAGGTGCGATCGGTGTTCTTGTAGCCAATGCGGCTATGCATTTGGGAATGGATGTATATGGATATGATCCTTACATTTCAGTAGACGGTGCATGGCAGCTATCAAGAAATATTCATCATGCACAAACGGCAGACGAATTGTATAAAGAATGTGATTATATTACAATCCATGTTCCGACAATGGAGTCTACGAAAGGTATGATCAATAAGGATGCTATCGGTTTAATGAAAGAGAATGTAGTTGTTCTGAACTTCGCAAGAGACGTGCTTGTGAATGAAGAGGATATGGTAGATGCATTGATATCCGGAAAAGTAAAACGCTATGTAACCGATTTTCCAAATGATACGATTGCAGGTGTAAAAGGTGCCATTGTAATTCCACATCTTGGCGCTTCTACAGAGGAATCTGAGGATAATTGTGCGAAGATGGCTGTGCGAGAAGTTATGGACTTTTTGGAAAACGGAAATATTAAAAATTCCGTGAACTATCCGGATTGTGAAATGGGGATTTATAGCGGAGGAACAAGAATTACCATTCTACATCGCAATGTACCGAACATGATCGGACAGTTTACGGCGCTTCTTGCAGAAGAGAATGTAAATATTACAAATATGACAAATAAGAGCCGTGGCGTTTATGCATATACGATGATTGATACTGATACAGAAATCTCAAAAGAAATGATACAAAAACTTAACAATATTAACGAAATCTTAAACGTCCGAATTATTGCTTAGAATGATTGCCTGACTTATAATTATAAACAAGAGAGCATTATAATTATAGATAGAGGTAGATACAAATGAGTGATGAAAGCGTTAGAATGGAACGGCAAAATGCAAGAATACAGCAGGTAAAAAGACAGAAAATGTATCTTGCAGCCGGTGTAGGTGTAGTTCTTTTAGTAGCCTTGATTGTTACAGTATTTTTTATGCGAAAGCCAAGAATCGTCCTTCGGGTAGATTCGGTAACGATGATGCAGGATGAAAAAGTTCCTAAATTCAAAGTGGATGTGATTGCAAGAGGAAATGAGAAGAAAATACTGGATAAAAAAGATGATTATACAGTAAAAAAATTTGTTTCTGAATTAAAGGCCGGGAAAAACTATGAAGTGTCTTGTAAAGCGGATGGTAAGACAGATGGGAAATTTAAAATCCAAATAAAACTATCCAAAAAGATGAAGGAAAAGCTGGAAAAAGACTGGTCACGGAAGATGAAATTTACAGTTGAACAGGGGACACTTACCGTAAAAAATAAATATGGCGCCTGGGATGGAGAAAAGTTCAAGAAAACAAATGGAAAATATGCAAAGAATGAATTCATTCCATTTGAAGGAGAAAAATATTACTTTGGAAAAGATGGGAAAAAAGTAACAGGAGAACTTAAAGCAGATGGAAAGATTTACAAATTTGGAAAAGATGGAAAGCTGAAATCTGAAAAATTCTATGTAGACCCAGAAAAGCCGATGCTTGCTCTTACGTTTGATGATGGACCGGGAACAGATACAGACAGACTGTTAAGCGTATTGGAAGAAAATAATGCAAGAGCAACATTTTTTATGGTCGGAACAAGAGTACCACAACATCCTGAAACGATCAAGAGGATGAAAGAGATTGGATGCGAGCTTGGAAATCATACGGCAGAACATAAGAATTTGAAAAAATTATCAGATGCCGAGATAAAAGAAGCAATTCAGAGCGTTTCGGATCAAGTGGCAGAAGCGACAGGTGGTTCGCCAACAACAGTTACACGACCACCATATGGAGCGTTTGACGATCATGTGAAAGCTGCCGCTTCCAGCCCTCTCATTATGTGGTCGGTTGATACGTTGGACTGGAAGACGAAGAATGTGGAAAGTACGATCAAATCAGTAAATTCTGCAACAGATGGAGATATTATTCTGATGCATGATATTCATAAAACATCAGTCGAAGCGGCGATCAAAGTAATTCCACAGCTGGTGGAAAAGGGATATCAGCTTGTGACAGTTAGTGAGATGGCGGAAGCACGCGGTGTAAAGCTTGAAGATGGTGGCGTGTATTTCTCATTTTATAAGCAATAAGCAGTTTGTGTAAAAATAAAAAGTTCCTGAAGAGAGAAATCTCTGTCAGGAACTTTTTGCTTGCTTTATTTTATACCATTGCGGTGTCGTTCTAATAACTGATGTAATCTTGCAGTTGGATTCATGACATGTCCGATGGAGATATCGTGATTTAATGAATCAATGATCAAGGCAAGATACTTACTCATATCTGCTGTTACGAAGTATGGTTTTTCGAAGGCAACAGGCGGAAGATAAGTAAGGTTTGTAGTGATGACACGGTCAATGTAACCTTTTTCATAGTACTCGTCAAATTTGTCAAATCCTTCTGTAAATAATCCAAAAGTCGTACATACGAAGACACGTTGTGCTCCACGGGCTTTCAATTGTTTCGCCACATCCAACATACTTTCACCGGATGAAATCATGTCGTCAATGATAATAAGATCTTTTCCGTGGATATCATCTCCAAGAAATTCATGAGCAACAATAGGATTCTTTCCATTTACAACGGTTGAGTAATCACGACGTTTGTAGAACATACCCATATCAACGCCGAGGACATTAGAAAAATACACAGCGCGGTGCATAGCGCCTTCATCGGGACTGATGATCATAAGATGATCTTTGTCAACCTGAAGATCAGGGACAGAACGAAGAAGGGCTTTCATAAACTGATATGGAGGTGTAAAGTTATCAAATCCTTTTAGTGGAATTGCATTCTGGACACGAGGGTCATGCGCGTCAAAGGTAATGATGTTGCTGACTCCCATATCGGTTAATTCTTCCAAAGCAAATGCACAATCCAGAGATTCTCGTCTGGTACGTTTGTGTTGACGGCTTTCGTACAAGAAAGGCATAATAACGTTTACACGATGTGCCTTTCCGTTGGCAGCAGAAATGATACGTTTCAAATCCTGATAGTGATCGTCCGGAGACATATGATTTTGATATCCATTTACACTATAAGTCATACTGTAATTACATACGTCAACCATAACGAAAAGATCGCAGCCACGCACTGTTTCTTTTAACATACCTTTTGCTTCACCGGAACCAAAACGTGGGCAGGCAAGATCCAAAAGGTAATTGTCTGCAACATGTTTGGAAAAGAGTGTAGGGTTCAAAGTCGTCTCGTTCGTAGTATGTCGGAAGTCCACAATGTAGTCATTTACTTTTTGAGCCAAGTCTTTGCAACTGTCTAATGCCGCAATTTTTAATGGTGCTACCGGCAATGTTTTTTCTAATTCATTTAAATTCAGCATAGTATTCTCCATTTCTTTTATATTAAACGGTAAATATTTTTCGGCAAATGTCTTGCAGAAATAAACGCTTAGTATTATCATAGCAAAAATATAAGGGTGAATCAACTGAGATTGTTGTAGAAATTGCTTTTTTGCGAAAAATTTAGTATTATATAAGTTAGAGGGAAAATAGATGACAGGAGTTGAGTTATGAAAAAACAACATGTGATTCGCAGTGTGGAAGAAGGAAGCATTGCATGGGAATTGGGAATAGAAACAGGGGACAAGTTACTCAGTATCAACGGAACAGAGATAGAAGATGTGTTTGACTACCATTTTCTTGTCAACGATGAAGAACTTGTAGTTTTGATAGAAAAGGAAAATGGAGAAGAATGGGAACTTGAAATCGAGAAGGACTATGAAGAAGATCTTGGAATTGAGTTTGAACAAGGATTGATGGATGAATATCGTTCTTGTAGAAATAAATGCATGTTTTGCTTTATTGACCAGATGCCAAAGGGAATGCGAGAGACATTATATTTTAAAGATGATGATTCCCGCTTGTCTTTTTTGCAGGGAAATTACATTACCTTGACAAACATGACGGAAGATAATGTGAGAAGAATTGTAAAATATCATTTGGAACCGATCAACATTTCTTTCCAGACAACCAATCCAGAACTACGGTGCAAGATGCTTCACAATCGATTTGCCGGAGAAGCGTTGAAGAAAGTAGACATCTTATACGAAGGTGGCATTACGATGAACGGACAGATTGTATTGTGTAAAGGAGTGAATGATGGGGAAGAATTAGAACGAAGCATTCGAGATTTGACAAAATATCTTCCGAATCTTCAAAGTGTATCGGTTGTACCGGTTGGTTTGACAAAATACAGAGAAGGATTGTATCCGTTGGAGCCGTTTACAAAGGAAGATGCCAAGAAGGTTTTGCAGACGATTCATAAGTGGCAGGAGAAAATCTACGCAGAATATGGAATCCATTTTATCCATGCGGGAGATGAGTGGTATATTCTTGCGGAGGAAGAACTTCCGGAAGAAGAGCGTTATGACGGATATCTGCAATTGGAAAACGGTGTAGGAATGTTACGACTTCTTATGAATGAGTTTGAAGAAGGATTCGAAAAGCTGGAAGGAGATGACAGAAAACGGGAAATTTCTATGGCAACAGGAGTTCTCGCATATCCGTTTCTACAGAGAATGATTGACCGTTTGCAGGAAAAATTCCCAAATGTGAAAGTGCATTTGTATAAGATTATTAATTATTTCTTTGGGGAATCTATTACCGTAGCCGGATTGATCACAGGACAAGATCTGATCGCACAATTGAAAGAACAAGAATTGGGCGAGTGTCTCTATCTTCCTTGCAGTATGATGCGAGATGGAGAGACTGTTTTTTTAGATGACCTTTCCTTAGATGATGTGAAAGAGTCTTTACAAGTAGAGGCAGATATTGTAAAATCAAGCGGACAAGATTTTATTGAAGCAGTAATAAATGGAGTTTAAAACAAGGAGAATAGAGTATGAGTAAACCAGTAGTAGCCATTGTGGGAAGACCGAATGTAGGAAAATCTACACTCTTTAATGCATTGGCAGGAGAGATGATTTCAATTGTAAAAGATACTCCGGGTGTTACACGAGACCGTATTTATGCAGAAGTAACATGGCTGGATCGTAACTTTACATTGATCGACACCGGTGGAATTGAACCGGATAGCAAAGATATTATTTTATCACAGATGCGAGAACAGGCACAGATTGCCATTGATACAGCAGATGTGATCATTTTCCTTACGGATGTAAGACAGGGACTTGTAGATGCGGATTCAAAAGTTGCAGATATGCTTCGCCGTTCGAAGAAACCGGTAATTCTTGCTGTTAATAAAGTAGACAGTTTCCAAAAGTTTATGGGAGATGTATATGAATTTTACAATTTGGGAATCGGAGATCCGGTACCAGTCTCAGCATCCTCTAGATTAGGAATTGGAGATCTTTTGGACGAAGTTGTAAAATATTTCCCGGAACATAGTGAAGAGGAGGAGGAAGATGAAAGACCTCGTATCGCCATTGTAGGAAAACCAAATGTAGGAAAATCTTCTATCATTAACAAACTGCAAGGAAATAATCGAGTAATCGTATCCAATATTGCGGGTACAACAAGAGATGCTATCGATACTCCGGTAAAATACAATGGGAAAGAATATGTATTTATTGATACAGCCGGACTTCGTAGAAAAAATAAAATCAAAGAAGATTTGGAAAGATATAGTATCATTCGTACAGTAACAGCGGTAGAAAGAGCAGATGTAGTCCTTCTTGTTATTGATGCGACGGAAGGTGTTACAGAACAAGATGCAAAGATTGCCGGAATTGCTCATGAACGAGGAAAAGGTATTATTATCGTTGTAAATAAGTGGGATGCCATTGAAAAAAATGACAGAACGATGAAAGAATACGAGAAGAAAGTTCGGGACGTACTTTCTTATATGCCGTATGCCGAGATGATGTTTGTTTCAGCAGAGACAGGACAGCGTCTTAACAGATTGTATGATATGATCGATATGGTAATTGAGAATCAGACACTTCGCATAGCGACAGGTGTATTGAACGAAATCATGATGGAGGCAGTAGCAATGCAGCAGCCACCATCAGATAAGGGAAAACGTTTGAAGCTGTATTATATTACACAAGTAGCTGTAAAACCACCGACTTTTGTTGTTTTTGTAAATGATAAGGAATTGATGCACTTTTCTTATACAAGATATTTGGAAAACAAGATTCGTGAAGCATTTGGTTTTCGAGGCACATCATTGAAATTCTTTATTCGTGAGAGAAAGGAAAAGGACAAATAAATGGAACGGTTAATTTGTTTGGTGATCGGTTATATTTGTGGTCTTTTTCAAACAGGATATATTTATGGGAAACTGCATCATATCGATATCAGACAGCATGGAAGTGGGAATGCCGGAACGACAAACGCACTTCGTACACTTGGATGGAAGGCCGGAGTCATTACATTCTTAGGAGATTGTCTGAAATGCGTATTTGCTGTGTTTGTTGCATGGCTGCTTTTTGGAAAAAGTCATGAAAGGATGTTTGAACTTCTTGCAATGTATGCGGGAGTTGGGGCGGTTCTTGGTCACAATTTTCCATTTTATCTCCAGTTTAAGGGAGGAAAGGGAATTGCAGCTACAGCAGGGATTCTTCTTGCAGTAAATCCCAAAGTTGCGATTGTAGCATATCTTACATTTATAGTAATTGTTGTAGCTACAAGGTACGTATCTTTGGGTTCCATCATACTTGTGATTATGTTTGCGATAGGAATGGTAGTTCAAGGGGAAATATTTGGAACAACATTAACTGTTCCGGAACGCTATGAGTTATATGCACTTTCTATATTTTTGACGATTTTGGCGATTTATAAGCATAAAGAAAATATTAAAAGGCTCTTGCATGGCACAGAGAATAAATTAAGTTTTTCAAAGAAGAAGTAGGAGGTCAGGTTATGGCAAATGTAGGTGTACTTGGAGCAGGAAGCTGGGGGACAGCTCTTGCGTTACTGCTTCACAAAAACGGTCATCATGTGACGGTATGGTCTATTTCAAAAGAAGAAGTAGAAATGCTCGACCAGGAAAGAGAGCATAAGAGTAAGCTTCCAGGTGTTAGAATTCCGGAGGATATGGTGTTTACCAATGAGCTTGCAGAGGGAATTCAAGGAAAAGATTTCGTGGTACTCGCAGTTCCTTCTCCGTTTACAAGAGCAACTGCACGTAATATGAAGCCTTACGTGGCGGATGATCAAATCATTGTAGACGTTGCAAAAGGTATCGAAGAAGCAACACTTATGACTTTGTCTCAGCAGATCAAAGAAGAGATTCCTCAAGCAGATGTAGCGGTTCTTTCCGGTCCAAGTCACGCGGAAGAAGTGGGAAGAGGTCTTCCGACAACTTGTGTTGTGGGTGCAAAGACGAAAAAAACAGCGGAATATCTGCAGGAAGCATTTATGAGTGATGTTTTCCGTGTATACACAAGTCCGGATATGCTTGGAATGGAGCTTGGTGGTTCGTTGAAGAACGTAATCGCGCTTGCAGCCGGAATCGCAGATGGATTGGGCTATGGAGATAATACAAAAGCTGCGTTGATCACACGTGGAATTGCTGAGATTGCAAGACTAGGCGTGGCGATGGGCGGTAAAATGGAAAGTTTCACAGGACTTACCGGAATCGGAGATTTGATCGTGACTTGTGCCAGTGTTCACAGCCGTAACAGAAAAGCCGGCTATCTTATGGGACAAGGCAAAACGATGCAAGAAGCGATGGATGAGGTGAAAATGGTAGTAGAAGGTGTGTATTCTACAAAGGCTTCCGTGAAGCTTGCACATAAATACAATGTATCGATGCCGATTATTGAACAGGTCAATGCGATATTATTTGAAGGAAAGAATCCTGCAGAAGCAGTCAAAGAGTTGATGCTTCGTGATAAGACAATTGAAAATCCAATGCTTCCTTGGGGAAATTAATTTTGTAAGAAAACAGAATCCGAAAAATCGGGTTCTGTTTTTTTGCATGTAAACATACATTAGTATCAGCAAAGCAAGGGGGTATTGTATGAATACGTTTCATGTATACAAAGACATACAGGCAAGAACAAACGGAGAAATCTATATCGGAGTTGTAGGCCCTGTCAGAACTGGAAAATCTACATTTATTAAGAGATTTATGGATTTGCTGGTGCTTCCCAATATAAAAGATGAACATGCTAAAAAAAGAACGAGAGATGAACTACCACAATCTGCATCTGGAAAAACAATTATGACAACGGAACCTAAATTTGTCCCGAAAGATGCGGTGGAAATTCCATTGGATGAAGAGGTAAAAGCGAAGATTCGCTTAATTGATTGTGTTGGTTATATGGTAGAAGGAGCTTCAGGATATGTTGAAAATGAAGAAGAGCGTCAAGTGAAGACCCCGTGGTTTGAGAATGAAATTCCATTTACCAAGGCGGCTGCAATCGGGACGAAGAAAGTGATTCATGATCACTCGACTATTGGAATCGTTGTAACAACAGATGGTACGATTGGAGAAATTCCAAGAGAAAACTATATCGAGGCAGAAGGAAAGACGATTCAAGAATTACAAAGCATTGGGAAACCATTTATTGTACTTGTAAATACAAGAAAACCATATAGTGAGGACGCTAAGAAAATCGCAAAAGAAGTAGAGGAGACATATGGGGTGACTGCAATACCTGTGAATTGCGAGCAATTGAGAGAAGAGGATATTCATTCAATCATGCAGAGCGTATTGTATGAATTTCCGATATCCGAAGTGCAGTTTTTTATTCCTAAATGGGTAGAAATGTTGGGTATGGATCACCCGATTAAAAAAGAATTGATTACTTATGTGAAAAACTATATGGAAGTGCTTCATCAGATTAAAGATGCAAAAGGGGAAGTTCCTATACCGGAAAACCCTTACATGGAAGATGTACGAATAGAAGATATCATATTGGATTCCGGTTGTATTCGCATTCGAATTGAAATAGGAGAACAATTCTATTATAGAGTGTTAAGTGAAGTGACAGGTACGGAGATAGAAGGAGAATATGATTTGATTCGCACCATGAAACAATTATCTTCACTCCGAAAAGAATATGAAGGCGTAAAAGATGCGATGGAGTCAGTTCGGATGAAGGGATATGGCGTAGTAAGCCCGGTTAGAGAGGAAATAAAATTAGAAGATCCGGTTATTATTAAGCAAGGAAACAAATATGGAGTAAAAATCCATTCGGAAGCTCCGACCATTCATTTGATTCGAGCAAATATTGAAACGGAAATTGCACCAATTGTAGGAAATGAACAGCAGGCGGAGGATCTTGTAAAGTACATAAAAGAAATGGGAAAAAACGAAGGGGGAATATGGAATACCAATATCTTTGGAAAATCAGTAGAAGAGCTTGTTCTGGATGGTATGAGAAATAAGATGTTGATGATCAATGATGAAAGTCAGGTGAAATTACAAGATACTATGCAGAAAATTGTAAATGATAGCAATGGAGGTATGGTGTGTATCATTATTTGATAAAGAGGAAGAGAATGAGATGCTTATAAATAGACATTAGAATTTATAATGACTGTAAAATTGACAGCATTTTTAAAATTCAATATAATGTGACGGTACGAAATACAAAGGAGAAATAAGGATGGAGAAAGAAAAAGTGTATACATCACCTTATGAGTTGGAAGGGAAAATTCCGTTAAGACAGGCGATACCTCTTGGTTTACAGCATGTTCTTGCTATGTTTGTAGGAAATCTGACACCGATTATCTTAATTACCGGTGGAGCGGGATGTGCGATTCAAGATCCGGGACTACTTGTTGTTTTATTACAGAATGCGATGCTGATCGCAGGGATTATTACATTGTTACAGATTTTTGCGGTTGGCCCAATTGGAGCAAAGCTTCCGATTGTAATGGGAACAAGTTCAGGCTTTATCGGAGTATGCCAGAACATGGCGGTTTCACTTGGTGGTGGAACATATGCGTATGGTGCAATTATGGGTGCCTCTTTGATTGGCGGTTTATTTGAATCTGTATTAGGTTTCTTTTTGAAGCCTCTTCGTAAATTTTTCCCGGCAATTGTAACAGGAACCGTAGTGTTGTCAATCGGATTATCTTTGATCGGCGTAGGAGTAGGTTCTTTTGGTGGCGGAAAATCTATGCCGGATTATGGATCTTTGGAAAATCTATTTGTAGGCGCGGTTGTGCTAATTGTCATCGTAGCATTAAAACATGGAACAAAAGGGATTACAAGTTATGCATCTATTTTCATTGGAATCATTGTGGGTTACATACTCGTAAGCGTGATGGCTTTGGTACTTCCGACGACAGGAGTGACAGCAGAGGGAGTTGAATATACGAAATCTTGGGTGTTGAATTGGCAGGAAGTACGAGATGCAAGTTGGTTTGCAGTTCCGAAATTATTGCCGGTAGATATTGTGTTTGATATGAAAGCAATCGTTCCAATCTGTAT
Source organism: uncultured Lachnospiraceae bacterium (assembly GCA_900550235.1). Taxonomy (GTDB): domain Bacteria; phylum Bacillota; class Clostridia; order Lachnospirales; family Lachnospiraceae; genus Faecalimonas. The sequence continues at coordinate 33,377 of URRQ01000010.1, forward strand.
CATGTTTGTTGTAACTGCAGTAGAAACAGTTGGAGATATTTCCGGTATCACAGAAGGTGGAATCGGACGAGAAGCAACAGATGAAGAATTATCCGGTGGAGTAATCTGTGATGGAGTTGGCTCTGCAATAGCCTCTGCATTTGGTGTTCTTCCTAATACATCATTTAGTCAGAATGTTGGTTTGATTACAATGACAAAGATTGTGAATAAATATGCCATTGCAATTGGCGGAATTTTCTTGATTGCGTGCGGCTTATTCCCAAAACTTGCAGCGTTGATTTCAATCATGCCGGACAGTGTGCTTGGTGGAGCTGCAGTAATGATGTTCTCATCTATTGTTGTAAGTGGTATTCAGCTTGTGACAAGAGAACCGATCACAGCAAGAAGCGTAACGATTCTTTCCGTTGCACTTGGACTTGGTTATGGTATGGGTGCAAATGCAGATATTTTGAAGCATCTTCCGGAACAGATTAATTTGATCTTCGGTGGATCAGGAATTGTTCCGGCAGCATTAGTAGCAGTTGTGTTTAATATTATTTTACCGAAGGAAAAAGAAGCGTAAGCATCGAAGATGTTTTGGATGAAATAAAAAAGATTTAGGATGTGCATGGTACATCCTAAATCTTTTTTGTTACTCTTTAAATGTAAGACTTGTATCTGTCATAGAGTCAATGATAGCAAGAGATTCCAAGTGAATACCTTTCTCACGAATGATTTGACCGCCTGACTGCATACCTTTTTCAATGACGATTCCTGCACCTTCAATAGAAGCTCCGGATTCTTCTACAAGTTCGATGAGTCCTTGGAGTGCACAGCCATTTGCTAAAAAGTCATCGATGATCAGTACATTGTCCTCAGCACTTAAGAATTTTTTAGATAAAATCACATCGTATACACGTTTGTGAGTAAAGGATTCTACTTTTGAATGGTAAACCTCTCCGTCAATGTTAATACTCTGTGCCTTTTTTGCAAATACAACCGGTACATGGAAATACTGAGCTACGATACATGCAATTCCGATGCCGGAAGCCTCGATTGTAAGTATTTTTGTAATTTTATCGCTTGGAAATCTTCTGCGGAATTCCTTTCCGATTTCATTGATCAGATCAATATCCATCTGATGATTTAAAAAGCTGTCTACTTTTAATACATTTCCCGGCTTCACAACGCCGTCTTTTAAAATACGTTCCTTTAAAAGCTGCATGACAAATATCCTTCCTTATGTTAAAGTTTATATAATGATACATGATAACGCAAAATATGTCGATTTTCAACGATAAATTCAAAGAAAGGGAGAAAAAAGATGACAAGATTAGAACAACAGGTAAATTTTATTGTAGAAATTGATAAGGTGAAGAATATTTTCCGGCAAACGTATCTTGCAGATGCAAACCGAAAGGAAAATGATGCAGAACATTCATGGCATCTTGCGATTTCTGCATTTTTATTAAAGGAGCATGTGAAAGAAGATGTGGATTTGCTAAAGACAATCCTTATGGTATTGATTCATGATCTGGTGGAAATTGATGCCGGTGATACTTATGCATATGATGATGTTGGGGCACAGACAAAAAGAGAACGAGAAGAAAAGGGAGCAGAACGGATCTTTGGAATGTTACCGGAGGATCAAGGAGAATATTTTCGGGAATTATGGGAAGAATTTGAGGCCTATGAAAGTGCAGATGCAAAATTTGCACATCTGTTGGATAATTTTCAACCGCTATTATTGAATGATGCGTCCAATGGGAAAAGCTGGGAAGAACACGGCGTGAAGAAGTCTCAGATCTACAAACGTAATGAGAAGATTGAAGAAACTTCTGTTCCGGTGTGGGAGTATATGAAAACATTGGTACAGAAACATATTGAGCTTGGACATGTGAAGGATGAATAATTAACTGACGGTTAAAAAAGATGAATAAAACTTAACGTACAGTCGATTGTGAATGTGAAGGATTTCAGTTACACTTGAAGTAAGATATCTGAGTAACATAGTGAGGACGGTGTAGGTTGTGCGCAGACTTTACACTACAAGGAGGAACGGGTTTATGAGAATTCATGAGATCATAAGAGAAAAGCGTCTGGAACAGAAAATGACACAGGAACAATTGGCAGAAAGACTTGGTGTGTCTGCGCCTGCGGTAAATAAGTGGGAGAAAGCAGCAAGCTATCCGGATATCACGATTTTACCGACGTTGGCAAGGCTTTTGGGAGTGGATTTGAATACGTTGTTGTCTTTCAAAGAGGAACTTACGAAAGAAGAAGTAGATCAGTTTATTGGGGAACTTTATCAAATCATACCGGAAAAAGGATTCCAGGCGGTATACGAGATGGGGATGGAAAAGCTGGCAGAATATCCAACATGCGATTATCTTTGGTATATGACAGCGCTTACGCTACAAGGCGCGGTTATGATGTTTGTGCCGGAAGAGTATGAAAGCTATACCGAAAAGTTTGAAAAAATATATGAAAAGCTTACAGATAGCAAGGATGCGGAGATTGCGGAAATTTCCAAGCAAATGCTGTTTCCTAAGTATATGAGCAATAAAGATTATGAGGCTGCAGAGGTGCTTCTTAATTCTATTCCCAAAAAGCACGTGAATGTAAACCAGCTTCGTGCAAACCTATATAAAGAGCAGGGGAAATTAGAAGAAGCCGGAGAACTCTATGAAGGGAAGCTACTGACTGCGGCACAGGATATGGAAATGGCCATGATGGGACTTATGGATATTGCAGTAGAAGAAGGAAGAATAGAGGATGCAGAATACATTTTGAAAAAGGCGCAAGCGCTTGTAGATATTGCTGAACAATGGGAATATGGAAAATACAGCAATGAATGGGATCTTGCTTATTTGACAAAGGATATTCCGAGATGCATGAAAACATTCGAAGGAATGATGCGGGAAGTGGAAAAGATGTGGGAACTTCCAAAGTCGCCGCTTTACCGTTATTCGAAACGAAAAAGCGAGGACTCTTCCTTCTGGGAGCAGATGAAGAAAAGTCTCGTCCAATGGGTAAGAGAGGATGCAGAAGCAGGGTTCTTACGGGAATCGCCGGAATTTATGGAAATACTCAAAAAATATGAGTAGTGAAAAAGCAAGAAAGAGCATAAGAAATAGGTAAGAGAAGAGCCGGATAGTACGAGTATTATCCGGCTCGTATACTGTAATAGATACCCTTGTGAAAAGAAGGGAGATATGTTATACTCACATCACAAATCAAGATTTCTAACATTCTTTCATTCTAAAGTATCTGTGACGCTCGTCACACAGAAAATCAGATTTGTAATTTATATAGAAAGTAGGTGAAGCCTATGAAGGGAGTTTCTGTCTAAGAGTCTGTGCTTAGTCTTGTTTGTATACTGATATTTTGCTAAAATAAAGGAGGAACTTCATGAATAATTATAAATTGAATACGAAGTATAAAGATTGTTTGTTCCGTCTGATCTTTCACGAAAAGAAAGAACTGTTGGAACTTTATAATGCGGTAAATGAGAGCCATTATACAAATCCGGATGATCTGGAGATTCGAACAATAGAAGATGTGGTGTATATGGGAATGAGGAATGATCTGTCTTTTATTATCGGAGATGAGATGAATCTCTATGAACACCAAAGCACATTTAGTCCAAACCTCCCGTTGCGCGGATTATTCTATTTTTCTTCCGTATATAAGGCTTACATCGAACCGGTGAAACATAAGTTATATTCAGATTCCAAGCTGCAGATTCCGTTTCCGCAGTACATTATATTTTACAATGGGATTGAAGAAAAGCCGGAACGTCAGGAATTAAAGCTCAGTACACTTTTTGTAGGGAATGGGAAAGGGAAAAATCCGGCGTTGGAATGTACGGCATTGGTATTGAATGTGAATTATGGGAAGAATAAAGAATTGATGGAACGATGCAGGACGCTAAAAGAATACGCGCAGTTTGTTGCAATTATTCGCAGAAATCTTGCGGAAGGAATAAATCATCAAGAGGCAGTGGAATGGGCAGTAGATGAATGTATTCGGAAAGATATTCTTGCCAATGTACTTCGTAGGAATAGGAGCGAGATCGTGGATAATATTTTAACAGAATGGGATGAAAATGAATATCGAGATTTTTTGAAAAAAGAATCGCTAGAAGACGGTATTAAGATTGGCGAAGCAAGAGGTGAGAAGCGGGGAGAAAAGAGGGGAATTGTCGGCGGAACGATTCAAACCTGTAAGGATTTTCAACTTACAATGGAAGAAACTTTGTCGAAGATTATAAAAGACTTCTCTTTGGGGGAAGAGGAAGCGAAACAGTACATGGAAGAATATTGGAAGTAAAAAACTGAATACAGCGTTGTAGTATAAAATGCATAAGCAGCGGATATAGTAAAAGAGTAGAAATGTTCAAATTCTACTCTTTTTGTTTATGAAATAGGAGTCCTTTATAATTCCTATTCCATAAAACACACTTTGTGTGAAGATGCACATTCTAATTAAGAGGGAGGCTGATTATGAGTAAAAGGGAACGAATTTATATGTATGCAGGAACAGTGATTGCATTTGGTTTGTGCAGTCTGTTTCATTTTGCATATGACTTTCTCGGAAGACCTTTTTGGCTGGAAGGATTCTTTCCAATCAGCGAAAGCATCTGGGAACATTTGAAACTTCCTTTTTTTAGTTTGATGCTTCTAAATGTGATACCTTGGTGTGGGTTGGTGAAAAGATGTACGTGGAAAGAAAGATTATTATTTGCGGCTTTTCAGAATGAAGTGACGATGTTCGTGGTTGTATTTGGGTATTATGGTATCAAAGGTGGATTGGGAAAAGAAGGCTTATGGATAGACTTGAGTTTGCTATTTCTAGGATTGCTTTGGGCGCTTGCAATCTCGGTGTTTTTTAGAAAATATCTTGTTTTCATTCCGTCTTGGATAAAGAATTATTTTTTTATAAAAGCAATTATAATGTTTGTACTGTTTTGGATTTTTTCTTTTTATATACCCCATTATCCGATTTTTCAAATATGAAAAAGAGACAATATTCCTTTTTTTCTGCGCAACAGTTTCCAATTGTTGCGTTTTTCTATTAGCATATGGTATAATTGATTATAAGTATGTGATGTTATATCAGATGTGGGAGGAGGATTTTCTTGATTACAATTAGTAATTATGTCAAGGCTGAGAGTTTGGAACAGGCGTATGAGTTGAATCAAAAGAGAACAAACAGAGTTCTTGGCGGAATGATGTGGATGCGCCTTTCAAAAGGACGAGTACAGACAGCCATTGACTTATCAGGACTTGGATTAGATCAGATAGAAGAAAGTGATGAAGAATTTAGAATAGGATGTATGTGTTCTTTGCGGAGTTTGGAGCTTCATAAAGGATTGAATACATATTTTCAGAACGCGATAAAAGAAAGTGTACGTCATATTGTAGGAGTACAATTCCGCAATGGAGCGACAGTTGGTGGAAGTATTTTCGGAAGATTTGGGTTTTCTGATGTATTGACTTGCTTTTTAGCATTGGATTCTTATGTAGAACTTTATAAAGGCGGTATCGTTTCGTTGGCTGATTTTGTGAAAATGGAACGGGATCATGATATTCTTGTTCGTATTATATTAAAGAAAAATGATTGCAAAGTTCGTTATATCACAGAGAGAGCGACGGCAACAGATTTCCCGATCATTGCATGTGCGGTTTCTCATGTAGGGGAAGCTTGGAAGGTTGCGGTTGGAGCAAGACCGATGAAAGCAGATTTGGTAACAGAAAATACTGTACTTCATACACCGGAAGAAGCAGAAGGTTTTGCAAAGAGAATGGCAGAATCATTTCCTTATGGCACGAATATGCGTGGAAGTAAGGAATATAGACAGCGTTTGGCAGAGGTGTTGATCAAACGCGCAGTTCAGTCATTGATGGAGGAAGGATAAATGGAAGTAAAGTTTATTTTGAATAGAAAACCAGTCACAGCCTCTATAGATGCAGATATGACGTTATTGAATCTCGTAAGAGAAAAGGGCTGTTATAGTGTCAAATGTGGATGTGAAACAACGAACTGTGGTCTGTGTACCGTGTGGGTAGATGGGAAACCACAGTTATCCTGCGCTATGTTGGCGGCAAGAGTAGACGGAAAAGAAGTGACAACTTTGGAAGGACTTCAGGAGGAAGCAGCAGAGTTTGGAGCATTTCTTGCAAGAGAAGGAGCGGAACAATGTGGTTTCTGTTCTCCGGGATTTATTATGAATGTGCTTGCAATGGTAAGAGAGTTGGAAGATCCGACAACAGAAGAGATCAAAGAGTATTTAGAGGGAAATCTTTGCCGCTGTACAGGATATATGGGACAGTTGCGTGCAATTCAGAAATATTTAGAGATGAAAAAGGGGGACGAATAAATGAAGATGGTAAATCAAGCAGTACCGAAAGTAGACTCCCAAGCTCTTGTAACCGGAAAGCCGGTATATACCGATGACATTGCGCCGAAGGATTGCCTTATCGTGAAAGTGTTTCGTAGTCCTCATGCGCATGCGCTGATTAAAAATATCAATACAGAGATTGCGATGAAAGTACCTGGGATAGAATGTGTACTCACTTATAAAGATTGTCCGAACAAACGATTTACAATGGCGGGACAGACCTATCCTGAACCAAGTCCATATGACAGATTGATTTTGGATCAAAGGGTGCGCTTCGTAGGAGATGCGGTTGCGATTGTTGCAGGGGAAACAGAGGCTGCAGTCAATAAGGCAATGAAGATGATCAAAGTAGAATATGAAGTGCTAGAACCGCTTTTGGATTTCCGAAAAGCGAAGGACAATGAAATATTGGTACATCCTGAAGATAACTGGGAAAGTCTTTGTCCGGTGGGAGCAGACAATAAGAGAAACCTCTGTGCGCATGGCGAAGAGGGAGACGGAGATATTGAGAAAGTATTTGAAAAATGTGACTATATCGTAGAAGAGACGTATCACACAAAAGCCAATCAGCAGACGATGATGGAGACGTTCCGGACTTATACTTATATGGATTTGTATGGAAGATTGAATGTCGTTGCATCTACACAGGTAACCTTCCATGTAAGAAGAATTCTTTCACATGCTTTGGATATTCCAAAATCACAGATCCGTGTCATCAAGCCGCGTATCGGTGGAGGATTCGGTGCAAAACAGACCGTTGTAGCAGAAGTTTATCCGGCGCTTGTTACTATGAAAACAGGAAAGCCGGCAAAAATTATCTATACAAGAGAAGAGTCTATGATCGCCTCTTCACCGAGACATGAAATGGAGATCACGGTTCGTATTGGAGCAACGAAAGATGGAATAATCAAAGCCATTGATATGTACACGTTATCCAATACGGGAGCTTTTGGTGAACATGGTCCGACAACGGTAGGTCTGACCGGTCACAAGGGAATTCCACTTTATGGTACACCGGAGGCATTTCGTTTTACATATGATGTTGTATACACTAACGTCATGTCAGCTGGAGCGTACCGTGGATATGGTGCGACACAGGGGATATTCGCCGTTGAGTCAGCGGTAGATGAACTTGCTGCAAAAATGGGCATGAATCCGGCAGAAATCCGTGAGAAAAACATGGTAAGAGAAGGTCAGGTAATGCCGGCTTATTATGGTGAAACAGCCAATAGCTGTGCGTTAGATCGCTGTTTTGCAAAAGCAAAAGAGATGATTGGCTGGGATGAGAAATATCCGGCAAGAGATATGGGGAATGGTAAAGTAAGAGCGGTAGGCGCGTCTCTTGCGATGCAGGGTTCTTCCATTTCCTTTGTGGATAATGCATCTGTGGCAATCAAAGTGAATGATGATGGATTCTATAGCTTGATGATCGGTGCGTCCGATATGGGAACAGGATGCGACACAATTTTAGCACAGATGGCAGCAGATTGTTTGGAATGCGACATGGATAATATCATCGTATCGGGAGTAGATACTGACGTCTCTCCGTATGATTCCGGTTCTTATGCATCTAGTACCACATATTTGACAGGAATGGCCGTTGCGAAAACTTGTGAATCGCTGGTTGCAAAAATTATAGAAAAAGGTGCAAGCTACATCGAGTGTCCGAAAGAAGAAGCGGAATTTGACGGAAAAAAGGTATTCCATAGAGAAAGCGGAAAAGAGATTTCCTTGAAGGATATTGGAAATAGGGCTATGACAGATAACAATGAAGCGTTATATGCGTCAGAATCTTGCTCGTCACCTGTATCTCCACCTCCGTTTATGGCGGGAATCGCAGAAGTGGAAGTAGACAAAGAAACAGGACATATTGAGTTGATCGATTATGTGGCAGTAGTGGATTGTGGAACAGTTGTGAATCCGTCTTTGGCAAGAGTGCAGACAGAAGGTGGTATTGCACAGGGAATTGGAATGGCTCTATATGAAGATGTAGTTTATGATAGAGCAGGAAACGGAAGAAATTATAGTAATTCTTTCATGCAGTATAAGATTCCAAGCCGTTTGGATGTAGGGAAAATTCGTGTGGACTTTGAAAGCAGTTATGAGCCTACGAGCCCATTCGGTGCAAAATCCATTGGTGAAATTGTAATCAACACGCCTTCACCGGCAATTGCCAATGCAGTTTACAATGCGGTAGGAGTACGTGTGCGTGAACTTCCTATTACAGCAGAGAAAGTATATTGGGGCATGAATCAATCATGAAAATACATTTGATTTTACTGGCGGCTGGAAACAGCCGCCGCTTTGGTGGGAATAAGTTGGTCTCTTTTTTGAATGGGAAACCATTGTATCAATATTTGACAGATCGTTTAGAAAAGATGAAATTGCCCTTTTTGGGAGAAAAAATCATAGTAAGTCAGTATGAAGAGATATTAAATGATAGAGAAAACAACTATATTACAGTAGAGAATAAACACCCGGAATATGGAATCTCGTATTCTATTTCTCTGGGCTTGCACACGTTGATAGAGCATGGTGCAGACGAGGAAGATGCAGTATGCTTTTTTGTATGTGATCAACCTTATTTAAGCAGAAATACGATTGAGCAGTTCTTAAGAGGGTATCAGCTTTCGGGAAAAGGAATTGGCTGTGTAGGTGCAGGAGAACGATTGGGAAATCCTGTTGTATTTCAGATGTGCTATGTGAAGGAATTACTCTCTTTAACCGAAGATACGGGAGGAAAAGCTGTTGTTAAGAAACATCTGGACGATCTATATGTTTATCAGGTTGAGAAAGAAGAGCTGGAAGATATTGATTATCGGAAAAAGCCGCTTGTGATTGTACGCGGAGCAGGTGACCTTGCAAGTGGTGTGATCTATCGAATGTACCGAGAAGGATATCGTGTTCTTGCATTGGAAACAGAAAAACCGGCGTGTATTCGAAGACAGGTTGCGTATGGAGAAGCGGTCTATGATGGGAAAACAGAAGTAGAAGGAGTGACAGCAGTTCGTATCTCAAAATGGAAGGAGATGGAGATCTGCTGGTCCGAGGGAGTGATTCCGATTTTGATAGACGAAAGTGGAAACTCGATAGAACGATTGAAACCGGAAATTGTGATTGATGCGATACTTGCCAAGAAAAATCTAGGGACAACGAAAAATATGGCGCCACTTACAATCGGACTTGGACCTGGATTTACGGCAGGAGAAGATGTCGACATTGTAATAGAAACGATGCGTGGAGATACTCTTGGGAAAGTCTATCATCAAGGAAGAGCGCTTCCGAATACCGGAGTTCCGGGAATGATTGCCGGTTATGCAAAGGAACGGGTCATTCATGCTCCTGCGAATGGAAAGATGCATGCAGTTCATGAAATTGGCGATATTGTAAAAAAAGGAGAATTACTTGCCTATGTAGGAGAAACTCCGGTTTATGCAACGATTGATGGAATACTGCGTGGAATGATTCGGGAAAACTATGAGGTGACAAAGGGATTGAAAATTATGGATATCGATCCACGTATTTCAGAGTTGAACCAGTGTTTTTTGATATCAGACAAAGCAAAGAAGATTGCCAACAGTGTATATGAGACGGTAAAACATTGGGAAAAGGGGCAAGAAGATGTTTTATGATCTAGGACATAAAAAGGAATATTCTTCCTTCTTGGAGGCTCTTTCGTGGAAGTTTGAAAAACCTCAGCTGGTTGCTGTTGTCGGGGCAGGCGGTAAAACGACGCTCATCCACATGTTAGCAGAGGAACTGTCTGCCTTGGGATATCGTGTGGTGATCACAACTACAACCCACATGATGAAACCGGAACGAGACTGCTATGAATGGGAAGATATGCCTGAATTACAGCCAGGAGATGTAATCTATCTGGGTGCAGATTGCGGAAATGGTAAAATTATGAAACCAAAAGAATTATCCTTTGTCACATTAAAAGAACGAGCAGACCTGATTCTTGTGGAAGCAGATGGTTCGAAAAAGATGCCGCTGAAAGTACCGGCAGAACACGAACCGGTGATTCCAAAAGAGACAGACCTTGTAATAGGGGTCTTGGGATATCATAGTGTAGGGAGATGTTTGAAAGAAGTTTCTCATAGAGTTGCAGATGTCGAAGCTTTTTTACAAAAAAAGGGAGAGGATTTGGTCACAGTAGAAGATTTGAAAGCCATATCATTCCATAAACAGGGGCTTTTGAAACAAGTAAAAAGTCCTTATCGAATCATTTGGAATCGCTGGAATCATGAGGAGATAGAGTGGGATAGGGAAGAATCATTAATATTGTGTGAAGAAAAATGATTTTTCTACATCTTTATAGAGAAATGTGTTAAGATACAATCTAGATAACAATAAGATAAAATGTACGATACGGGGAGGTAGCAATTATGAAAGCGGCAATAATAGTAGCGAGTACATCGGGATACAAAGGGGAGAGAGAGGATAAGAGTGGACCGGCAGTAGCAAGAATGCTGAAACAAGTTGGGTTTGAGGTTAAATTTTTGAAAGTACTTCCGGATGACAAAATGATCCTTTCGGAAGTCATGAAAAAATTGGCAGACAATCACTTGGCGGATTTGATTGTAACTTCCGGAGGAACAGGCTTTGCGAAGGACGATTGTACTCCTGAGGCAACATTGGAAGTGATCGATAAAGAGATTCCGGGAATACCGGAAGCCATGCGAGCATACAGTATGCGTTTTACAAAGAGGGCAATGCTTTCCAGAGCGGTCGCAGGAATTCGAAAAGAATCAATCATTGTGAATTTGCCGGGAAGTCCAAAAGGAGCAAAAGAATGCTTGGAATTTGTACTTCCGGAATTAGTACACGGAATTGAAATTCTTACCGGTGAAGCGAAGGAGTGCGGTCGAGAGTAAGGGGGAATACCGTTAGATGGAAATGTGGATTGTAATTGTATTTGCAGCTCTCATCTTTTTGTTTTTGATCTTTCAGTTTTCTTACGATAATAAAATGCGTAGAAGAAGGTGGAAAGAGCGGTTTCAAAATGAATGGGGGACAGTACCAGAACGGGAATATGATTATGCAGAGTTGGAGAAGATTTCTCGATACTTTGAGTACCAGTTAAAAAAAGGGAAGATAACCGAGCCATATATTGATGATATCACATGGAATGATTTAGATATGGATCGTGTCTTTGCATATGCGAATCATGCCAAATCTTCTCCGGGAGAGGAATATTTATACTATTTGCTCAGAACTCCGGTTTCTGATCAAACGGTCTTAGATGAAAGAGAACGTTTGATACGATTTTTTCAAACACATGAAAAAGAAAGACTGGAATTGGAACTGTGTTTTGCAGAAATCGGCAGAACAAGGAAATTTGCAATCAGTGATTACGTAGATCTTCTCGTTACGCTAAAAAAAGAAAAGAATGGGATTCATTATTTAGCGCTTGGAACGATTCCACTCGGTCTTTTATTGATGACGGTATTACCACAGGGAGTAGGATTTCTTCTTATGATCGGGTTACTTGTGTTTGATATCTCCCAATATTATAAGAGAAAGGGAGAGATAGACCCGTATTTGACAACATTTAGTCATATTATGAAAATGTTGAACGCAAGCAAAGAGTTGACAGGACTTCGAATTACAGAGGTGCAAGAGTATATAGATAGGATAGAACATGCGCGAAATCAGTTTCGGAAGTTTGAAAGGGGTTCTACAATTCTGATGGCGAGAAATGGAGCAACAGGAAGCTTGGAAGACGCTGTTCTTGATTTTGTCAGGATGTTTACGCATATTGACTTATTAAAATTCAACTCCATGTTAGAAGAAGTGAAGAAAAACGTGAGTGAGATCGACGTGCTCGTTGACAATATCGGAGTATTAGATGCTATGATTTCTGCAGCGTCTTTTCGAGAGAGTCTCCCACTGTATGGAATTCCGGAATTTGTAAAGACAGAAAAAGCATTTGTGGAACTTCAAGACGTGTATCATTTGCTGATTGCAGAACCGGTTGCCAATTCTATCGTCGAAAAGAGAAGCGTATTACTGACGGGTTCGAATGCATCAGGAAAATCTACTTTTTTGAAGACGGTTGCAATCAATGCGATTATTTCCCAAAGCTTGAATACCTGCACTGCAACATCTTATAAAGCAAGCTTTTTTCAGATATATTCTTCAATGGCGCTCAAAGATAATCTGCAGGGAAATGAAAGCTATTTTATTGTAGAGATTAAGTCATTAAAAAGAATACTATCTCATGCGGAAGATTCGCTTCCGATGTTGTGTTTTGTAGATGAAGTATTGAGAGGTACGAATACATTAGAAAGAATATCTGCATCTTCACAGATTTTAAAAAGCCTTGTGCGGGAAAATGTGTTATGTTTTGCGGCAACCCACGACTTGGAGTTGACGCAGATTTTGGAGAATGACTATAGTAACTATCATTTTCAAGAAGAGATACAGGAGAATGATATTCTATTTAATTATCAGTTATATAAGGGACGGGCAGTATCAAGAAATGCCATTCAATTGTTAAAAATCATCGGATATGATGAAGAAATAATAGAACATGCAGAATATACGGCGGCACATTTTTTGGAAACAGGAGAATGGTCGTTATAAAGGAAGATTATATGAATGTAAAAATATATACAGATGGAGCAGCTCGAGGAAATCCGGACGGTCCGGGAGGTTTCGGAACAGTATTGGAATATGTGGACTCGAGAGGGGAACTTCATACAAAAGAGATTTCCCAAGGATATAAAAAAACAACTAATAATCGTATGGAATTAATGGCAGTTATTGCCGGACTGGAGGCGCTAAATCGCCCTTGCAATGTGGAACTCTATTCAGACTCCAAATATGTAGTAGATGCTTTTAATCAGAAGTGGATCGATGGTTGGTTAAAGAAAGGCTGGAAACGAGGGAAGAATGAGCCTGTGAAAAATGTAGATTTGTGGAAACGTCTGTTAGAGGCAAAACAACCCCATGCGGTTACTTTTATTTGGGTCAAAGGTCATGATGGACATCCGCAGAACGAACGATGTGATACACTTGCTACCACAGCAGCAGATGGAGAAAATCTCATTGACGATGTGATAGAATCATGATACAATAAGAAACTGATGTATAAGTAAGACAGACGGTCGCAGCTGCAAGCGCCGAAAGGCCGCAGGTGAGGAAAGTCCGGGCTTCGTAGGGCAGGATGCCGGATAACGTCCGGTGGAGGCGACTCCAAGGATAGTGCAACAGAAATGTACCGCGTTAGCAATGAGCCATGCAGATTGTCGTAGCAGGCAATTTGGTAAGTTTACTTACCGAAGTGCATGTTTACGACAATCTATACGGCGAATGCCGCGTAACGAGAATTGCGTTGCAATTCGAGTTACAAGCATGGCTCATAAAACAGTAAGATTACGACAATCTATACGGCGAATGCCGTGTAACGAGAATTGCTATGCAATTCGAGTTGTCTGCATGGCTCATTGCTAACGTAAGGGTGGAAGGGCAGTGTAAGAGACTACCGCCTTGTTGGTAACAACAAGGGCATATGTAAACCCCATCCGAAGCAAGACCGAATGAAAACAATGTGGCGGCCCGTCACGTTTTAGGTAGGTTGCTTGAACCTGCTGGTAACGGCAGGTCTAGATAGATGACCGTCCAATGACATAACCCGGCTTATCGTCTTGCTTATACTCAAATAATAAAATACTGTATAATAAAAAGTTGGGACAAAAATCCCAACTTTTTTGTATCTCTATTTCTTTTTATATCTTTGCTCACAGTATTTACATCTGTATTCTTCTTTCTCAGGGTCAGTTAAAACAAATACATGATCCAAGCCTTGTTCAACAGATGTGATGCATCTTGGATTTTTGCATCTGATCACATTGACAATCTGTTTCGGAAGAGAAAGTTCCATTTTTTCTACAATTTTATTTTGCTGAATAATATTTACCGTAATGTTATGGTCAATAAATCCTAAAATATCAAGATCGATTACATCAATCGGACATTCGATTTTCATAATGTCTTTTTTTCCCATTTTGTTACTGCGTGCATTTTTAATAATTGCAACTGTACAGTCCAATTTGTCCAATCTTAGGTATTTATAAATATCCATACTTTTTCCGGCCTGAATATGGTCAAGAACAAATCCTTCTTCAATACTGCTTACATTTAAAGTACTGCTCATTGTATGTAATCCTCCTTTATGAAACCTTAATGTCTAAAAGTGTCAGAATCAATGCCATACGTACGTATACTCCGTATTGTGCCTGTTTGAAATAAAGTGCACGTGGATCATTATCTACTTCTACAGCGATCTCATTGACTCTTGGAAGCGGATGTAAAACAATCATGTCTTCTTTGGCAAGAGCCATTTTAGCTGCATCCAAGATATAGAAATCTTTCATGCGCACATAATCTTCCTCATTGAAGAAACGTTCTTTCTGAACACGTGTCATATACAGCATATCGAGATTGCCGATGGCAGCCTCCAAACTCTCTACCTCTTCATAAGGAATGTTGTTTTTATCGAGTACATCTTTACGGATATATCCCGGCAGACGAAGTTCTTCTGGAGAGATCAATACAAATTTAATATTTTCATATCTTACAAGTGCATGAATCAAAGAATGCACGGTACGTCCAAATTTTAAATCTCCGCAAAGTCCGATTGTCATATTATCCAAACGTCCTTTTTCGGAACGGATAGTAAGCAAGTCAGTCAATGTCTGTGTCGGATGCTGATGGCCGCCATCCCCTGCATTGATAACCGGAATGCCGGAATGAGTAGCTGCAACAAGCGCCGCACCTTCTTTTGGATGTCTCATCGCTGCAATATCTGCATAGCAGGAAGCCATACGGATTGTGTCTGCGACACTTTCTCCTTTTGCAGCAGAGCTTGAGTTTGCGGATGAGAAACCAAGAACACTGCCACCGAGGTTCAGCATTGCTGCTTCATGGCTGAGTCTTGTTCTTGTACTCGGTTCATAAAACATTGTGATTAGTTTTTTTCCTTCACATGCATGCGCATATTTTTCAGGATGCGCTTCGATGTCATTGGCAAGATCCAGAAGCTTGTCTGTCTCCTCCACGGAAAAATCAAGTGGGTTCAGTAAATGTCTCATAAAAATCCTCCTAACCGTATATGAAAAATTTTCTTTTGTATCCTTTTTAAAATCTCATAAAAGACCGTAGTGTTTCCGGACACCGCAGAATAGAATTGTCGGTATCGATTTCTTAATATAAAAACTGTACTAACGGGTAAATAATGTTACGATTTTATTTAGAATAGAAATGTTATTGGTTATATTTGTAAAAAGTGAATTAGCCTCCTATTCACGCATTTTTACTATCATATAATAAAACAGGATTTTTTTCAACCACTTTCAACATTTATTTTTCTTTTCGTTGAATTTTATAGAAGCTAGGAAGAGAAGTTTACTGAGTTTATATACTAAAAATAGACAGATTATTGTATGAAATGATAGATTTTACAGAAAAAATGTATTATAATACAAAAAGAATTTTTACAATAAATAAAGAGGTGGATCGTATGTCACTTGAAAATATTAGAAAGAAGCTGGATGTTATCGATGAACAGATCGTAAAATTATATGAAGAAAGAATGCAGCTTTGTGAAGAAGTTGGAATTGATAAAGTAAAGACCGGTAAGAAAGTGTATGACAAACAGAGAGAGAACGAAAAATTAGCAGTTTTGATGTCAAAAGCATCGAATGAATTTAATAGAAGAGGAATTAAAGAATTATTCGAACAGATTATGTCAATGAGTCGCAAACGACAATATCAGATTTTGGGAAATCATGGAGTCTTTGGAAGAACTTCATTTATTGAATTGGATACTTTGCAAAGCGAGAATGCAAGACTTGTTTTTCAAGGAGTGGAAGGAGCCTATAGTCAAGCGGCGCTTCAGCAGTTTTTTGGAGATAATAAGAACGTATTTCATGTAGATACATTTCGAGATGCAATGGAAGCGATAGAAGAGGGTTCAGCTGATTTTGCAGTCCTTCCGATTGAAAATTCTTCTGCCGGAGCAGTTAGCCAAGTATATGATCTTCTTGTAGAGTTTGAAAATTATATCGTAGGAGAGGTTGTCATTCCGATTCGGCATACGCTTGCAGGAATTGCAGGAACAAAACTGGACGAGATTGAGCGGGTATATTCCCACCCACAAGGGTTGATGCAAAGCGCCAGATTTTTAGATGGGCATGGAGCATGGCAGCAGATTAGTGTTGCGAATACAGCGATGGCAGCAAAAAAAGTTTTAGAGGACGGTAGTCGAAACGAGGCGGCAATCTGTAGTGAATATGCCGCAGAAATCTATGGGTTGGAAATTCTTCAAAGAGAAATCAACAGTAGTGAGAAGAATTCTACAAGATTTATCATTGTGACGAATCAGAAAGTATTTTTAAAAGATGCAAAAAAAATAAGCATTTGCTTTGAAATTGCACATGAGAGTGGTTCCTTGTATCATTTGTTGTCTCATTTCATTTATAATAACTTAAATATGACAAAAATCGAATCCCGACCGATTGAAGATCGACCGTGGGAATACAGATTCTTTATTGATTTCGACGGAAATATGTCTGATGGAGCAGTGAAAAATGCTATTCGAGGTCTGCGAGAAGAAGCAAGGAATTTGAAGATACTAGGAAACTATTAGAAATAAGGTACAAAGAAGGTGAAGGAATGAGAATCAATGAATTGATCTTGTATAGACATATGGAGCATGAGAAGGCATTGAAAGATATGGCTTTTCTCATGGAAGAGTATGACAATACATATTACAACAGAGAAGATCTAAAAGGACTACTCTATGAATGTGTGCACGAGATATTGGAGCTTTCTGTAAAACATGGATTGGAAGGAAATCTTTGGCATACGTATTTGACGTTTCTTCTTGCAAACGATGAAAATGCGTATAGTACAGCGTGTGAGATCGTGGGAGAAGTAGACGGAAGTATCAATGATGCTGCTCTTCATGATTTTCAGATTTTTAAAGAATTGTTTGATTATGATTTTCAAAAATTAGCGAAAAATCTGTCGAAAGAATGTATTTTGCTCTTAACAAAGTATTCCAATGGAAGCGGACAAGGCAGTATATTCAATCAGAGAATCAGAAATCGAATCTGTATATTGGCGAAAGCGCTTGGTCAGACAAAAGATGTGAATGAATTCAAGAAAACAATTACACAGTTTTATAAAGAATTTGGTGTAGGAAAGTTCGGACTTCATAAAGCGTTCCGTATAGAGCATGCTGAAAAAGGGGCTGAGATCATACCTATCACAAAAACGGCGCATGTATACCTAGATGATCTGGTGGGCTATGAACTGGCAAAGAAAAAACTGGTTGATAATACGGAAGCGTTCGTATCCGGGAAAAAGGCAAATAATTGTCTATTATTTGGAGATGCGGGAACGGGAAAATCTACTTCGATCAAAGCAATATTGAATCAGTATTATGATAGAGGACTTCGTATGATTGAAGTGTATAAGCATCAGTTTCAAGATTTGAATGATGTGATCGCACAGATTAAGAATCGTAACTATAAATTTATCATTTATATGGACGACTTATCTTTTGAAGAATTTGAAATAGAATATAAGTATCTAAAAGCAGTTATCGAGGGCGGATTAGAGAAAAAACCAGATAATGTTCTAATCTATGCGACATCTAATCGTAGACATCTTATCCGGGAAACATTCCGCGATAAGAGTGATCGAGATGAAGAACTACATACCAATGACACAGTACAAGAAAAGCTCTCTTTATTTGCAAGGTTTGGAGTTACCATTTATTTTGGAGGACCAAGTAAAAAGGAATTTCAGAATATTGTGGCATCGCTTGCTCAAAAGGCCGGGATTCAAATGAATGAAGAAGAACTACTGCTACAGGCAAATCAGTGGGAACTAAGTCACGGAGGATTGTCCGGCAGAACGGCACAGCAATTTGTTGACTATCTACTGGGAAAAGAATAAAAAAATGTTGGATCATGCAATTGTCATGGTCCAACATTTTTTACTTGTGTTAGAGTTGTTGTATTTGAGAAATATCAGAATCGATCATCAACGAATAGTTGGTGTAATAGACAACAAATCCCGGTTTACTTCCATTTGGCTTTTTGACATGTTTCTTTTCCACATAATCAATCTCTACTTTTTCTGCGCCACGGTTTTTGGAATAATAAGCGGCAAGTCTTCCGGCTTCCTCGAACGTTCTGTCAGGTAATTCTTCCCCGTTGGTTTTTACGATGACATGTGAGCCGGGAACTCCTTTGGCATGGAACCACCAGTCATTTCCGACAGCAAAATGGAAGGTCAATTCTTCATTCTGCAAGTTGTTTTTTCCAACATACATATGGTAACCATCACTGGAAATATAATGAAATGGTTTGCTTAAGATTTTTTCTTTTTTCTTTGTATACTTTCTTCGGATAAAACCTGCTTCGGTCAATTCCTCTTTAATTTGAATCAAATCATCTTCGCTAAGAGCAATATCCAAAGAATTGCTGACAGATTCTAAGTAGGTGATCTCGTCCTTTGTTTCCTGGATCAACTCAGACAATGCTTCAAACGTACGTTTCTGTTTGTTGTATTTATCAAAATATTTTTTTGCATTTTCCATTGCAGATTTTTGCGGGTCAAGAGGAATACTTATCATTTCGTTTGTATAGTAATTGAGGGCATCTAGTTTTTTTGCTCCGTCTTCCAGGTTATATCCGTAAGTATGGATCAATTCCCCATATACTTTATATTTTTCCCTGTTTTCCGTATCGCGAATCTGTTTGAATTGCAGATCGTATTTCTTACGATTTCGCTCCAATGCAGTTTGAACAACTCGACGAAGATCCACCGATTTTTGACGGATTCGTGTCAGGTTATTTTTCTCAGAATAATAAGTCTCCAGTAATTGAGAAATAGAGGAGAATTCTTTTTTCTCATACATACAAAAATGAGAAAGAGGAAGCGCTGAAAAATCTTTCGGTTCACTTCCTTTATAGTAAATGGACGGAGAAAAATCTCCGGCTTTCATTTGCTCAAAATAAAGCGAAAACTGATTGAACAGATGATGCATAAAATCAGTGGATAAATCTGCAGGTGACATCGCAGACTCTATTCCGGACAGATAACAGATTTCTTCGGCAACAACAGGACTTATTCCGGTAAACGTGGTGTAAAGAGCTTTGGATAAAGCCATAGGTTTTTCTTGTAAAGCGTTAGTAAACTGCTCTTCAGATACAGTGAGTGGGTCAAGCTTTCCCATGGTATCCGGAATAAAATATTCGCGTCCAGGCAGAACCTCTCGCACAGAACTCATTTGAGAGGAGACGTGTTTGATGCTGTCAATGATCATTCCATTTTCATTGCAGAAAATGATATTACTATGTTTACCCATAATCTCTACGATTAAAGTTTTTTTACATAAATCACCTAATTCATCCAAATGTTCAATTTCAAAACAAATGATACGTTCCAGTTTTGGTTGATATATTTTGGCAATCCGTCCATTGTTGATATGCTTTCTCAAAAGCATACAGAAATTCGGAGCTGTCATTGGACTTGGTTTATTCGTATCTGTAAGGTAAATGAGTGGAAGAGAAGCGCTCGCAGAAATATAAAGACGCTTTTGTCCCCTCGGAAGCTTTATCGTTAGAAGCAGTTCGTCTGCCTCGGGTTGCGCAATTTTGTTAATTCGCCCATCTAATATGGTAGTCTGTAATTCTTGCACAATGTTTGCAATTGTAATTCCATCGAAAGCCATAATCATTCCTTCTTTTCATTAAAAATTAATCTTTAATAGTATAGCATGTATTACCTACAGAGTAAATGGACAGGTTTTTAAAATATATAGGTAAAAGCTATAAACACATATAAAAAAACAATTAGACATTTGGAGATAAAGTATTACAATAATCATTGAATTGAAAATTGTTAACAAAAGGTAGTGTAAAGTAGCCTATGAAAAAATTGGAGCTAAAAAATAGCTCCATTGGAA
>URRQ01000011.1 GCA_900550235.1 uncultured Lachnospiraceae bacterium
GAGCTGACGGACAGTTTGTAAAAGCTGGAAATATCCTTTACAGACAGCGTGGAACTAAAATTCACCCAGGCGTTAACGTAGGACGTGGTGGAGATGATACTTTATTCGCTTTAGTTGA
The DNA here is from genome assembly GCA_900550235.1 of uncultured Lachnospiraceae bacterium. Taxonomy (GTDB): domain Bacteria; phylum Bacillota; class Clostridia; order Lachnospirales; family Lachnospiraceae; genus Faecalimonas. The sequence continues at coordinate 119 of URRQ01000011.1, forward strand.
CGGTGTTGTAAGATTCGAGAGAAAAGGAAAAGATAAGAAACAGGTTTCTATCTATCCAGTAGCTGAATAATTTATTGTAACTTTGGGCTTCAAATCTTTAGGTTTGGAGCCTTGTTTGATATATAGAAAGGAACGAAAATTATGTTTGCAGATAGAGCAAAAATATTGATCCGCTCCGGAAAAGGAGGCGATGGACACGTAAGCTTCTACCGTGCGCTATATGTTGCCAACGGCGGTCCGGACGGCGGCGATGGCGGAAGAGGCGGAGATGTGATCTTTGAAGTAGACAAAGGATTAAACACATTGGTCGATTATCGCCATAGAAAAAAATTTGCTGCAAAAGACGGGGAACAAGGCGGAAAAAGCCGATGCCACGGAAAAGATGCAGAAGATATTGTATTAAAAGTTCCAGAAGGAACGATCATCAAAGAAGCAGAATCCGGAAAGGTCATTGCGGATATGTCCGGAGATAATATGAGACAGGTCGTGTTAAAAGGCGGAAAAGGTGGACTTGGAAATCAGCACTTTGCAACGGCAACGATGCAGGTTCCTAAGTATGCACAGCCTGGACAGCCTGGACAGGAACTTTGGGTATGTCTGGAATTGAAAGTAATTGCAGATGTCGGATTGGTAGGTTTCCCGAATGTTGGAAAATCCACATTATTATCTAGAGTAACCAATGCAACACCGAAGATTGCAAATTACCATTTTACAACACTGAACCCAAATCTCGGAGTTGTAGACTTGGAAGGTGCAGAGGGATTTGTCATTGCAGATATTCCGGGATTGATTGAAGGGGCTTCAGAAGGAGTTGGTCTTGGTCATGAATTCCTTCGCCATATTGAACGTACGAAAATGATGATTCATGTTGTAGATGCTGCATCTACAGAAGGACGCGATCCTATTGAAGATATTTATAAAATAAATGCTGAATTAGAGGCATATAATCCGGAAATCGCAAAACGTCCGCAAGTAATTGCAGCAAATAAAATCGATGCAATTTATGAAGGAGACGAAGATCCGGTTGAAAGAATCCGTAAAGAATTTGAGCCGCAAGGCATCAAAGTATTTGCGATATCAGGCGTATCCGGAAAAGGCATCAAAGAATTATTTTATTACGTCAACGATATGCTGAAAACACTAGACAGTAAACCAATCGTGTTTGAGCAGGAGTATTTCCCTGAAGAAGAATTGATCAATATCGATCTTCCATATGAGATTACAATGGAAGATGGAATGTATGTAGTAGAAGGACCGAAGATTGAAAAAATGCTCGGATACACAAACTTGGATTCCGAAAAAGGATTCCAATTCTTCCAAAAATTCTTAAAGGATACTGGTATTCTTGAAGAGTTGGAAAATGCCGGCATCGAAGAAGGCGATACGGTGAAAATGTACGGTCTACAGTTCGACTATTACAAATAGAGTGTAAGATTAGAAGAGGAGTTAAATATGACAACAAAACAGAGAGCTTATTTAAAAAGCCTTGCTATGACAATGGAACCAATCTTCCAGGTTGGTAAAAACAGCATGACTCCAGAGCTTACAGCAGCTATTGCTGAAGCTTTGGAAGCAAGAGAACTTATTAAAGTAAGTGTATTAAAAAATTGTGCAGATGATCCAAAGGAAATAGCACAACTTGTTGCAGAACGTACACGTTCGCAAGTTGTACAAGTGATTGGTAAAAAAATTGTATTGTACAAAGAAGGAAAAGATAAGAAAAAGAAAATTCAGCTTCCATAAAAGGTGGGCAATGCTATGAAAATCGGTATTATGGGCGGTACATTTAATCCGATACACAACGGACACTTGATGCTGGGCGCCAGTGCATATGAAAAATTTTCATTAGATAAAGTTTGGTTTCTTCCAAATGGACATCCTCCGCACAAAGAAAATGAAATCAGCGCTGCAGATCGTTTAGAGATGGTTCGTTTGGCAATTGACGATGACAACAGATTTTTATTGAATACGTACGAAACAGAGAAAACTGAGACCTCTTTTTCCTATGAAACACTAGAGCAGTTTCATATCATGTATCCGGATTGTAAATTCTATTTTATTATTGGCGCGGATTCTTTGTTTAGTATTGAATCCTGGCGAGAGCCTGCTCGTGTCATGAAGGCATGCACTCTTCTTGCCGCATGTAGAGATGATAAATATCCTGCAGATATCAAAGACCAGATTTCATATTTAGAATCAAAATACGAGGCGGATATCCGTTTCTTGAAATCTCCTTTCATGGATATCTCCTCCAGTGATATTCGAAAAATGGTAGAATCTGGAACAGATATCTCTTCTTATGTACCGGAAAAAGTGGCAGACTACGTAAAACGCAATCGTCTGTATCAGAGTTAAGAAGCACAGAAAGGATGTTCAGATATTTTGAAGAAAGAAATGGAAGTAATTCGCAAAAGATTAAAAAAAGAATTGGATAGCTACCGATATCAACATACACTTGGAGTAATGTATACAGCAGCTTCTATGGCTATGCGTTATAGCGTTGATCTTACAGATGCTATGCTTGCCGGATTATTACACGACTGTGCCAAATGTATTCCAGATGATGAGAAGATTCGTATGTGTGAAAAATATCAAATTCATCTTACTGATATAGAATTACAAAATACTGCTTTGATTCATCCAAAATTAGGCGCATATCTTTCAAAAAAAGAGTATGGAGTAGAAAAAGGCGAAATTTTAGATGCAATTGCCTGGCATACAACCGGGCATCCTCAAATGACAGATTTAGAAAAGATCATCTTTATAGCGGATTATATTGAACCGGGCAGAACATCTGCTCCAAATCTTTCTGAAATTAGAAAAATCTCTTTTGAGAATTTGGATATAGCAATGTTCCGTATTTTAGACGATACATTGCTATATCTTGCAAAAAAAGGTGGAGTTATCGACCCGGCGACAGAGGAAACTTATCAGTATTATAAAAATATATGGAAACATTCTGTAGATCGAATGAAATAGTGTAAGAGGAGGAAATGAACCATGGAACAAGCAAAACAGATGGCAAAGCTTGCATATAAGGCTTTGGATGATAAAAAAGGAGAAGATATCAAAGTCATTGATATTTCACAAATCTCCGTGTTAGCGGATTATTTTATCATTGCAAATGGTACCAATGCAAATCAGGTAAATGCATTGGTTGACAGCGTAGAAGAAGAACTTTCAAAAGCTGGTTATGACGTAAAACAGCGAGAAGGATATGGACTTGGAAACTGGGTTCTTCTTGATTTTGGCGATATCATTGTGCATGTATTTGATAAAGAAAACCGTCTTTTCTATGATTTGGAAAGAATCTGGGGAGATGGAAAGTTAATGGATCCGGAAACATTATAAAAGATATTATCGATAGGAATGAGCATATGGCTAGAAAAATACCAATCGAAACATCTGCACGACATATTCATTTGTCGGAGGCAGATTATAAAATATTATTTGGGGAAAATGCAAATATCACGTTTTTGCAGGAATTGAGCCAGCCAGGGCAGTATGTAACCGATGCAAGAGTTACTGTAAAAGGGCCTAGAAGCAGCTTTGAACGGGTTGCGGTATTAGGTCCCTTTCGTAAACAAACGCAAGTGGAAATTGCTGTTACAGACGCAAGAAAGCTAGGAATTCCATCTTGTATCCGTCAATCAGGAGATATCGAAGGTACGCCGGGGTGTACATTGGTCGGACCAGCAGGCGAACTTGAGTTAGAAAAGGGTGTGATCGTTGCCAAACGTCACATTCATATGACACCGGTTGATGCAATTCGAATGCATGTGCACGATAATGATAATGTTTTTGTTATTGTAAAAAGTTTTGAACGAGCATTAATCTATGCGGATGTAGTTGTACGAGTAGATCCTGGTTTTCGACTTGCTATGCACATTGACACAGATGAAGCAAATGCTTTTGCAAATGATGAATCTCCAGAAGGTGTAATTTTGAAACTCTTTGATGATTCTACTTATAATCTTAATACGTGGATGGAAGAGCTGCAAAGTGGTATCAATCGATAATAATAAAAATCCCAATTACTTGAATATGATTAACATATCTAAGTAGTTGGGATTTTTATAGTTATGAAAAGAGTAGTTTTTTATCGCATGAAACGGAATACACCAATAACTTTACCTAGAATTGAAACTTCGGATACGATGATTGGATCCATCGAATCATTCTCAGGTTGAAGTCGATAAATGCCTTCTTCTTTATAAAACGTCTTTACAGTTGCGCCATCTTCTACAAGAGCAACAACCATGTCTCCATTACCAGCAGTTTCTTTTTTTTCTACAAGCACATAATCACCATCTAAAATTCCAGCATTGATCATACTTTCACCTTTTACTTTTAACATATAGGTGTCATTGTTTGGCATGAAATCAGACGGAATAGGAAAATACTCTTCAATGTTTTCCTGTGCAAGAAGCGGTTCTCCTGCAGCTACACGACCAATAATTGGGACTTGTACCATATCCCTTCTAGTCAAATTAAAAGTATCATCGATAATTTCAATTGCGCGAGGCTTCGTAGGGTCTCGACGAATATAACCATTTTTCTCTAATGTTTCAAGATGTGAGTGAACAGAAGAGGTGGACTTTAAATTTACAGCTTCACATATTTCACGAACAGCCGGCGGATAACCCCTTTGCAAAATTTCTGACTTAATGTATTCTAAAATCTCTGATTGTTTCTTACTGATTTTTCCATATGACATAGGAATCCCTCCTAATTATAACAAACTTATATTGAAAATATTTTATCATATTAAAATATAAAATGCAAACAAATGTTTAGAAAATATGTTCGATTTTTTAATAGAAATATATTGACAAACATTTGTTCTTGTTTTATAGTATAAATACAGAAAAGAGAACGCTTGTTCGCAAACAAAAGTTCTAGTATTTGAGATTTTGCAATATGTGCATACAGATGATAAGGGGGTATCTATCATGGAAGTTAAGAGAAAAAGTAATAATGGAAAAAAAAGAAAATTAAGAATTTTGAAACGTAAACTTGTGATATTCACAATGATAACTCTATTTACTATGATTGGTTGTTTGCATTTTGGAAAACTGTCAACGGATGCACATGGCAATCTTGAAGAAGACCCTGTATCTTTTAAATACTATAAAAGTATTGAAATTGAAGATGGCGATACATTATGGGGAATTGCTGAAAAATATATGGGCAAAGAATATGATTCTGTTCAAGAATATATTGCGGAACTAAAAGAAATTAATCAGCTTGTGACAGATGATATTCAATCTGCAAATTATTTAACAGTCGTATACTACGATTCAGAATTTAAGGAATAGAAGATTTATAAGACAGCTCTCCCAAGGTGGCATTTGCTTTCATAGTGTAGATGTCACCTTTTATTTAATAATATATATCTATACGACAAATACTGATTTTTCCAATAGATATAGACATGAACCATACAGTATGATAATATATAACATATACAGGAGGATTTATATGAGTAAAGACATAAAAACGTATCACGAACAAACATATATCGATAATACATTGCGTTTGCGAGATATTCTAAATACCATGCCATCCTTTGCCAAAGATTATTTTCGGGCAATTGAACCAACAACCTCTGCAAAAACACGCATTTCCTATGCATATGACATTCGGCTGTTTTTTCGTTTCCTAGTAGATCAGAATCCAATATATAAAGATTATACGATGGATATGTTTACATTGCACGATTTAGAGTGCATAGAGCCGATTGATATTGAAGAATATCAAGAATATTTGAAAGTATACAAAAATGATGAAAAACAGATTACAAATCAAGAACGTGGTTTATCAAGGAAAATGTCAGCGCTTAGAAGCTTTTACAGTTATTACTACAAACATCAAGCAATTACAAAGAATCCTACCTTATTAGTAGACATGCCCAAGTTACATGAGAAGGCAATTGTTCGATTGGACGTAGATGAAGTTGCAATGCTATTAGATCATGTAGAGCAATGTGGCGCACAATTAACCGGACAACGAAAAGTCTATTATGAAAAAAACAAGTCAAGGGATCTTGCGATTTTAACATTGCTATTAGGGACAGGGATTCGTGTTTCTGAATGTGTAGGCCTGGATATTCAAGATGTTGATTTAAAAAACAATGGAATTAAAGTGACCCGAAAAGGTGGAAATGAAATGGTTGTCTATTTTGGCGAAGAAGTCAAGCAGGCGCTTCTTACATATTTGGAAGGTGATCGAGCTGCTACTACTCCTCTTCCGGAATATGAAAATGCACTTTTTCTATCGACACAAAAAAAACGAATGGGTGTTCAAGCTGTAGAAAATATGGTAAAAAAGTACGCACGTGAAGTTACGCCAAACAAGAAAATAACGCCGCATAAACTTCGTAGTACCTACGGAACATCTTTATATAAAGAAACCGGAGATATCTACCTTGTAGCAGATGTATTAGGCCATAAAGATGTAAACACTACCAAAAAACACTATGCTGCGATTGATGAAAACAGACGTCGTCAAGCTGCATCTGCAGTAAAGCTTCGAGAACCATAGTAAGAAATAAAAATTCTGCACCAAAAAATACAATGTTTTTTACATGAAATCTTTGGTGCAGAGTTTCTTATAATTCATTAGAATCTAATATAATTGTAAATGGTCCGTCATTTAAGAGCTCTATTTTCATATCTGCTCCAAATTCCCCTTTCTCGACAACAGGGATTGATTTTTTACATTCTTGAATAATATATTCATACATCTCATTCGCCATATCCGGAGCACCGGCATCTATGAAGCTAGGTCGATATCCCTTTTTACAATTGGCATATAGCGTAAATTGAGAAACAAGTAACAAAGAACCATCTACATCCGCAAGGGAAAGATTGGTTTTTCCATTTTCATCTTCAAAAATGCGAAGACCAACCAGTTTTTTTACAAGCTTGTCTGCGATTTCTTTTGTATCATCATTAGAAACACCTATAAACACGAGAAATCCTTTCTCTATCTTACCGATCACTTTATGATCAACAGTCACAGACGCATGCTGTACGCGCTGGATTACAAATTTCATTTTTCTCATCCTTTCCAATACAAATTTCAAACTCAATTATAACAAATCGTCTCAAAAACCACAATAACAAAGGATAGAGAAATACTTGCTTTTTATGTCAAAATACGATACTCTATTTAGGAATAAAATCTAGCAAAACAAAGGCGGAATTAAAAAATGAAATTACAACAACTGTTAAGTTATACTCGTAAAGCGGTAGATGAATATCAAATGATTCAAGAGGGCGATCATATTGCAGTAGGTATATCCGGAGGAAAAGACAGCTTAACTTTATTATATGCTCTACACGGCTTAAAACGCTTTTATCCAAAGCGATTTGAATTAAGTGCGGTTACAGTCGACCTAGGTTATGAAAAGGCTGATTTTTGGCCTGTTATGCGTCTCTGTGAGGAACTGGACGTACCATATCACATTGTAAATACAGAAATCGCCCATATTTTGTTTGAAGAACGTAAAGAAGCAAATCCATGTTCCTTATGCGCAAAAATGCGAAAAGGAGCCTTGAATGATGCAGTAAAATCAATGGGATGTAACAAAGTAGCATACGCACACCATAAAGATGATATTATTGAAACCATGCTCCTTTCACTTATATTCGAGGGAAGATTTCACTCCTTCTCTCCAAAAACATATTTAGATCGAATGGATCTGACGGTAATTCGCCCGATGATGTTTGTAGATGAAGCAGATGTGATCGGATTTATGAATCGTTATGATCTTCCGGTTGTAAAAAGTCGTTGCCCTGTTGATGGACTTACGAAAAGACAATATGCAAAAGATCTTGTAAAAGAACTAAATACCGCACATCGAGGCGCAAAAGAAAGAATGTTCACTGCTATCTTGAATGGAAATATCTCAGGCTGGCCGGAACGTGTATCCATTACAAAGAAATAATAGAAGAACCGGAAATACACTATCAATGTGTATTATCCGGTTCTTCTGTCATATCTAATATCTTAAATTTTTTTATTCGTAATATGATTTCTCAAATTGATGAAAGAAAGAATAGCTTCTGTTGTTCCAGCAATACCTAGTTTTGAACTGTCCAAACATAACTCATAACTTTCTGCAGCGCCCCATTTTTTATTTGTATAATAATTATAATAGGTTGCTCGTTTCTTGTCTGTTTTTACTATCATATCTTTTGCTTTTGCATCTGTTAAATCGTACATTCTGGCAATACGTCTGATTCGTGCATCTAAATTGGCATGGATAAATACACTCAAACAATTGTCATAAGAATCCAGAGCGTAATCAGCACATCGTCCAACCAAAATACAAGGTCCTTCATTTGCCAGTTTTTTGATAGCATCAAACTGTGCTAAAAAAACTTTATGATTGATCGGCATATCCATATACGCATTCGGAGAATAACCCATGGAATACGTATCCATAACAAGGGAATATAAAAAACTGTTTGTTGGTTTTTCATCATGACTTTCAAATAATTCCTGACATATTCCACTATCTTTTGCTGCTACAGCCAGCATCTCCTTATCATACACAGGAATCTGAAGACTTTCACCGAGTTTTTCGGCAATCTCTTTACCACCACTTCCAAATTGTCTACCGATCGTAATAATTGTATTCATTTCTTTCATTAAAACCACGCTCCTTTTCTTCAATTGCTACTAAAACAATTGAATTATAAGGTTATTATATAATAATTTAAACAAAAAGTATATGTTTTCTGATGAAAAATTTATTAACTTTTATCAAGTTTTATTAATAAATCAGAAAAGTATTGTGGAAGCGGCGCGTCAATTTCAAGGTATTCCTCTGTTACAGGATGGTGGATTCCTAATATTTTTGCATGCAAAGTCTGTCCCTGTAATTTAAAGGGACATTTCGCCGGTCCATATACCGAATCTCCCAAAAGCGGATGATGTATGCTTGCCATATGGACACGAATTTGATGTGTCCGTCCGGTTTCCAGTTGACATTCAACGTAAGTATAATTAGAAAAACGCTGCAGCACTCGATAATGAGTAATCGCGGGTTTTCCGTTTTTATAGTTTATACTCATTTTTTTTCGATCAATTGGATGCCGGCCAATCGGTCCATCTATAGTACCTTCATCTTCTTTTATTACCCCGTGAACAATTGCATGATAAATACGCTTTATATGATGTTCTTTAAGCTGATCCGCCATTTTCTGATGTGCGATATCATTTTTGCAGACCAACAGAGAACCTGTCGTATCCATATCGATACGATGTACAATTCCTGGTCTCATCACGCCGTTGATTCCGGATAGATCATCTTTGCAATAATACATCAATGCATTCACAAGTGTACCTGAATAATGTCCGGCAGCCGGATGAACAACCATTCCTTTTGGCTTATTTACAATTAAAATATCATGATCTTCGTATAGAATATCAAGAGGAATATTTTCCGGAACAATATCAGGCTCGGTAAGCTCAGGAATATGGATTTTGATTTCATCCTGAGTTCCTGTTTTATAATTAGCTTTTATAGGCTGTCCATTTACATAAATCTGTTTTTCTTTGATAAGTTTTTGAATATAAGAACGTGAAATATCCGGAAGCTGTTCCGCTAGGAAACGATCAATCCGGACATTACAATTTTGTTCTGATATGTGAAATGTTATTTCATTTGTCATTTACTATATCCTCTATTTTCTGTTCATTCTCGGAAAGCTCAAAATATCATCCACTTCTTCTTCACTATAAACAAACAAAATACATACTGCAAGACATATTACACCAACTACAACAAAAATATCTGCTACGTTGAAAATTGGGAAATCGATGAGTGAAAAATAAAAAAAGTCTATTACATACCCAAGTTTTACTCGATCAACAAGATTTCCAATTGCGCCGGCAACGATTAGAGCACTACATACATGCAGAGGGATGAACCTTTTGGAAGTTGGAAGTTTAATGTATAGCATGAATATGATTGCAATAACAAACACGAAACTGACAATAAAAAACCACCGTTGATTTTGAAGGATTCCAAAAGCAGCGCCTTTATTTTCTAAGTAACTAAGCTCGAATACATTTTTTATAATAACAAAAGAAGGTTTTCCTTTTAAATGCTCTACAGCTAAAAATTTTGTAAATTGATCCAACACAATTCCTGCTACAACAGAAATCAAACTGATAATATAATATTTTACTTGTTGTCTATTCATAAGTATCTCCGTTTTTAAATATATTTGTATAAAGATATAAAATATCTACCTTTTCTTGATTGCGACTGAATTCCATTATACCGAAATCTTCCCATTCCACGAACAGAAATAATGTCGCCTTCTTTTACTTGATAACTGTTAGTAGTCATAAGTTTACCGTTCGTAAATACTTTTCCACCTTCGATCAAATTGACCAGTTTGCTTCTTGATGATCCAAACGCCAATGAAAGAAGGCTGTCTAATCGAACGGATGCAACTGTTCCGGTAATTTCTTTATACTTTGGCACATATGTAAAACTTTGTGAATCTTCTTTTGTAACCTTAACAGAAGTATGGCGAATACGCGTTAGATCATTGCAAATATAGTCGGCTAGAAATTCCTGCACAAAAAGATACGCAAAGTCTTCCATAACCAATATATCTCCAAGTTTCGAACGCTCGATTCCCAAATTTAAAATCGCTCCTAGATAATCTTGATGTGTCAGGCTTTCTGTAAATTTTTTTTGTAATGGTTCAATCTTCAAAATCTGTATTGGATAAAAATGAGTATAATAAAGAGCATCAGGTAGAAATGCAGCCATCTGACGCTCTGAATCGTTATATCCTCCGAAAGTCTCATATTTTGTATCGAACTCATTCTTTGGAGTTGTATGCAGAATATTTAGTTCATTCAAATTTAAAAAATCAGAATATGTAACAATTCCTCGTCTGTAAGCTGTTTTGGATAATTCTATCAGTCTCTTTTGTAACATGAATTCTTCTTTTTGCATGATAAATATCCTATCTATTCTCTATTAAAATCTTGTTCTAATAGATGGTACATCAAAGGATGTATTCAATAAGTCTTGTAAATCACCGGAAATTTCTACATTTGTAGGTGTTACAAGGAAAATGTAATTAGAAATCTTCTGAAGATTTCCGCTGATTGCAAATGTAGCTCCAGAAGTAAAATCGATAATACGCTGAGCAATCTCAAGATCCAAACCTTCTAAGTTTAAAATAACAGTACGTCCGCTTAATAAAGTTTCTGTAATTTCTCTTGCGTCATCTACAGCGGTTGGTTTGATTACACATACTTCCATATTAGCAGCTCTTTTTTGACCACTTTGGCGCATTGGAGTTACTTTGTTAGAAGAAGCTATCGGTGCATTTCTCTTATGTTCCGGCTGTAAATCAAAATCTTCATATTCTTCTTTATCTTTTTTGAAGAAGCTTTTCTTCTGCTTCGGTTCATACTCATCATATTCTTCTTCATCATCGAAGAAATCGTCATCATCATCGTAATCGTCATCCAGTTTCATCATATTTAAGAATTTGTCTAAAACACCCATTTTAATTATTCTCCTTACGTTATATTAATGATAATTGCGCTCACCGAAAATAGCAGTTCCAACACGAATCATATTGGCTCCTTCTTCCAACGCAATTTCATAATCATTTGTCATTCCCATTGATAGAATGCTCATAGTAATATTATCAATGTTTTTGCTCTTAATGTCAACAGATAATTTGTGCATTTTCGCAAAAATCTCGCTGTTTTTTCGTGGATTGTCAACAAATGGAGCGACGGTCATAAGTCCTTTCACATGAATATGTGTCATTTTACTGATTTCTTGCAGAAGTTCAAAAATATCTTCCGGCAGAACACCAAACTTACTCTCTTCTCTTCCCATATTTACTTCAATCAAAATATCTGTAATCACATTCTGTTTGGCAGATTCTTTTTCAATTGTCTCTGCAAGTCGCAGGGAATCTACAGAATGAATCAATGCTACTTTGCCAATGATATATTTGACTTTGTTTCGTTGTAGATGCCCAATCATATGCCAGTGAATATCCTTTGGCATTGCATCATATTTATCGACTAGTTCCTGAACTTTGTTTTCACCAAATTCTCTACATCCTGCATCATATATTTCCTGAAGCATTTCAACAGGTTTTGTTTTGCTAACTGCAATCAAAGTTATATCTTCTCTTGGGATATTGTTTGCTTTACAGACATTTTGAATCTTGTTTTCCACTTGTGCTAAATTATCTTGTAACATTCTATCATCTCCTATTGGCTGATTATATCATTTTCTTTTACTTTTTCTGCATTTAAGGCAATGTGATCGTAGTTGGCCAGACTATAGCTATTTCCTGCTTCAACAATATAGTATTCTTCACTTTCACATAGCACTTTAATCTGTTCAAATACAGCATATCCTTTATTGATATTATAAACACCTTGCAGATCAGCTTTTTCTTTTAATGCATAAATCATATTAGAGTCAGGCTTCAAAATAGTATCCCCTTGCGCTAAGTCTTCTATTGGTAAATATGCAAGTCCAGCATCTGTATAGAATACGGATAATGGAACAAATTCTGTTCCTTTCTGTGTTTTTCTAAGAACCCCTCGATCATTGCTGTTTCCACCCCGTGTCAGATACTCTTCCGGCACAACGAAAAACTCTTTTTCTACAACAGCTGATTTTGGAATTTTTAATCCGGTTTCATCTTCAATAATAATCTCAATGTCAAGGAATCGTTCATCTGCATAGCGAATCATAGAACTACTGAAACTAAGATATGCAATATTCTGTTTATCTTTCTTTTCAATTTTTAATCCAGCAATCAAGGTCTGATTGTCTTTTTTGAAACGAACACGTACACTCGTTTTTTCCCGTAATTCATTGGCCGTATTCTTTGAAATAGGTACTACTAGAGTCCAATCTTCTGAAGTAATCAATTTGTAGAACGGATCACCCGCCGAAATTTTCATATTATTATAAAATTCCTTGACCGTATACTCTTTTTTAGTAAACATATCCGGTTTGACATCTTGAACTTTTAATTTTTCATATCCATCCATATTGTACACAACAATACCATCGTCTTCAGCTTGAAAAACAACTGTCCCATTTCCTGAGCTTACCACTTGATCTAAATTACTTGCCTTGGATGCGGCAGAAATATTCGAGATAGAATTTTGAACAGAATCCTTAAATGAATACACATCAGAAAAGGATTCATCAGAAAATCCATCTGTAAAGGATTGTACAAGCACTCCCAGCTTGTTCTGCTGGTCACTGGTCAATTCTTTGGATTTTGATTCTTTTTCAGTATTTTTTTCATTTTTTTCTATAATCTCTTGTGGACTGATGACACCAATTTTTGTACCTACTTTTGATTTAATACTTGTATTGGTATAATAATTCACATACCCGCCTTGTTTGGATGTGACAATGCTTTCTTCTCTTATAGCCATGCCGGTATACGAAATATCATTTAGAATACTTCCCATACGTACTTCATAAGAGGTTGTCCGGTCAGTTGCCAGATACATGATCACAGTTGCAATCAGGTAAAACAGGATAATACCAAACAAAACGATTCCGATATTCAGATGCATTTTCTTTTTATATTTTACAATGTTAGTTGGTGTGTTTTTTGCCAAATTATCTTCCTCCTGCTACAGCTTTTTCAATGCAGAACCATTTAAATAATCAAAGCGTTTCCCTTGATAACTCTGATGTTCCCCCATATATTTTAAAAACTCGTCTTGAAGTTTCCACCAGCTTGTCCCCCAGTTGGAAAAGACAGCATCTTTTTCCGGGACTCGACTGAATAAACGCTCGACAATAATGTCAGGTGATAAATATTCCAAAAATACTGATACGCGCTCAATATACTCTTCTTTGGAGCATACTGTTATTGTACCATTTTCATACGCTTTGGACAACTGTGTGTTTTTTGGAATATATAAAGAATGTAATTTCACAATTTCTATTTGAAGAGCTGACAGAATTTTCGCTCCTTCAACGCAATCTCGAAGTGTATCACCGGGAAGGTTCAATATCATATGGACACAAATTGTAAATCCATACTGTTGAATAATACGTACTGCATCAATCAGTTCTGCAAGACCATGCCCACGGGAAATAGAATCAAGCGTATGATAATTTACAGTTTGTAAACCTAATTCTATGTTAATCCCGATGTGTGTTTTTTCTTCAATTTCCTTCAAAAATGCCATATAATCATGACGAATGCAATCTGGTCTTGTGGAAATAGAGATTTCGACAATATCATCCGTCTCTGCCGCCTCCTGAATATACGAACGGAACAATTCCAACGGCATAAAAGTATTCGTATAATTTTGAAAATATGCAATATATTTCTTGGCATGATATTTTCTTTGAATCAAATTTTTTGTATGCAAAAGTTGTTCTTTAACACAAACATTAGATGACATAGCCTCAAATCCTGTTCCAACTTCCGCACAAAAAGAACATCCGTTTCCATCCAGCCTATTCGGACATGTGATTGGAAGATTTACTGGAAGCTTATATACTTTCTCACCATATTTTTCTTTTAAATAGTCTGAATATTTGTTGTATATTTTTTCCTCAATCATGCTACCCTCGCTACGTATAGTTTCCTATTTTCATACAGATACTATATCTATACGGAAAAAGGAGGAATTTTATATGAAATGGTTTGATAATACAGCCTTAAGTCTAGTAATCGCAGGTGCCGTAAACTGGCTTCTCGTTGGAATATTCCAATTCGATCTTGTTGCTTTCCTGTTTGGTGAACTTTCTTTCTTATCTCGGGCCGTTTATGTAATCATTGGTTTCTGCGGTTTATACCTCATCAGCCTATTTGGAAGAATCAATGAGATGAAATAAAAATAACTAGAAAGAAAAAGGGGGCTTTAATGAATCTGCCCCCGTGATTACATATGCTATTTTGTTTCCACTCCATGATTCAGCATCTCGTTCATATTTTTATACAACAGAGGTTTACCATTTGCCCCCATAACTATAGAAATATAATACTTATTGCTGTTTTTATCCTTTGTATATGCAATCAAACAACGTTTAGCCTCATCTGTATTACCGGTCTTTCCACCAAGATACTCAACGGTTGTCGGTTGCTCAGCTTCACCTGTCATATAGAGGCTTGTATTTTTCCATTCTTCTTTTCTTGTAGCTCCATCCTTACTTTTAAATACACCGGTATGTGATTTTTCGCATACTACTTTTACAAACTGTTCTTGCTTTAAACATTCGTTAAAAATAAGATACAAGTCATACGCCGTTGTATAATGATTATCATCATGTAAGCCGTGTGGATTTACAAAATGACTGTTTGTAGCACCAATACTATATGCTTCGCTATTCATAAGATTAGCGAACTCTTCTACGCTCCCCGAAATATATTCTGCGATTGCAACAGCCGCATCATTTCCGGAAGGAAGAAGCAGCCCATACAATAATTCTTCTAATTTAATCTGATCACCTTCTTTTAAGTGAGCCAAAGATGCCCCTGTCGGAAATACTGTTGCATTTTTTGAGATAGTAATTGTATCTGATAAATTCCCGTACTTCAAAGCAATAAGCGCCGTTAAAATCTTAGTAGTGCTTGCCGGGTACAATTTCTTATGTAGATTGGAAGAATAAAGAACCTTTCCGTTTGTGATGTCAAAAAATCCAGTCGCATGTAACCCAGAATCCATCTCAACAGTTTCTTTTTTTACATCATTCTCTGTAACACATAAAGAAGCAGCGTAACCTTCTGCTTTATATGGTGTTTTTATATAGTCTCCTGATTCATAACTAGCTATAGAAAGTCCGGATGAAGCGCAACCGGACAATATGATACTAAGAGCCAGTAAGCAGGAAGTGATTTTCATTTTTTTAACGATACATTTCACGCCAGTCTAAATCTCCCCTATCAATTGCTAATATTAAAATTTCTGCAGTCGCTACATTTGTGGCAATCGGAATATTATGCATATCACAAAGACGAACAACATCATTGACATCCGGTTCATGCGGTTTCACATTCATCGGATCTCGCAAAAAAATCAAAGCATCAATATCATTCTGAGCAATCTGTGCTCCAAGTTGCTGCATACCGCCAAGAGGACCGGCCAAATATTTCATAATATTCAAATTCGTTACATCTTCAACAAGACGTCCAGTAGTTCCTGTTGCATATAAATTATGTCTACTTAAAATACCGCGGTAGGCAATACAGAAATTCTGCATCAAAGTTTTTTTTGCATCATGTGCGATTAAACCAATATTCATCTGTAATTCCACTCCTTATTTACATTTTTTCGGTTGTAAACCAACATTTAAAACAAGGCCTATTCCTATATAGAAAGTAACAAGCGATGTTAATCCATAACTGACAAATGGCAGCGGAAGACCGGTATTTGGAAAAATTCTTGTCGCCACACTGATATTGATAAAACTTTGAAAGGCTATCAGTGCGGCTATGCCTCCACAGATGATCTGTCCCGATAGATTCTGTGCTCGCATTCCGATCAATACACACTGGATTACTATTAATAATAACAAAATTATAACAATACAACAACCCACAAAACCTAATTCTTCACCAATAATTGCAAAAATAAAATCTGTTTGTGGTTCAGAAATGAAATTTCCGTTTTTAACGGAAGTAACTCCCGTATTATTTAGACCTTTTCCTGTTGCCTGCCCCGAACCGATTGCCATTAAAGAGTTAATTTGTTGATACGCTTCTTTGTCAGCATATTTGTCGGGATAAACCCAGGCTAAAATACGTTTTTGCTGATATGGTTTTAAAAACGGCTGGTTTGGTTGTATAGCAATAAATAAAAAGATAAATACAAGCGGAACGACGATCAATAATGTATTTCGTATAAATTTATAACTCAATCCCCCCAAAAACATTAACGCACAAAACAGTACAGAAATACAGATTGTGTTTGATAGATTGGGCTGAATTACGATCAATCCTAAGGTAGGAAGAATCAACAACACTGCTTTTATGATCGTTTTCGGTTTATTGATATCCTCCTCATGTTTCATCAAAAATTTTGCAAAAAATAAAATCATAAAGATTTTAGTCAAATCCGATGGCTGTAATGTTGTGAAACCAAGATCCAGCCATCTTTGCGCTCCATGCGATTCTTTACCGACCAATATTACGAGAATCAACAAAATCAAATTCACAATATACATAAGCCAGTAAAATTTTAATATCCAGTTGTAATCAAAAAGCGCAACGGTCAGCATGACTATCACACCTAACATTACTCCGAAAATCTGGCGTCCTTGCAGACTTTCTTTTGCGCTTCCAACGACAAGAATTCCTATAAAGGACAGCGCAAGTACAAGGATTACAAGTGGAAATCTGAAGTTTTTCAGTTGGTAATCTTTTTTTAATTTCACAATTTATCCTCCGGTTATTTTTTGCAAGCTCCTGATAGTGTAATACAAATATTTGAAGGAGTCATATCTACCTCAAACATTTCAGGAGTAATTTCTATGTATTTTGAGATCGTATAATATAGTTCTTCTTTTAACTTTTCAAATGTATCGGGTGTACAATTTGCTCGATCAGAAACAAGCAATAGTTTCAGACGTTCTTTTGCAATGGAAACAGAAGATGTTTTTTCAGCCGCAAATACATTTTTCATAGCGTACACCTAATTCTTTCTGAAAAGCGCTGTAAATTTTGAAAAGATCCCATGGGCTTGTTCAAGATTTAAAAACAGAACCTCTTCTCCTACGATTCTACGACAAATATTTTCGTACGCCTTACCAGACAAAGTATCTTGTCCAACAACAGCCTCTCCTTGATTGGTGCAAACAACGATTTGTTCATCATCTATAACTGCGCCGAGCAAAGGAATCGCAAGAATCTCTGTTACATCTTCTACCGACATCATATCTCCTCTTTTTACCATATCCATTCGAATTCGATTGATGATCAGCTCTTTTTTGCGGATTTTATGTTCGTCCAAAAGTCCAATGATACGATCAGCATCACGGATTGCTGAGACTTCCGGTGTTGTAACAACAAGTGCTCTGTCAGCTCCTGCAATCGCATTTTTAAATCCTTGTTCGATTCCAGCAGGACAGTCTAATAGAACGTAGTCAAACGTTTCACTTAACTCAGATGTTAATTTTTTCATTTGTTCTGGTGAGACAGCTGTTTTATCTTTTGTCTGAGCAGATGGAAGCAAATATAATTCATCATAACGTTTGTCTTTGATGAGAGCCTGTTTCATCCGGCAGTTACCGGCAATCACATCTACCAGATTATACACAATTCTATTTTCCAATCCCATGACAACATCTAAATTACGAAGACCGAGATCCGTATCGATCACGACAACCTTTTTCCCAAGACGTGCCAGTCCCACTCCGATATTTGCTGTTGTCGTTGTTTTTCCGACTCCGCCTTTTCCTGATGTAATTACAATTATTTCGCCCATATCTAAATCCTCCTGTATGTTTCCCTATTCATAATCGAAAGGAATGAATTGGAGTTGATTCCCTTCGGTTATGATAATTTGTGGTTTGATAGACATATTCTCATCTTGAAATGCTTTATCTGTTTGTACTTTTACGTTACCAATTCGTATTTTTTGTGGCTGCATACCAAGGGATAAGATAAAAGCATCTTGAATCCCTCCTACTCCGGCATAAGCTTTACCGGATAGAGTGCCAAGAACAATAATATTCCCTTTTGCAGCGATTGTTGCACCTCGTTCTACATCCCCGAGAATCACGATGCTTTTTTCTGATTCCAGTATCTGATTTTTATGAAGTGTGCCTC
Organism: uncultured Lachnospiraceae bacterium; assembly: GCA_900550235.1. Taxonomy (GTDB): domain Bacteria; phylum Bacillota; class Clostridia; order Lachnospirales; family Lachnospiraceae; genus Faecalimonas. Next base: position 18,937 of record URRQ01000011.1, read on the forward strand.
TACAGAAAATGCCGTCTTTCTTCGGCATGTCATGCAAGACATCTTCTACTGCTCTTTTGTACATTTTTTCTCTTTTTTCGTCATTGTCTATTATACATACAATTTCAATCTGAGCGCTATTGGAAATCGCTTCGATCAATTGCTGTTCTTGATCTTTTGTGAGAATGCGACCTTCAAAAGATACCGCAACCCTGCTGTTTGCAAAAAAATGAGCGGTTCCTTTTAACGTATTTTCTACTTCTTTTCGTAATGTATCAAATGCTGCATTTGGATTTAGATAGAAAATGAGGCCGTATTTATTGCTTTTCACCGTTACATAACGATTCATGCACTTTCTCACCCTCTCCGATTTAATCACCTATTGTTTCAGAAGTAACGGCAGATGCCTTATTATGAATAATTTCCGACTCTTCTGCCAATTTAAAATAATAACGAACAATGTCACGTCCGACTTCAGAAGCAAAAGCGGACTTTGCGCCATTTGCAATACGGACAGACATTGCAATTTCCGGAGCATCGCTTGGAGCAAATCCGGTAAATAACGCATGGTTCGGATGCAGTGTACTTTGCTGTGCCGTACCGGTTTTTCCAGACATGCTAAAATTAGCCTGTCTAAGCGGTTTGAATACAGCATTTGCACTTACCATGTTTTTCATACCTTTATGAACCAAATTCCATGTATGATCAGAAACATCTGATAATTCAGCTTTGAATTTAGGATCATAAGCTTTTACAAGTTTTCCGTCTACAGTTTCAATTTTATTTAAGAATGTAAGATCGTATAACGTTCCTTTATTTGCTACCGTAGTTACATATTTCGCAAGTTGGCTGGTCGTATAGTTATTGGTTCCTTGCCCAAAAGAAGAACGTACAGCATCTTCTGTTGAAATCGTTGGTTCAGACTCTGGAATCTCTAATCCGGATGTTTCATTTAATCCAAACATTTCTGCATATTTTTGTAAAACTTTAATTCCTCTTTCATTGGAGAACCTTCCGGATGAATCTTGTCCCATCTTGTATGCCATTTCACTAAAAAAGACGTTACACGAATGTTGAATTGCTCCGGTCACATTCAAACTTCCGTGGGATCCAGGATGAATCCAACACTTCGGTCCTGGTACGACTTTTGTAAATTGACCGGTACATGTAAAAATTGTACTGTCATTGATCACACCTTCCGTAAGTCCTGCGACAGCAGAAAGCATTTTAAAAGTAGAACCAGGCGCTGTCTTTTCCTGCGTTGCATTATTATAAAGAGGTTTGGATGATCCTGTTACAAGTTGACTATAATAAGCAGAATCCATTGTATTTGCAAGGCGATTATTATCATAGCCCGGATAAGATACACAGGCAAGCACAGCGCCTGTATTTACATCCGTTACTACTGCAGAAGCCGTGCAAGGTTCCAAACCAAGCTGTCCCGGAGTAATCTCCAGTGACTGGATTTTACCTCGAATAAAATCATACGCTCCTGTTTTTCCTGATTTTACAGCGTTATATTGGTCCTCGTTATATGAAATGATCTTTTGTTCATATAACATTAAACATACTTCTTTTCCGCTGATTGTTCCGTCTTTAATCATATATTTATAAATTAACTTATCAAATCCAAGACTGGACTTTAAATATTCCTGTAAATAGCTCACAAGACCTTCATACACCTCGTTTGAATCAGAATAGTTTCCTTCTGTTGAAATGTAATGACTCAATTTTGAGGTGTCTACCCAATTTTTCGAGATTGCATACTGAAGATACGGACCTAAGCCAATGGAATCTTCTTCTTTCCATGCTTTATATGTTTTATCTTCTGTATCGATTTTGTCTTTAAGCAAAACCTTACTTCCATTTAAAAGAACGTCATTCGCGATAAAACTCATATACGCCTGCATTTCCGTCGGAAGATCTTTATATGCTTTTGCATTTGCAGCGGTTAACTCCTTCACTATCTGCTTCATGACTTGTTCTTTTCTAGTGACAAACTTCTGGTGTACTGTCTGCTCGGTTTCTTTGGCATCCTCCGCATCAAAATGCTTTAAATCCAAAATACTATTAGAGAAAAATGCATTTAGTACATCATCAAATGGAATAACCGTTACATTATCGGATCCAGCCGTTTTCTCAAAATTCATAACATTTTGCATGTTAGATACGACAATTCCGGCAAGTTGCTCTTCCAAAATCTTATAAGTTGCAATCTGTAGATTTTTATCGATCGTAAGATACAGATTATTTCCCGGCGAAGACGCCGTTGTTTGTTTTTCTTCAATGATTTTTCCTACATTGTTTACGTATAATGTTTCTTTTCCGTTTTTCCCTTTTAGAACGGTATCCATTGTTTTTTCCAAACCAGCTTTTCCTACGATATCTGTTTTGGAATATTTTTTCCCATCTTCTGTATATTCCTCATATTCAGTTTGAGAAATTTTCCCTGTATATCCCAAAATCGATGAAAAATACTTACTATCCGGATAATAACGTAAAGATTCTTCTTCTACAGATATCCCTTGCAATGTATCCAAATTTTCCATGATGCCTGCAACTGTTTTGTCTTTTACATCTGATGCAATTGTAGTTGGAATATATTTTTGAAAACTGTTTAATCCCATAGCATAACGTACATTAACAAGTTGCAGCACTTTTTCTTTTGAAAGCTTATTCTGCTTAATTCCATATCCGTTTTGCTCATCTTCGCATAGATACGTAATCAGATCTTCCGCTGAAATATTTTTCTGTTCTTCCGTAAGGTCATCTGTATACGCTTCTCCAAATACATCGGCAATAAATCGAAGTCTGGCAGTATCGTTTTGTGCAACATACGTATACTGGTCATTAGAATCCAATACCACTCCAAAATCATTGATGATGGAATCCTCATTTTTCTCTATGATTCCGATTACTTTTGTAATGGTATCATTTAATTTTTTATTCTTTTCTTTCTTTGATTCATAGGTTCCATTATCTTCTATCGTTACGGTATACGCCAATCTATTTTCTGCAAGAACATTCCCGTTTCTGTCATAAATGACACCTCGGGTTCCTTCTACTTCTCTTATTTTTTCTATTTGGAGCATGTAATTGTCCAAATATTCTTGTCCATGAAGAATCTGTAAGCTGAAACATCGATGTACAAGAATGGCAAATAAAAGACCTATAGCTATCAGCGTAACAGAAAGTCTGGATTTCCCTAATTCTTTCAATTTTGTCTTGATACGATCAAACAAATTTACTTGCACTCCTTTTTTCTTTCTCCGTCAATCGTCGGTTAATGTGTAAAATAATCTGATACAGTACTAATGTAATTAGAAGGGTATACATCAATTCCGGCATAATAATATGCTTTAAATAATAGATGAAATCAAATCGATTTCGCATCATAAACATGGTTGCATAAATGAGCACTCCATAAAGTAATTCACTTCCAGTAATCAATATAAGTGGAAGTTTGATATCTTCATCATAGTATCTTTTTCGGAATAACCCGTTAAAATAACCGATCATTGTATAGATTAATGCATAAAATCCTATCATATTTCCAATTCCAAAGAATATATCTGTAATAAGACCGGACAAAAATCCAACAAACATTCCTTCTTTTTTCCCACGCATAAAGCCAAAGGAAGATGTTACAACAATCAGAAGATTCGGAGTGACAGAAGCAATCGTAAGATACCGAAATACAGTTGTCTCCAAAAGAAAACAAACAATGATGATTACAAATGCTGTAAACTTTCTTTTCATTTTCCCACGACCTTTCTCTAGTTCTTTTTCTCTACCATATCTTCTTTTGTTGATGTAATTACAAGCACCTCTTGCAGCTTTTTAAAATCAACAACCGGAGTAATATAGCCGGATCGTGTCAGATTATTCTCATCGACACTTACTTCACTTACGTATCCGATTAAAATTCCTTGTACATACTTCGAACTAATATGGGAAGTAATGACCTGTTCTCCTTCTTTGACTTCATTTTTATTATTCTCGAGTTGTTCAAAACGTAATTTTCCATCTGCCATTAATTTCAAATCGCCACGTACAATACAAGTATCAGAAGTTGAAAGAATCATTCCGCTTACATTACTTTGATCGTCAATAATGGAACGTACTTCGGCGGAATGAGGACTTACCTTTGTTACGATTCCAACCAATCCTTTTCCTGCCATCACATTCATGTCTTTTTTGATGCCATCTGCACTTCCTTTATCAATCGTAAAGGTGCTGAACCAGTTGCTTCCATTATTCCCTATGACATGAGCGCCCACTTTTTTGTAATCCGTGTAGTTTTGATCCAATTTATACAGTTCTCTTAAGCGCTCTAATTCATATTTGTCCTGTTGAAGTCGGTTATTAGACATTGTCAACGAATCAACCTGCTCTTTTAAATTCTTATTTTCTTTTTTCATTTCTTCCAATGTCTCAAAATTATCCGTCAGGTCACTCAAAAACATTCCTGCTTTATTGATCCCTTTTTGCATTGGAATTACAGTATAATCTGCAATCCATTTAAATGGACCGGCTGCTTTTTCGGAAATCAGTGACAGTCCGATAAAAACAATACAGATCCCTGTGACGATAAGTAACCAGTATTTACTTGGTAATGATAGTTGTTTTTTTATTTTCATATTATCTCATCCACCTAAAATCATCATCTGACATGTCATATGTCAGTTTTTGCAGTTCCTTTGAAGAAATAATCTGCCGAAGTCCTTTTACAGCAGCTAATTCCGGATTTTTTGATACAGTAACTTTTAAATTCGTTACTCCTTCTATATAGGTGGAAATGCCGCTTAAACGGGCAAGCCCCCCTGTTATATATAACCCCTTTTTTTGAATCTCCGGTAAAATATCCGGAGGAGTTCGTTCTAACATTGTTCGAGCAGAAATTGCAACTTCATTTAGTGTTTCCTTAATTGCAGCTCGAACAAGACTAACGGATACTTCCTTTGCTACAGGAACTCCTGTGTTAAGATCTCTTCCGACAATAGATATTGTATGGAGTCCGGCATCATCAAATAATCCAAATTGATTTCGAAGTGTTTCAGCTGTTAGTTTTCCGATTAAAAAATTATACGTATGACGAATACGGGTTACGATTAATTCATCTAACGTTGAACCGCCTGTTTTGATCAACTTGTTTAAAACCAGACCTCCATAAGACAATACAGAAAGTTCTGTTGTTTCAGCGCCTAAATTGATGACAAAAAGTCCTTTTTCCTTTTCGGGTTGAAGTCCAAACCCGACTGCATCCGCAACTCCCCTTCTGACAACTGCCACTTCTTTTGCTTTTGCAGAGGAATGAATCACAAGATCAAAGAATGCTCTTTTTTGTACTTCGGTAACATCTGCCGGTACTGCCAACACATACTTGGCTCCAAACATCTTTCTTTTGCCATTTTTTAAAAGCCCTGTTAAAAGATATTGCATATTTTGAAAATTAGAAATCTCTCCATTTTGCATCGGAAAAAGTACTTCTATATTTTCCGGTGATTTTTCATACATTTCATAAGCTTGGTCACCATATGCATATATTTTGTCTCCATTTTCTATTGCAACTACATTTTTTTCTTTCCAAATCCGATCTTGCTTCTTGTCATAGATCTTGATCTCGTATGTTCCTAGATCCAATCCATATACATTTCTCAGCATTGATATATCCTTTCATCTATTATGGAGCTTCTTCGCCGTGAAGACTCACATAACAGTTATTTCCAATAATTATATGATCTAACAATTCAATCCCAATTAAATTGCCGGCTTCTTTGATTCGTTTTGTTAATATAATGTCTTCCATACTTGGAGTCGGATCTCCACTTGGGTGATTATGGAGGAGAATAATACTTACTGCATTTTTTTGTAATGCTTCAACAAAAAGTTCTCTTGGAGAAACTAAAGATGCATTGACCGTTCCTTTGGAAATCTCTGTTTCACCAAGCAGTCTGGATTTTGTATTTAACATCAATAATTTCATATGCTCCTGCTTATAATGGCGCATATCCTCCATATAATATTCTGCAATTTTTGCAGGGGATGAAAAATCCGGCCCTTTTGACGCGGAAGATTTTGAAAGTCTGCGGCTCAATTCCACAATACAGATTATCTGAAGTGCTTTTACACGTCCTATACCTGGGATTTTCATAAGCTGTGCCACAGACAGGTCATGTAATCTTATCAGGCCGCCTTTTTCTCCATTCGGATAAAGAACATGTTTTGCTACTTCCAATGAATTCATATTCCTTGTTCCGCTTCGCAATAAGACGGCCAATAGTTCTATATCGGTAAGGCTTTTCACACCCCGCTGTTCGCATTTTTCATAAGGGCGCTGCTCAGCCACCATATCTTTGATTTTTTCTGTTTGATGCATGTTTTTATAGACTCGTTATTACGACACATGAATCATTTTAGCATATTTTAAAAAATGTGTATACACCAAAGAACTTAAATTTTTGTGAACTGGCGCGGATTTAGTCGAACGGACGAAAAGTCTCTGCAATTTTTTCAGCTACTTTCATCCCGTCCATTGCAGCAGATGTAATCCCTCCTGCGTAACCTGCTCCTTCTCCACATGGATAAATGCCCGTTATTTCGCTCATTAAAGTTTCGTTTCGTGGAATTCTGACAGGAGAAGACGTTCTGCTTTCCACTCCGGATAGTAACGTATCTTCTTTAGAAAAACCGTGAATTTTGTCGTTAAATTTTTTTATACCAGCCTCTATTGAATCTGCAATTTCGTCTGGAAAGATACTTCTAACATTGGCAAATGCATAATTCCCTTTCATTTCCGGACGAACATCACCAAATTGTTCGGAGCATCTGTTATTGCAGAAATCACCAAACAATTGTACAGGAATTTTGCCATTCGCAAGCTGAAATGCATTTTTTTCCAAATTTCGTTGAAATTCAATTCCTGCCAGCGGAGTATCTCCGCTAAAATCATCCGGTGTAACTGTGACAATAATTGCGCTGTTCGCGTTTGTTCCGCCTCGATCATGATAGCTCATTCCATTTACCGCTAACATCCCTTCTTCTGAAGAGGCATTTACCACAAAACCGCCCGGACACATGCAGAACGAATATACTCCTCTTCCATTTTCCAATTGTTCTGCAACTTTATAAGCCGCAGCCGGAAGAACCGGACTTTCTGCGATTCCATACTGCGATTCGTTGATCATCGTTTGTTGATGCTCTACACGAACACCTACTGCAAATGATTTTGCTTCCATTGGGATTCCTTTTTTATAAAGAGTAGTAAAAGTATCTCTTGCACTATGCCCAATGGCAAGAACAGCTATTTCACAAGGAATTTCTTCTGTTTCATTCACAATGAGCCCTGTTAGAGAGCGATTTTTGATGATAAAGTCTGTCACTTTACTATGGAAACGTACTTCTCCACCTGCTGCTTCAATTGCTTGTCTCATTTTTTTTACAACGGTAGTTAATATATCTGTTCCAATATGTGGTTTATTGATATATCGGATTTCTTCCGGTGCGCCATGTTCTATAAAAAGCTCAAGTACTTTTGCATTTCTTCCTATCGGATCTTTTACGAGTGTATTCAGTTTTCCGTCAGAGAACGTGCCTGCCCCTCCTTCTCCAAATTGTACGTTAGATTCTGGATTTAAGACACCGTTTTCCCAAAAACCGGCAACATCCTTTGTACGTGTATCTACATCTGCTCCCCGTTCCAGTAAAAGCGGTTTGTATCCGGCATGAGCAAGCATATAAGCACAAAACAGACCTGCCGGACCACTTCCGATCACAATCGGACGATGGGAAAGTTTCTGACTTCCTGAAACAGAAAACCGGTAAGATTGCTCCGGAGATTTGGTAATCTGATTTCCACGATTCTTTTTTAAAATTATCGATTCATCTGCTAATGCAAGGTCAATAGTATATACATAATAAAGTTCCGGTTTTTTTCTTGCATCCATAGACTGTTTCACAATACGAAACGTAAGAATACGTGACACCGGGACACGAAGCATCTTGGCAACTTTGTTTTTCAACTCCTCTTCCGTATGAGGAATACGTAGTTTTACCTGATTAATTCGGATCATCTTATTCTTCCTTTCCACTTACAGCAAATGCAGCCGCCTCTCCCGCAATCGCACCGGTACTCCATGCCCATTGCAGATTATACCCGCCACACATACCGTCTATATCTAACAGTTCTCCCGTAATATAAAGACCTTTTACAAGACGAGATTCCATCGTCCTGCTTTGAATCTCTTTGATTCGAACTCCACCGGCGCAGATTTGTGCCTGCTCAAAAGAATTTGTTTTTATGATTTCAATAGAAAACGTTTTGCACTTGTGAGCTAAAGTTTCCAATTGATTTTCCGTAAGGTTTTTCACTGGCAATTCACCTGGAATTTTGGAAGCACGTAAAAGAACAGGAATGAGTTTTTTATTAAAAACTCCAACCAAAAACTCTTCCGAGGTCTTCTCCTGCTCTTGTTGGCTTCTATTCAAGAAAAACGAAAATAATTCTTGCATACTATATTCCGGCATAAAATCAAGAACTGCTTTTGGCGTTTTACCCTCAAAAAGCGAAAGAGCCGCATATCGACTGATTTGAAATACCGGAATTCCGGAAATCCCATAATTAGTCAATTGTAATTCTCCGGTATCCTCTGCCAATAGAGTATCATTTACATAAAGCGAGATTTTTGCATCTGTACGTACTCCTGATACCATCTTGAAAAATGTTCCTTTTCCATGAAGCTGTACAAGAGCCGGAACAACCGGACTAATGCTGTGTCCTAACGATTTCGCAAGCGTGTATCCGCTTCCATCTGAACCAAGTACCGGCGAAGCTTTTCCGCCGGTTGCTAAAATCACCGCATCTGCATGATACGCTTTATCACTTGTTCGGATGTAAAAATTCTCTTTCTTTTGGATTGCAAGAACTTTTGTATTACAACATACGTTTACACGTAATCTTTTCAATTCCATGACAAGTACCTCTTGAACCGCAGACGCCTGTTCAGATTTTGGATAATAATAACCATTTCGTTCTTTTGGAAGAATTCCAAGTTCAGAAAAGAACTTTAACGTGTCACTTGTATCAAATTTTTGCAAAACCTTTGGAACGATGGATACGTCTTCTCCACGAAAGTGCGACGGATCCATTTCCGAATTCGTAAAATTGCATTTTCCGTTTCCTGTAGAGAGAATCTTTTTCCCTACTTGTTCTTTTTGTTCCAATATCGTAACAGGAACTCCCTTTCTTGCCGCCATAATTGCAGCAAGAATTCCAGATGCTCCACCTCCTACGATTACAATATGCGGTTTCTTTTCCATGTTATATTCCTCATTTATTCTGGTAACGTAACAATTCCTGCACGCACTAATTTTTCTAAGCTCATTAAAATTCCTAATTTCGCATGCGGCCACGTAAGTCCTCCCTGGAAATAAACAGCATACGGAGGTTTAATTGGTCCATCTGCACTAAGTTCAATGGAAGAGCCTTGTACGAATGCACCGGCAGCCATAATAACATCGCTATCATATCCCGGCATAGCCCATGGGATTGGCGTTACATAACTATCTACGGGAGCTGCTGCCTGAATTCCTTCACAAAATGCAATAACTCCTTCCGGTTTTCCAAAGGTAACTGCCTGAATGATGTCGTGGCGGCTTTCTGTGCTGTTAGGAATTACATCATATCCTAACGTTTCATAGATATTTGCGGCAAAGACAGCTCCTTTAAGTGCGCTGCTTACAACAGTTGGTGCAAGGAATAATCCCTGGTAAAAGGATTGCATCACTCCTAACGAAGCCCCAACTTCTTTTCCAAGCCCTGGTGAAGTCAATCGATATGCACAATTTTCAATGAGCTCTTCCTTTCCCGCAACGTAACCTCCGATTGGAGCAAGTCCTCCTCCCGGATTCTTGATAAGAGAACCTACTACAAGGTCTGCCCCAACATCACTTGGCTCGATCGTTTCTACAAATTCTCCATAACAATTATCTACCATGCAGATTACATCAGGTTTTACAGATTTTACAAATGCAATCAATTCTCCAATCTGCTGTACAGAAAAACTAGGACGAGTCTGATATCCTTTCGATCTTTGAATGGTAATCAATTTCGTTTTTTCATGGATTGCCTTCTTGATATTCTCATAGTCAAACGTACCGTCTTCTAACAAATCAACCTGTTTGTATGTAATCCCATATTCAGCAAGAGATCCTTTCGATTCTCGAATTCCGATCACTTCTTCTAATGTATCATACGGTTTGCCAACCGGAGACAACAGTTCATCTCCTGGACGAAGATTTGCAGAAAGAGCAAGGGCGAGAGCATGTGTTCCACACGTAATCTGTGGTCTTACAAGAGCAGCTTCTGTATGAAAAACACTGGCATAGACTTCTTCCAATGTGTCTCGTCCCTGATCGTTATAGCCGTATCCGCTTGCATAGTGAAAACATCCTTCGTTTACTCTTCGATCCTGCATCGCTTTGATTACTTTTAACTGATTATACTCTGCAATTCGATCGATTGCTCCAAAGCGTTCCGATAATCTTTCTTCTATTTTCTGACCGAATGCATAGACGCCTTCGGAAATTCCAAGTTCCTTATACTGTGCCGTCATTTCTAACATGTATTTTAGTTCCTTTCTGTATTTCTTGAATGAGAAATTCTAAGATTTTCTCATCATCATATTGAAAATCATTTTTATTTACCCAAATTACATCTCGTTCACGTTTAAACCACGTAATCTGCCGTTTTGCAAAATGTCTCGTGTCTCGTTTTAAAATGTAAATAGCTTCATCTAATGTTGTAATACCATTTAAGTAATCTAGTATTTCCTTATATCCCAGTCCCTGCATGGAGACCATCTCTCTTGTATATCCCTTTTCTTGTAGAGATTTGACTTCATCGACAAGTCCTTCTTTTAACATTTCGTCAATTCGAAGGTTGATTCGTTCATATAGTTTTTCGCGCTCATCATTTAGGACAAAGTAACAAAAATCATACGGAGATGATTTTGCCCGTTCTGCTGCATTGTGCACGGATATTTTTGTTCCTGTCTGCTTATAGAACTCCAACGCACGAATCACTCGTTTTACATTGTTGGCATGAATCTCATTGGCCGATTCCTCGTCCACCTCACGCAACATGGCATGAAGATATTCGGCACCTTTTTCTTGTGCGATCTTTTCCAGCTCGTGTCTGTATTCATGATCTTCTTCATTCTCCGTAAAATCAATATCATACAGAAGCGCTTGAATATAGAACCCGGTGCCTCCAACTACAATAGGAATGTGGCCATTGGCATAAATCTGAGCCATCGCCTCTTTTGCCATTTGTTGAAAACGAACGACATGGAATTCTTCATCCGGTTCTAATACATCTACAAGATAATGTGGGATTCCTTCCATTTCTTCTTTCTTAATCTTCGCTGAACCAATATCCATTCCTTTGTATACTTGCATGGAATCAGCGGAAATGATCTCTCCTCCAATTGCTTTTGCAAGTTGAATTGAGAGTTTTGTTTTCCCGACAGCTGTCGGACCGGTTAATATGATCAATGGTTTTTTCATGATACGATCCTCTTGAATTTTTTCTCAAGCTCCCGCTTGGTCATGGCAATGATAGTTGGTCTGCCATGCGGACAATGATAGGGGTTCTCCAATTCCAACAGTTCTCCGATCAATGTGTCTACTTCAGCGGCTGATAAACGAGAATTTCCCTTTACTGCTGCTTTGCACGACATCGATGCAATCTTTTCTGCAATCATATCCGGTGCTTCTTTTGACGTAATCTCTTCGGAGAGGTTATCCAGCATCTCAATTAACAATTCTTTTTTAGCGATGCTAAAAAGGTTATCCGGGACAGCACGGATTGCGTAAGAATCTCCACCAAACTCTTCAATTTCAAACCCTATTCCAATAAACAAATCCATATGGGTACGAAGAAGTTCTGCTTCCTGCATGGACAGATTCAAAACAATCGGTGGACTTAAGTATTGTGAAGTATAGTTTCTGTCTTTCATGCCACGCAATGTTTTTTCATATAATATACGCTCATGCGCTGCATGTTGGTCGATAATGTAGAGTTGGTCTTGAAACTCTACTAACCAATAGGTTTCAAAAACTTGTCCGATCAGCTTGTACTCTTTCATAGATTTTTTACTTAACAATTTCTCTTCAAAAAAATTAAGCTGGGTTGACTCCATGGAGGACTCTACTTTTTTCGGAGGATTTATAGATTTTTCTACTTTTGCCTGTGCACGTGCATAGTTTGCCGCTTCACGGATCCGATCGATTTGCATCGGTTCTCTATGGATCTGTGTACGGTCTTTAACTTCCGCCTGAGAATGTTGTTTGTGATAAGATTCCACCCGTTCTCTCATCTTTTTCATAAAATAAGCTTCATCTTTTATCTCAGGTTTTTCTACACTTGGCCGCTGATTAGGTAAACTCATTGGTTTTTCGATACTTGGTTCCGGAATTTTCGGAACTTCTTTTGCTTCTGGAAGTTCTACTCTCGGAATCAATTCTTTTTCCGTCAAAGCATTTTTTAACGCATGATAGACGAAATTATAGACCTCTTGTTGATTACTGAACCGTAGTTCCATTTTTGTAGGATGTACATTTACATCCAGATCTTGACCATCCATTTTAAAATGCAGTACCGTAAATGGATATTTATGCTGCATTGTAAAGTCTTTATACGCATCTTCAATGGATTTAGCAATGATATTGCTTTTTACATATCTTCCATTGATATAATAATTCTCATAATTTCGATTGCCTCTGGATACAAGCGGCTTTCCGATAAATCCTGTCAGATGAATGCCATCGATCCGTTCATCTACTTCAAGAAGATTATTTGCAATATCACGACCAAATACGTGGTAAATCACATCTTTTAACTTTCCATTTCCCGAAGTATGTAGTTTCTTTTGTCCATTGTTAATAAACTGAATCGATACTTCCGGATGAGAGAGAGCAAGACGTATCATCAGTTCATTTACGTGACTGGCCTCTGTCATTGGTGTTTTCAAAAATTTTCTACGTGCCGGGGTGTTGTAAAAAATCTGATGGATCAAAAAGGTAGTGCCATCCGGAGCTCCGGCATCTTCCAAACTTTTTTCCTGCCCGCCTTCGATCACATATTTTGTACCAAATTCGCTCTCTCTTGTTTTCGTAATCAATTCAACTTGAGAAATAGCGGCAATACTGGAAAGCGCCTCACCTCGGAATCCTAACGATGAAATACCGCTCAAATCTTCCACACAACGTATTTTACTTGTGGAATGTCGAAGGAATGCCAACGGAACTTCTTCTTTTGGAATTCCGCATCCATTGTCAGTAATTCGTATAAAGGATATGCCTCCTTCTTTGATTTCCACCGTAACTGCGGTTGCTTTTGCATCAATGGCATTTTCCACTAATTCTTTTACAATCGAAGAAGGACGCTCAATGACTTCTCCAGCCGCAATCTTATCAATTGTAATTTGATCTAATACTTGAATATTTGCCATAGTTGATTCCTCTTTCATTAACCCCATCTGTTTTTCAGCTTATTCTGCAGACGGTATATTGTGTTCAATGCATCCATCGGCGTCATGTTGCTGATTTCTAATTCTTCCAGTTCTTTTAGTACATCATCGTCTTTGACAGTATCAAAAAGTGATATCTGCGCCAAATCCACATCGTCATAACGTTTTGCCTTTGGCTTTTTCTTTGATTCCTGGTTTTGGACTGTTAAGTCACGTACGCGAGTTGTAATGTCTGCATCGCTAAGTTCTCCAACGATTTCTTTCGCACGATTGATAACAGATTCCGGGACACCGGCTAATTTTGCCACTTGAATACCATAGCTCTTATCTGCGCCGCCTTTTACGATTTTTCGTAAAAAGACAATGTCATCTCCTTTTTCTTTTACAGCGATACAGTAATTATTTACACTATCAATCTTTCCTTCCAATTCCGTCAGTTCATGATAATGTGTTGCAAACAATGTTTTTGCTCCGAGTAATTTCTTATTACTGATATGCTCAACAACCGCCCAGGCAATACTGAGTCCATCAAAGGTACTTGTACCACGACCGATTTCATCTAGAATAAGAAGACTTTTATCGGTTGCATTTCTTAAGATATTCGCGACTTCAGTCATCTCCACCATAAAAGTACTCTGTCCGGATGCAAGATCATCTGATGCTCCTACACGGGTAAAGATACGATCTACAATCCCAATATTGGCAGTTTCAGCCGGTACAAAAGAACCAATTTGTGCAAGAAGAACGATCAACGCAGTCTGTCGCATATACGTAGATTTTCCGGCCATATTAGGTCCCGTAATGATAGAGACGCGATTTTTCTTATCATCTAATAACGTATCGTTTGCAATAAACATATCATTCGGTATCATTTTTTCTACAACCGGGTGGCGCCCGTTTTTAATATCGATAATTCCTTTTTCGTTAATTTTCGGACGTACATAATTATTACGTTCTGCTACAAGCGCAAGAGACGCAACAACATCTAGTTTTGCAATAGCTTTCGCTGTCTTTTGGATACGCAGCACTTCTGCACCGATGCGATCACGCACTTCACAATAGATCTCATACTCCAACGCATATAATTTATCTTCCGCGCCTAAAATGGTATCCTCCAATTCTTTCAACCTTGGAATAATATAGCGTTCTGCATTAGCAAGCGTTTGTTTTCTCGTATAGTAATCCGGCACAAGATCTTTATAGGAATTGGTCACTTCCAAATAGTAACCAAATACTTTGTTGTATTTGATGCGAAGATTTTTAATTCCTGTTTTCTCCCGTTCTTCCGCTTCTAATTCTGCCAGCCATGTTTTGCCTTCTGTTTTTGCACTACGGAGTCGATCGACCTCTTCACTATAGCCATCGCGGATAATACCGCCTTCTTTCATGGCGAGCGGCGGCTCTTCCATAATCGCATCTTCTACCAGTGTATATAAATCTTGTAATGGATCCAGTTCCTCCCGAAGTTCTTGCAATAATTCACATTGCATCTCTTCCAAAATGTATTGAATATGCGGCAGCATCTGCAAAGAACCTTTGAATGCTGTCAAATCTCTTGGATTAGCAGATTGATATGTAATACGACTGATCAGTCGTTCCAAGTCATATACCGGCGAGAGATATTCCCGAATCTCTTCTCTTGCAATCGCATTGTCTTTTAACTCATTCACTGCATCTAAACGTTTTACAATGTCCGTTTTATCGATCAGAGGCTGTTCCACATAGCTTCGAAGAGTTCGAGCTCCCATTGCAGTTTTTGTTTTATCTAAAACCCAAAGAAGGGAACCTCTCTTTTGCTTTTCGCGTAATGTCTCGCAAAGTTCAAGATTTCTTCTTGTCGAACTATCAAGCAACATATATTTACCGGTTGCATATCCTGTAATATGTGTCAAATGAGACAAAGACGTTTTCTGTGTCTCGTACAGGTACTGCATTAACGCACCGGCTGCAATGACGCCACAATTATAATCCGCAAGCCCAAGCCCCTCTAATGATCCTACTTTAAAGTGCTCTTTCAATACACGATTACACATAGTATCATCAAAATACCACGCATCTAAAGAGTAGATTGCAATTCCAAGACGATCTTTCAAATCCTCTAGATCCATTCCGCTCATATAAAACGGTTCATTGCATATAATTTCTGAAGGTGCGAATTTTGCGATCTCATCGAATAACTTCTTTCCACTATCAAGCTCAGTAACAAAATAATCTCCGGTAGATACATCTGCTACTGAAAGTCCATAGCGGTCAGCGATATATACGATGCACATAATATAATTGTTTTTCGTTTCGTCCAATGCCTGTACATTTAAGTTCGTTCCCGGAGTGACAATGCGAACAACCTCTCGTTTTACGATTCCTTTCGCTTGTTTCGGATCTTCAACCTGTTCACAGATTGCGACTTTATATCCCTTTGACACAAGACGGTTCAAATATCCTTCCACCGCATGATATGGTACTCCGCACATCGGAGCTCTCTCTTCCAGTCCGCAATTCTTTCCGGTTAATACAATCTCTAATTCTCGCGAAACTGTAATCGCATCTTCAAAAAACATCTCATAGAAATCTCCGAGACGATAAAACAGAATACAGTCTTGATATTTTTCTTTTGTTTCTATATATTGTTGCATCATCGGCGTCATAGTTGTCGTACTCATAGCTATTAATCTCCTTTTATTCAATTCTTTATCATAACAAACTTTACTTGTCATTTCAAGAAAAAGAGAGAATTTATACTACATGATATTGTGGTTTTTCTTCGCCGTATAACAAATACAGTAGATATCCACTACAACATATTCCAACGAGGCAGAGTCCGGAAAAAAGGACAGCAAACGGAAGACAGATTTGACCAAACAGATGAAACGGCTGGTCAGAATAATCCCATACATCCCAGCCCATCCATTTGTTTACAATGATTCCGGTAATAAATTCTCCGCATATTACAAAAAGTGTACAACGGGCAATCTGAATGTATAATGGATCCTGCCATCTGGTCATTTGACCTTGCCATGCAAAAAATACCATACAGATTCCTCCAAGTATAAACATACTCCAATGGGAAAACCCACGAAACAGAACTTCCAATATATAATAAACAGTCCCTCCAAACGCCAATAAAAACGAATATTCACTTAATTTTTTCAAAGAAAAACGTCCTTTCCATTTATGATATAGTCTCATAAATAGTTTGGACGTATTCTTAAAAATTATAACCGATATGAAGTGTTATACTTGTTTTCCAATATAATAAAAACCTTTGCATTCATCAAGTGAAACGTCTACGATTTTTCCGATCAGATCAGAAGTTCCCGGAAAATGGACTAAAATGTTATTACTTAATCTTCCTGTAACCAAACTGCTGTCATGATCATTGACAGATTCCACCAATGCTTTTTGCACAGTTCCCGTATGTACTTTGCATACTTCTGCAGAAATATCCTGTACTTCTTTTAACAATCTGTCAAAACGATCTTTTACCACATCGTCCGGAACTTGATTTTCCATAGCGGCAGCAGGTGTTCCGGTACGTTTAGAATAAATAAATGTAAAAGCACTATCGTAACGCACTTTTCTTACTACATCTAAAGTCTCTAAGAAATCTTCTTCCGTTTCACCAGGAAATCCTACGATAATATCCGTTGTAAGGGAAATATCCGGAACTGCCGTTTTGATCTTCTCTACCAAATCCAAATACTTTTCTTTTGTATATCGACGATTCATTTTTTCCAAGATTCTGCTGCTACCTGATTGAACCGGCAAATGAAGATGTTTGCAGATCTTCTTTGAATTTTTCATCACTTCGATCAATTCATCAGACAAGTCCTTTGGATGAGACGTCATAAAACGAATACGTTCTAAGCCTTCTATTTTTTCGATTTCTTGAAGAAGCTGTGCAAATGTCATCGGCTGTTCCAAATTCTTACCGTAAGAATTGACATTTTGACCAAGAAGCATAACTTCAACAACTCCGTCTGCTACAAGGCGTTCAATTTCGCGAATGATATCCTTTGGATTGCGGCTTCGCTCTCTTCCTCGCACATATGGTACGATACAATAACTACAGAAATTATTGCAGCCAAACATGATATTGACACCAGATTTAAAAGAAAACTTCCGTTCACTTGGCAGATCTTCTACAATTTTGTCTGTATCTTTCCAAATATCAATTACCATTTCACCAGACTCAAAACGCGTTGCAATTAATTCTGCAAATTTGTAAATATTATGTGTTCCAAAAATGAGATCGACAAAACGATAACTCTTTTTTAATTTTTCTACAACTTGTGGTTCCTGCATCATACAACCGCAAAGACCGATCATCATATGAGGATTGGATTTTTTAACACGTTTTAATTGTCCCAGTCTTCCATATACACGTAAGTTGGCATTTTCACGAACTGTACAAGTATTGTAAATCACAAAGTCCGCCTTTTCTTCCTCTGTTTCCTCTACATATCCAATTTGCTCCAAGATTCCTACAAGTTTTTCAGAATCGCGGGCATTCATTTGACAGCCAAATGTTGTAACGCAAAATGTAAGAGGTCTTCCAGCTTCGTTGGATTTCTGTGCAACATATTTTTTTGCTTTTTCCATAAAGTAATATTGGCGTTCCGGTTCAGTTGCCGGAGCCAGTTGATTCAAATCAATTGTATGTAATTCCATTCTATTTCCTCTCTTTTTCTATTATACAAATTGGTTGGTTTGTGGATCGTATTCATAATCAACGGCAGCTAGCCGCCTTATGAGATCATCTTTTTCGATGCTCATATCCTCACAAAAAGCATCTATGTCCTCATAATAATCACGAAGTTTTGTATTTACGACACTTAATAACAACATAGGATCTGTTGGCAGTTGAAACATACGTATCACACTCCCTTCTCTTCGGTAATAATAATGTCTAGTTTCCAATCCGTCTCTTCCACAGGAATTTCTGTTACCTTTTGCAAGGTAAATGCAAGTCCCATAGTATGATGCTCAGGGTGTTTTTGAAGATAACGATCATAGTATCCACCACCATACCCCAGACGATTGTTATGCGCATCAAAGCCTACCAAAGGCATAAGCATCAATGCTCGTTCCTCATTGACAAGTTGATCGTGTTCTCCCTTGGGTTCTAAGATTCCCTTACTGCCCGGTTGCACATCTCGGAGACTTCTTATATAATAAAATTCCATTTCTCTTCCGAGCACTTTAGGAATCGCCACTTTTTTTCCAATATTCAAAGCATACGCAATTAAATTGCGCGTATCAACTTCATGATGATACGACATGTAGCAATAAATTGTCTCTGTCTTTTGAAACAGCGGATGACAAATCACTTTGTTCATAATAGACTCAGAAAAAGCAGCCCACTGATTTTCCGGTAATTCATCTCTTCTTTTTAATAAAGCTCTTCTAATTTCCTTTTTTGTTTCCATATTTTTCGCCAAGGTTGATGATCGTTCCGTCTTTTTCCTTGATATCAATATTATCAAGCTGACTTCTCAGATTTCTTTTAAATGCATCGATATACTCCGCACGCAATACTTTCTGTTCCATCAGCTCTTCCTCAGTTAGTCCTTCTGCTTTTGATTTTCTATATAATTCGTTGATTCGTTTGATTTTTTCTTCTAACATTTCTTTTGTTCCTTCCTCTTCTATACATTCAGATTTCATTTTACACTATATCTGCTCATAAGTCTACGCTTTCTCATATCTCATTTCTAACTGGAATATCCCTCCAAAAAACTATAAAGGCTCTCTGTTGTATCGATCACCATTCCTGCTTTAATCTGAAGCGCCACATCTTCCGGCAGATTTTCCACCCGAATGGTCGTATATTCATAAATCGTTTTTTGATCCTTCAAATATACTGCCACAAAACCATTCAATTCTTTCAAATAATAAGATTCTGCTTTTTTTGCAGTTCCTTTTGCCGCAAGCGATTCTTCTTTCTCATCCTGTTTTTGTCTTTTTTCATTTCCTTCTGCTAATGTTTTTTGATATCCGGTATGATATGCAGCAGAAAGCAATAACGCAAATGCAATCATTATCGCAAAAAAGCTAATACTGTATTGTTTCTTCATAAGGACCCTCTCCTTTTTTTCATACAGTATTAGCTCTTATGAACTATTTTATACAAGTTACACCGTTATTTAGTAATATCCTTCTTTTAACAGATGCACTTTTTTAAGCACTTTCACAAGCAAATGGCCTTTTGGCATTGCAAGGATTTCCTCTTCTGTCAAACCTCCAAGTAAAAGAAGTGCAACTCCATATACGATGACTGCCACAAACAAAGTAAGAACAGTCGCGATTTTTGGTGGAAGTATGATTTCCAAGATCATCTGAGAAATCAAAGCAACCACTCCCATAATAATCGATGCCATTAATGGAATAACAAATGTTTTCATTTTTTCTTGTTTATAACCAATCTCTCGATGTAAGGCACGTTGATTCAATACACACATGCTAAACGAGAATACAATAGTTCCTCCGATCACGGCAAAAATATTCATCTTAAATGCAACAAGCATAATAAACAATGCAACCAGATGAATCACCAATGAAATGGCAGCGTTACGAATCGGTATCGTCATGCGATTAACACCCTGCAACATCGCGTTCGTAATTGTTGATAATGAATAAAATACAATCGTAACCGATCCGGTGATCAAAAGTAATGTAGGTACTTTATTGTTTCCACTAAATAATAAATCCAATACCGGTCTTGCAAGCACCATACAGCCTACCATACTCGGTATTGAAATAATCATTGTAAATCGTGTTGCAAGCTGAATTTTGCTATATACAAGCTTTCTATTTCCTGAAGTAACGGCCGCTGTCAAACTTGGAATCACAGATGCACCAACTGCATTTGCAATAGCAAGCGGTACATTGACAAGCGTATTGAATTTTCCGGTATACATTCCCCACAATGTTTCATACTTTTCCTTAGCCATTCCTTGTACGTCCATAATATTACTGAAAATACCGGCATCCAAAATCTTTGTACTCTGGTAAACTGCCGTACTTAAAATAACCGGTGTGATCGTATAAAACAAAACAGTAAAAATATCGGAATAACTTTCTTGATAACGACTGTGATCTCTTCGAAGCTGACGTTTGATAATTTTTCGATATGCTAAAAATACAAACGCAAGAAAAAGTAAGCCTGCGATTGCTCCACATAAAGTACCAAGTGTTCCGCCCGCCGCACCATAGGCTGCAGGAAGATATTCTTTTGCTTTTGTTTCCGCCGCTTTTTTCCCAAACTCAAATAAATAACTGGCTCCGACAACACTTACAACGGCGTTGACGATCTGTTCCAAAATCTGTGAGATAGCAGTCGGGAGCATCGTTCCCAAACCTTGAAAATATCCCCGGATTACCCCCATAACCGCAACTACAAGTAAACATGGAGCAAGTACACGAAGCGCATATTTACTTGGCTCCATTGCCATAATCTTACCTGCAATAAAATCTGAACCAAAAAAGACAATCAGTCCAATCGCTGTTCCGGCCGTAATTGCAAAGATCAATGCGGCTTTAAATACACGAAACGCATTGCGTCTCTCTCCTTTTGCAACTCTTGCCGACACAAGCTTCGATACTGCAAGAGGCAGACTATAGGACGTTAACAGTAATGCGATCGCATAAATCTCAAAGGCAATTCCATAATATGCCTGCCCTTGATCCCCCATAATGTTGATGAGAGGAATCCTGTAAACCACACCGATGATCTTCGTAATGATTCCGGCAGATGCAAGGATTGCACCTTGGACTAAAAAGGCGCCTTCTCTTTTCTTTTTCTCTGTTCCCATTGATAATACCTCGTCAATCTATCGTAAGATGTTCAAACGGTCTAAAATATCCCGCTGTTTTGCTTCCATACAGAGACGTTCCTCTTCCTCCATATGGTCATAACCCATTAAGTGTAGCATACTATGGGCAATAAGAAAAGCATATTCTCTTCTCGGGGAATGTCCGTATTCTTCTGACTGCGATAATACTTTCTCTTTTGAAATCACAATATCTCCAAGCATTAACTCTCCGGTTTCCGGATGAAAATACTCATCTGCCCCTTCTAAAAATTCAAACTCGCCCGGCTCTTCATAATCAACCATTGGAAATGACAATACGTCTGTAGCCCGATCGATTTCTCGAAATTCCGCATTCATTTTTTGAATTTCCTCATTTGTTGTCAGTAACAAATTAACTTCCACTTCGTACGGACACTCCTCGTAATCAAGCGCCGCCTCTATTACTGTTCTTGCAAGTTCCTCACAAGGAAGGTCTAACTTTAACTCCCCTTCCTCTTCAAAGTAAAGTGTCATGATTTTCTCCTTCTTTCCTTCACACCCGATTTCTTTTCCGGTTTTCTTTCGTATTCTTCATATGCTTTTACAATCTTTTGAACAAGCGGATGACGAACTACGTCTTTGCTTGTCAAATTACATATAGAAATATCATCAATATTCTTTAACACCTTACATGCGATATCCAAGCCGGACGTTGCACCAGCCGGTAAGTCTTTCTGTGTAGAATCACCGGTTACCACAACTTTCGAACCAAATCCGATTCGCGTCAAAAACATCTTCATCTGTGCAGGTGTCGTATTTTGCGCTTCATCTAAAATGATAAAAGCATTGTCTAACGTACGTCCACG
The DNA here is from genome assembly GCA_900550235.1 of uncultured Lachnospiraceae bacterium. GTDB lineage: Bacteria > Bacillota > Clostridia > Lachnospirales > Lachnospiraceae > Faecalimonas. The sequence continues at coordinate 41,101 of URRQ01000011.1, forward strand.
CATATAGGCAAGCGGTGCAACTTCAATCAATCCCTTTTCTGAATTTTTGATAAATGCTTCCGCTCCCATGATCTGATATAACGCATCATAAAGAGGCCGTAAATACGGATCGATCTTACTCTGAAGATCTCCAGGTAAAAATCCAAGTTTTTCTCCCGCTTCTATCGCCGGTCTTGTCAAAATGATTCGACCTACTTCATTACTTTTGAATGCGGTGATTGCCATAGCCATAGCCAAATACGTCTTACCAGTTCCTGCAGGACCAAGTCCAAACGTAATCATCTGTTTCCGAATGGCATCCACATATTTCTTCTGTCCTAATGTCTTTGGCTTGATCGGTTTTCCTTGCAAAGTATGACAAATAATATCTCTATCCACTTCTAAAAGGCCATCTTCATTTCCCTCAAATGCAAGAGACAATGCATAATCAACATTTTGCTCAGAAATCGTATTGCCACGTTTGGATAGTTCTTTTAACTGAGACAAGACATTCTTTGCCCTCTCCACATAAGCAGCCTCTCCAAGAATCTTCACTTTCCCTTCACGAGCAATCAATGTTACGTGAAGTGTCCGCTCGATCTTCTTGGCAAACACATCAAATTCACCGAAAACATTTTTCTCATGCTCTGCTGAAATTTCAATTACTGTTTCTAATATTCCCATTTAGTTAACTCCTTTTGGATGAATCAATTCAGTATTTCTTCTCTCCTCTGCCTTTTGAATCAAGGTTATTTTCCCTTTTGCACTGGCAGACTGATTCTCATTGTATATTTTAACATCTTTTCCAACAATTTCTACCCCTTTTTTCTCCAAATCCTTGCAAAATCTTTGAAATTCTTTCGTCAAAATGAACTGAATCTCCTCTTTACTTCTCTTTTGTTTCTTCCACTCATATTCTTTGCATGTCTTCACACCATAAGAAAACGGCAAATAAAAATGCTCTCCCAGCTTACACCGATTTTCAACCATAAATATATCTGCGTTCTTATATGAGTTTGATAAAAGTCCTGTTTCTAATATATAATCTCCCATTCGGACAAAAAAACATGTTCTTTTTCTATCCGTGTAGTCCTTTTTTTCATAAATGTGTGAAATGTGATCCTCATATGGAAATGAGGATTGAATGTACACGTCTGCATCAGCTGATTGATACTGATATTCTGTTACTTCCTTGGCATCATTTAATATCTCAACTCTGCCGCTCACAAGCACATCGCCCTTTTTAACCCGATCGCCTTCCTTCACCTTAGGCATGCCATTTCGCGTAACAATTTTTACTACTTTTCCGTCTTGAGAAGCAATCAGATCAGTACCAGGATATCCCTTATTGACTTCCTGTTTCTTCATAGTATCCGTATTTTCCTTCACTTGAATCAGAAGCCTTGTACCTTCTATAGATGCAGAAACCCAAATAATATCATGAAACTCTTTCCGAATATCCCGAACGATTTTCGCACAATCGAGTTTTGATTTCCTCATTCCATGTATCACCCCCTGCGTTTCCAAATATTCTAATATAGTTTCATCTGTCCGCGTAAAATTGCCTTCAATATGGATATTCCATATAATGCACGACATCAAATAAATCGCAAAAACACTTCCGATCGCTCCTGCAAAAAACACTTTCCGTTTTCTGTATTTGTGTAAAAAAAAAGGAAGACCATATCGTTTTAAAATCACTACCTTTGTCTTCGTCTTTTTTATGATAGGTTTTAGTTTACGAAATCCCGCAACAGTCATATACATTTCATAACGATTTCCACTTGGCTTAAGTCCCCAAATATAAATATGATGATGACTGCAAAGATTTAGAAATCTCTCAGGTGAATATCCGATAATGCTAATTCGTAAATATCCTTTTATATAACGAATCAATGATAACAGCAACGCATCTCCTCCTAGCAATATTCCACAGATTGAATCTGTCCTGTAATCTTCATCTCATCATTCGTATAATATTCAATCTGCATACGTTTTCCTGAAACTTTTATCTGTCCGGATTTGCTTTGAACTCGTATCAGTACATCTGTATATTCTATAATCCCACGATAATTTTCTATACAAAGTTCCAACCGTCCCGTCATCGTTAGAATCGGAACCCCCAACACTACGTCTTTCGGAAAACTGGTTGCCTCTGCCATCTTCTGCTTCAAAGAATCCTTCATAATAAAAGCCACACATAGTCTTACTTTATAGTAATATATGTGTGACCTCTTTATTTATGCATGATTGCTTTTGCTTCTTTTTCTGTCAAATACTTATACTTTACCATCTTCTCTAACACCCTTTTCTGCCTTTGGTGCGCAAGTTCCGGATTCTTCGTCAATGCATATGCAGAAGGCGCATTTGGAATCCCTGCAAGCAAGGTGCTCTCATAGTCATTCATATCTTTGGGAAGTTTCCCAAAATATCCCAAACTCGCCTCTTTGACACAATAATAATTGTTCCCGAAAAAGATAGAATTCACATACAACTCTAGAATTTCATCTTTTGTATACAGCTTTTCAAACTGAAATGACAGAAATACTTCTGCAATTTTTCTCGAGAATTTTTTCTCCTGTGTAAAGTATAAATTTTTACACAACTGTTGTGTAATTCCACTTCCACCCTCTACGAGGCTTCCGGCTTTGATATCATTGATTGCCGCTCTTCCGATTGCAAGTATATCGATTCCCGGATGATAATAGTACCTGTGGTCCTCCACCGAAATAATCGCATCCAGATAAGTCTGCGGCAGGTCATCAATCCTTGTATAGTTTTCTTTACTACGAATCTCCTCGACTTTTACTGTAATCGGTTCTTTTTCAATTGCACTTTTATATAAATCATATCCTTCACAGATTAAATACGAACAGCTCACAATCCCAATCGCAGCACAGATGAGAAAAAGTGTTTTTATAATTTTTCTGATTGTACGCATAGATTCTCTCCTGTCTTAGAGACGTTCCGCCTCAAATCTACCCTTATCATAGCATGGAACAAAGGAAAGAACTTTGCGAAATTCTTAAGTTTTCATGAATAGAAACTTATACAACTACTTTAAAAAATTATTTTCTTCTAAATACTGAAGAAAAGCGTTACACCCTTCTACAACGTCTGAGTATGTGACATCAAAATTGCCCGTGTACCACGGATCGGCAATTGCTCTTGGCTGCTTACTATAATCGAGAAGCATATGGATCTTTTGATCCGGATCACCACCTGCTATTCTTCTCATATTTCGAATGTTTGCTTCATCCATTCCAAGTAAGAAATCATATTCGTTATAATCTTTCTTAGTCATTTGGATTGCTCGGTGCGGAAGAACGGGTATCCCGACTTCACGCATTTTATTGACGGTTCCGTAATGTGGACCGTTGCCGATTTCTTCTCTGCTTGTGGCAGCAGAGTCAATATGAAAGAGGTCGGAAAGACCTCGGGTGTTGACCATGTGTTGGAATACAAATTGTGCCATGGTCGAACGGCAGATATTGCCGTGGCATACAAAGAGAACACGTATCATGTTTAAATCCTCTCGTATACTAGGATTTAAGTGGGTTTGTGATATATTTTGTGTCATTTTTTCTCCTTTCTTGAGTTTTCCAAGTGCCTATCTAGGTATACTTTTGATACGCAGATGTGATATAATATGTGATACAGTACTGCCCTGTATCACATATTATTTTTTAAGCATATTCCAATGCATTTCCATACTCATCATATTCATCGTCATACGTATCAGGTATCTTTGTTTTTTTCTTTTATCTGACATATTTAAAACTCCTTTCCCTGTGAAAAGAGTCCCGATATGACGTACATGCAACGAATAAACCAACTTCGTCGCATCCTTATTTTATCATATTGAGGTTTGTTTTTCTATGGGAAGCTTTAGATGTTAATTGATACCGATTCCGGAATAAGCGGCCGCCTCTTCGAAGGCAAGTTTGTTTTATCTCAGAGAGGTACTTCTTTCATATACTTTTTATCTCCTGTATTTCAATGTCAAACCGGCAAAGCGATAATTTTTCTATCTATAGGCTGTTTCTTCAAATTGTTGCTTACGATTTCCCAACGGCTTGAGTTTGTTTTCATACTGCTTCACATTTAATTTAGCTTCTTCTTTTTGCCTTAAAATTGTTTCTCTTTTCCTTTCCATTTTCTTATCCTCTTGTGAGTATTCATACTTGCTAGAAGCAAGGTATGGAAAATGAGATAGGCATCAGCCGCAAGAGTTATCTCTTGATAGACATAAAAAATACCACAGTGCAATTACATTCACGCTACACCAAGTTTGATCAATCTTTTCAATTGCTTCATCTATTTCTCGTTTCGCCAAATTTCATCCACTTTAATTTCATATAATTTTTCATCAACTAACAACTTATTGTCATTCCATTCTGGTGCGATTCCAATAAATTCATTTAATGGATATCTTAGCACAAAGGCCTGGCGTTTCTCCTCTGACGGGCAGTAGGGTATCTGAGTATCTTCACTAGTCAACAAATACATACCGACGATATATCCCAATAAAATATGAATTCTTTCTTCTAATCGTTTCAAATGTTCCTCACACATAAAATTCCTCCTTTGTTTCAAGACACACCCTCCAAACTTTCCATTACTACATCTACAACCGTAATCAATCCTATTTATGATTTGTACGATCAAATACATCACCTAAAACATATAAATGATCTTTGAGTGCCATACAATCTCCTCCTACGAAGTTTCTTGTTTTTCGATTTCAGTTAAAAAATAATGCAAAACTAAAGTATCATCATACAACAGCACTGTTCCCAAATATTCTTCCTTACGGAGTCTATCTCCCCAGTCGTGCCCTGTTCCTATAGGAATAAGGTAGAAATCCTTTTGAATATTTGAAGAAACATCGTGAATATCAGTTTGATACCACGCACATGGAATTTCATATTGCTTTTCGATTTTTAGAATATGTTCTTTAGCCTCCGCAACTGATTCAAAAGGTAATTTTATTTTTCTCACATCCAACATATCAATCGGCAATTGCATTTTATATATTAACATATTGATCACCTACTCTTTCATAAACAAATCTGGAAAATCGTGTTCAAACACCTTCTCCAAGGTCAATAACAATTCATTTCTAAATACTTTTTCATATGAATACTGTAAGTTGCCATCATCCACTTTTTGAGCAACACTAGCAAAATACTCCGCACGTTCTTCGAAGTCCTTTTCCATCGGTAAAAAATCAAATCTGAACATAATTAAGTTATCAATACTTACTTCTCTATTGCAGACGGCTTTATACAGTTTGTAGTTCTCGACACAGATATCATAAACGGGATCAAAGTACGTGATTTTTTTGTTGAGTTTCTTCCAACGAGGAACAACCCCAGGAATTGAGTAACTCTTAACAAACACCTCAGTTTCATCAATTATTTGTATTAGTTTTTGACGAATCTTCCTCGTATCTAATAATCTCGTATTCACCAGCTTACGAACTGCATCGATTCGTTTCTCGTAATAACCAAACGCATCTATATTTTTAGTTTCTTTATCCGGTACAAAGTTATAATTGTAACTCTCATCCATCTCATATAAGATTTCATAAAGCATTCTGTAGATTTCTTTAATTTGAACATTACATCTACTATTCTCTTTTTCTGTCAACGCCTGAACTATTCTTCCAATTTCCACTTCTTCCAAGAAAGCCATCTCACTATCTCCGTATGCAAGACCCAAGAGATGCGCTGTATTTAAACTAATAGTCTCGTCGTCATTCCCTCTTAGAAAACTCATGATCCTAGAAGCAGTCCTCGCCTTACTGTTTTCGTCCTCTGCGGCTAGTTCAAGCTTCTTTTGTATCGTTGCTGTAGAAACTTGGCTTCTTTTCGCCATTGCTTCAACCAACTTTTCAACATTGAATAAGTATGCTTTCCCATTTTTTAAATATAGCTTTTTACTCTTTTTGATAACAAATTCATCCATCGACTTTACCTCCGATTTAGCCACATTTTATCATTTTTTTTATGGTTCCCTTGCCAAAACTCTGGCGACTTTAATATTTCGGTTTTTTTCTTCTATTCTTTCAAGACATTACTTTTTATGAACCTTACTGCTTCTTTTCTGTCATCATGCTTAACAGCACACCAAAAATCGCAGGTGACAGCAATTCCAATAATTCCGGACAATATATTGTAATGTAGTCTGCTGTTTCCAATGGCGCTATGTCCATAAAATTGTAATTAACGACTGTCGTAATTACAATGTCGTAAAAACCATCATCTGTCATATACATTCTTGGCTTGTGACACTTCAAACAATCTGCTCCTTTCTTCCCAAATCCACAATGAGTTTTCCACATAATTCATTGCTCGTTGTTTAGCCACTTCTAAAGATATACGCTTTCCCTCTTTTGAACAAAGTGGTAAACAGAAATCCCATCCGTGATAGCTACCAACAATTTCTTTACAATCTTTTTTTTGATAACTACAATGTGATGCAAACACGTCTTTTACTTCATATAAGGAATTCACATATGGCAAAAAACGATAATAATCAACAAATGCACGCCATCCATCCTCTTTTTCACCAAACCAATCCAACCACTCTTTGTGTTTTAAAATTTGATTTTTGGCGTCATCTGGCATAACGATGTTCAAATAATATGAACGAATAAGGTTTAAAAAAATATCAAAATAATCGCATTGACCATTGCCCCAATTATCATTAAATCCTTCTTTAAATAAACCTCTCCATATATTCAAGTGTTGTGGTAAAACCGCAAAATTGGAAATACAGTGATAATTCAATCGAAATTTCTCGATAATTTTTATTTCTTCATTACTGAACAAGCGACCATATGATCGTAATCGAGGATTAAATTTGGCCACAAACTTATTCTGTTTTCCAAAGGTCCATCCACAGCTTTGTAAAGTATCGCCTCTAAATCCATCCTTGCATTTTCCATTCTCCATAAAATCCGGATAATTCAATGTATAACTATCCAGTGCCTCTTGCGACATATCCGGATCATTTACGCTTATAATATTTTTTAAGTATTGACTTTCCATATAAAAAACCTCCTGAATTGATTTGCTGAAAGAAATTATTTGCGTTCTTTCTAAACTCATCATACAAGAGGTCTATCTTATAAATCACGGAACTTTTTATAATATCCGCATTTACTCCCATTTACATTTGTCCAAAAATTTTTTACATTCCTTAAAATCTAACTTATACAATCCCTTGTTTTTATCTACACATTTAACAAACCCATATTCTACTAACTCATCTAATCCACCTTGTATCCCTTCATCTTTGATGTTATTTTTAAATTTTTTGCTAGCATTACATATTTGAGCATAGGAAACAGTTCTCCCTGGAAAGTATTTAATTGTCTTTATTCCTCCATTAGGACGCTCTGCTAATTTATATATCTCTTTAAAATATTCATACAAAACTTGATGTGTATCTTTATATTGTTCTGTAGCTTTCTCTTCTAGAACAACAAAACTCCCATCCGTTGCTTCTCCATCCAAAATTCTTCCAAGTAATAATATATTTATCACTTTTTTACTCGTGCTCGTCATAGCCAGAAATTCTCTGTTAACCGCTGGTCGTGTTTTATCTTGTGCATTATTAATACACATCAGCAATTCTGCTATGTTCATTTCCTCAAAAGAACCTTTTTGCAAAATTTGCGGTCCAGGATAATTAAACATTTTTCTTATATTATCCGCTGTACCTGATTGCCCTAAAGTTTCTTCATTTCCAGAATACGGATTATTTTTATCATAAAACAGATTATCATTATCGTATGTCCATTTAACTACTTCTTCAATATCCGTAAAATGTGTGTATTTATGTGTATATTTCATTTTATAATCTCCCAATGTACTGTAATTCTCCTAGAATATTGTAGCATGAATCAAGTAATTTTTACATCTTCCTCCTCAAATATCCTCAAAGCAGATAACTACCTAATATAAAATGATACATTCAAAACCGTAAAGTGACCATTTGCAATAATCAAAAAATGCAGGCAATATGCGTTTTTAAGTGGTCGAATTCGAACACTTTAAACTTTTGATTGGCTAATTAAAACTCCTCGTCCACTTACCTAACCAAAAATTCTATAGCTTCTTTATCATTGATTGCTCCCACTGGCTCAAATCTATATTGTCCTAAAGTTCCTTGACCGCAACCTATACTCTCTATGGAAACCGGAACAACTTCCTTCAGATTTCTCGAAACCTTAAGACACACTGGATGCAAAATAAAATCATGCCATGCTGCCTGAAGATTAGGATTTCGGTAAAAATCATCTACGTTCTTGCGACATATTTTGACTTGTTCTTCAGATAAAAACGGATATACAGCTCGTTCTGTATTCTGGCAAGACGAAAAGATATATGCGTATGGGTCAAATTTGCTTTTTCTGACTCCGATCAGTGTATTCATAGTACAACCAAAAGCAGTCGCAGCCCAAATACCATATTCATCCATCAGTAACTTTGCACGCTGCCATCCTGCTAAAGCCTGTTTTCCTAATTCTGCAAAATGCTCATGCTTCTTTTTCATTATTCTTGAAGTACCATCTGGGCGAATCAATTTCTGATTTCCCGCTTTTGTTTCCTGAAACCAGAAAACTTTACTTCCACCTTTTTCATCATGCCATCCCAACATTCAAATCACTTCCTTAATCTTCTAATGCAAATCTCCTCATTACATCCTCAAACGCCTTATAATTCACCATTTCTCTTTCTGTATGGAACACTGCATATTCAATTACATCAAAATTATCTCTGTAATTCTTGCTGTATGCAATGCTATTAATCCTTCGGGAGTGATATCTGCTTTTCTACTTCCGGCATTTGGATTCATACGGTTACTTGGTATATTTCTTAAGTTTGGCGCGGCACACGTGATCACGTCCACATCCCACCATTCTGCCTCCGGCAATAGTTCCGGAAAGTTAATATCACTCTTAAACACCTTCACGCCAGGTGTGAAAATACAATCGTCATTGTATAGAGGATTATCTGCATTTCTGTGTGGCGTATAGAACTCATTCCACATCCAAAGCAATTCGCATGCCTTCTTCCTTCGGATAGCCAAAACTTCCTGTTGCAATCAAAAGATTATGAGCTTCTTCCAGAACAGTTACATGTTTTAATCCACTGTTATTGGCTTGTTTACGGTCTACACGATATTCATTCAAAATGTAAACCATAAGCCCCATAATCAAAGCCTTTGTTTCATTAGATTTAACTCTACTAATATCTAAAATACAGTTTTCATCGAACAACGTTTCGTAAGGTGTCTGCTCTGTAGTAAAAATGAATTTGTTCAGACCAACTGTAAGCGATTTAACTCGAGTGATTAATGCCCCTCTATAATTCGATTTAATATCAGATGCATAATCAGATGCTTCAATTAATTCATTTAATTTTTCTACTAGCACTTCAAAATCCGGATATTCAATTTCTTCTCCGTCGAAAGTCGAGGAACCTAAGTCCCAACCTACATCTTCATATGATTTTAAAATGGCATCTTTAAAGAAAGCTGGCATAGCATCATACATTGGCCAACAAACACTAAAGATTTCTACCAGACCATCTACATGCTCTAATACATGAATGGATTCTGGGAACTTAAATGGATTAATATTCACCAAACGAGCCACATTTGGATTCGTTGAAAATACATTTACATCATCCCAGTTTCCAAATACATCTTTATATTCACCTTTTGCCGGTTCGATTACTAAAAATGGAATCTTATCCTGATGTAATTCTGTAAGAATCTGATAAACTGTATTACTTTTTCCAGAACCAGTGGATCCAGTGATAAATGTATGCATATTCAAGCTCTTGTTATCCAACTCCACGACCTTATTAGTAATCTGACCTAAATCAAATACTTTTCCTAAAGTCATTCTATCTTCCGGATTATCTTTATCATCCTTCTTGAATAAACGATATGAATTAACCTCTTTGCCAAATTCCGCATGCTCAATCACCGGTAATCCTGCAATTGTTGCTCTAGGCAAGCCTAAATGAATTCCCAATTCTTTCCCGCTAATAGATGTCGCCGCATCTGTCAAAATACACATGTTATCCTTATAACCATAACAGAACTTTGGATGAATAAATCTTGACAAATATGTTGTTAAATCAGTAAAGTTTCCTGCCAAATGAGGGTTGTTGCTTCTCCATGAATTAATAGCAGATACTTCACGTCCTGAATTTTCTCCATTCATCAAAGAACGATAATTACTTGCTGCAATCTCAGCAGCCGACATATCGTCAGAAACAAAATATCCGGCAACATTCCACATACCATAGCTGTCATATTCATTCGTTCGTCTCAATGATTCATCCAATAAATGTAGCAAATCAGTAACTGCCTTATTTTCCGTTGTCGTAGAAGTAGTTGTTGCTCTACTCGTTGTCATCTGCTCATTTGGAGCTAACGAACTAATAAAACCACTTAAATGTCCTGCCACAGAACCGCCAATCATCGCACCCACACCAGATCCTATAACTGCACCTCCAATTGCACCGCCTAAAGAAACTGCAGCACTACCTATCATAGCTGCTTTCTGTTTTCCATTCATCTTCGAAAATGATTGACTTTGTGAAGAAGATGATGATTCATTAGAAGACAGTTGAACCTTCTGCAACGGAGACAACTTTGTATATAAATCCTGATAACCCTTTCTTAAAAGCTGCACGTCCTGTGGAGATTGATTTTCTGCTACAATAATGCCAATATACTGTCTACCCTGCATCGCTAATGCAAGTTTTTCCAATCCCTGAACAAACTGTTCGTTTGACTGTTCTTTATTAGATTTTGTGTTTCCTACAACGCTAACTGACGCCACATTATGCTGATTAAGAATTTTTTTCGACAATTCCGCTATCTGAACTCTGTTTTCGTTCTTAATTTTAATCCCCGGAAAATGTCCCACTAATGTATGTTTCAGTGTGTCTCCTAATGTAACCGTAGAACGTTTTAATTTCTCATCTGTTTCATCGTTACGAACACCTACATAAAAATCTGTTTTCTTTCCATCAGAATCCATGATAATAAAAGCTGTTGCATTATATGTAGACAATGTATTAAATACTGTCGTAAATTTGTCTGTTGCGCACTCACCCTTTTGATATACCATTTCTGTAATTTTAAACAATCTAACATTATCAATTAGGTCTTCTTCTAATGGCAAAAGATTCTGGACCGGTGCAATTTCCATTTCTTCCAATCGTGCAAGATAATTTTTCCTAATACCTTCTTCGATAATTTCCAATCGATTTTCTATTGTCATATCTTGAACGGTCACTTCAGTGTTCATTTGAACGTTTTGTAATTCATCCATAATAATCTCCATTCCGCCGCCAAGTCGGCGGCACAAATAGTAATGAAAGT